>JABSQW010000473.1 GCA_013215605.1 Myxococcales bacterium
CCGGTGTCACCCGTTGCGACCGGAGGGTGCCTGGCTCGTGGGTCGGGGTGACACTCGGCCTGGTGATCGCGGTGTGGGTCGTGACCAGTCTTGCCCAGACTCCACCCGCTGTGAGCGGCGAGTCGCCTTCGGCGGCGACGTTCTCGACCCTCTACGACACGATCTTCACGCCCGTCGGATGCGCGGCAGCGTTCTGCCACGGCGGCGATGCTCCCGCGGGAGCACTGCAGCTGGGCAGCCGCGATCGGGCCTACGACGCGTTGGTGGGCGTGCCGGCGGCCGGCGCGGCCTGCGCCGATCGGGGCCTGCTGCGCGTCGCGCCAGGCGACCCGGATTCGAGCCTGCTGCTGCTGAAGCTCACGACGGAGCCGCCGTGCGGCGTGGCAATGCCAGCGCCCGACGCCCTGCTGAGCGATTCTCAGGTCGCCGCGATCCGTCGCTGGATCGAAGTGGGCGCGCCTGACAATTGAGGAGATCGACGTTGACCGCCACACCGAACCCGCGCGTTGCATCGCTCCTGCTGGCACTCGTGACCTCGTGGGCCTGCGAAACCCCCACCGCCGAGTCAGCAGGCGGAGCCGTCGATCGCAGCGCTCCGAAGGCCGACGCGATTCGCTTCTTCGTCGCGAACAGCGGAGAGGACGATCACTCCGTCAGCGTCATCGATCACGCGACCCGGTCCGTCGTCGCGAGCATCGACGTCGGTGGTCAACCCCACGGAAGCGCCCCCACCGCCGCGGGGGACCGGGTCTATGTCACGTTGGAGAGCGTGCCCGAGGTGTTGGCGATCGACACGCGCAGCCATCGGATCCTGTGGCGAGCTTCCATCGAACCGAACCCGGATCCGCGGATGCCCAGTACGCGGCTGAACGAGCCGTCCCTGGTGCTCGAGGATCGCCTGCTCTACGTGCCAGACGTGGCGGGCCAACGTCAGGTGATCGTCGATACGAGGCGAGCAGAGATGGTCGGACAGGTCGCCATGATCGATCCGGCGGACGGTACGGTGATGACCGCTCCCCACAACACCTACGCGAGTGCCGATGGCGAGTGGGTCTTTGCGACGTCGATCTTCAGCAAGAAGATCGCCAAGATCAACGCCGACACCCGTCGAATCGTCCGCGTCTATGATCTCGCGGGCCAGCCGCGCCCCGCCGCACTGAAGGATGATCTGAAGAAGATGTACGTGCAGTTCTCGCAGCTCCACGGCTTCGTGGAGCTGGATCTCGAGACTGGCAGAGAAACAGCGCGCATCACATGGCCGGAGAAGCGAGCGAGCCCGGATAGCTTTACCAAGTGTCACGGCATCGGCATCAGCCCCGATCAGAAGCAGCTCTGGGCGAACAGCAATATCGACGGCAAGGTCTACGCCTACTCGCTGCCCGACCTCGAGCCGCTAGGCTCGGTCGTCGTCGGCGACCTGCCCAACTGGCTGGCGTTCACACCGGACAGCCGCTTCGTCTACATCACCACGCAGGAGGAGAAGAAGCCCCGCGGCAAGGTGACCGTCGTCGATACGACGGACCTCTCGGTGGTCTCTGTCATCGAAGTGGGCCGCAAGCCGAAGCGAATCCACAGGGTGGAGGTCCGGCCTTGAGTGTGCAGTCCATGGGGGTGGCGGTCGTTGAAAAGTGCGCGGAAATGGCCGCCTCGGGCTTTCGCGCTTTCAGTCAGCGTACACGCGTGAGCTCGACGATCGGAAACATCCGGTCGCGCTTCTCAGGGTCCCAGCCCCAGTCGATCGGTGTCTCGTCGCTCCCCAAAACGGCGAGAGAGTCGAGCGCGCGCGTTACCTCGAAGACGCCACTCTCGAGATAGCTCTCATCGAACCACTTCGCGTGGGTGATGATCACCTTGGCACCGGGATGGAAGACCTCGTCGATCATCTCGAAGAATCGCCGCTTGTTGTGCTCATTGGTGTGTTGCAGTACGGAGAATACGAGGCCGAACTCGAAGTCGCTGTCGAGCGGGGTCGGGTCGAACTCCTGGACGGTGAGCAGGGTGGGTCGCTTGGCCTCGAGACCCTGGTCCCGAACGATCTGCTTCGCGGCGCTGATGAAGTCCTCGTTGTAGTCGAAGCCCCAGTAGTTGCCCGCTTCGAGATAGTCGATCAGGTGCACGCCGCCGCGTATCGGTCCGCAGCCGATGTCTATGAACTTGTGACTCGGCTCGAGACCCAACTCCCGTGCGAGGTGGAGCTGAAAGGCGCCGCGCCTGTCCCACGTCTCCGCCTTCCCGCCCATGTACTTCTTGTAGCGGCCCTGCTCGACGTCCTCCTCCGTGAGTCGCACCTTCTGGTAGGAGTCGATCGGAGGCCGGGGTCCCGTCCTGTCGCGGGGCGGGTCCGTGTTGGCGGTGCCGCTACCGGTCGGCTCGGGCTCATCGACACCTGCCGCAGCGTCACTCCGTGCACCCTCTGGGCGCGTTGAGCGGTCGGCCTCCCCGCATCCGAGAGCCCACAGCACGCACGCGACCAGGATCATCTTCATCCGCCACCTCACCGGACCCCGGAGCCCGACACTGTGTTCGACCCCACCGCGGTGCCCAGATTCTACGCGGCCGGTCGCGGCCCCGCCCGCATGGCGACACCGGGACGCGCAGTTGGCCTCGGCGCAGCCGCGAATGAAGTTCGCGCGAAGCGTCAGACTCCCGTGGTCAGCGAGTCCGGGTGGTACTCGCCGAATGCCTCGCGGAGCACGTCGCAGAGTTCGCCGTGGGTCGCGTACACTTTCACGGCGTCGAGGATCGGGGGCACGAGGTTGTCGTCGCCGCGGGCGGCCTCGCGCACGCGGTCGAGGGCACTCTTCACGGCGTCGGCGTCGCGCTCGGCGCGGACCTTCCGAAGACGCTCGATCTGGCGTTTCTCGGCGTTGGAATCGAGCTCGAAGATCTCGATCTCGCGCTTCTCTTCTTCCTTCCGGAGGTGGTTCACGCCCACGAGCTTGCGATCGCCCGTTTCGAGCTGGCGGTGTCGCTCGTACTGCTCGCGCGCGAGCTCCTTCTGGAAGTAGCCCGCCTCGATGGCCGCGAGGGCGCCGCCCATGGCGTCGATCTTCTCGATCTCCTCGAACACGGCATCTTCGATCTTCTTGGTCAGGGTCTCGACGTAGTACGAGCCCGCGAGGGGGTCGACGGTGTCGGTAACGCCCGCCTCGTGGGCGACGATGTTCTGGATCGCTGCGCCCACGGCGATGGCTTCTTCGCTGGGGAGCGCGTGCGCCTCGTCGTGCAGGGGTGACGTCATGGTCTGCGCGCCGCCGCCGATCGCACAGGCGAGCATCTGGATGCCGAGGCGAGCGATGTTGTTGAGCGGCTGTTGGAGTGTCATCGACATCGTGCCCGGCGAGCTCATCAGCTGGAGGTGCAAGCTCTCGGGCTTCTTCGCGCCGTAGCGCTCGTGCATGAGACGCGCCCACACCTTGCGGTACGCGCGCAGCTTGCAGACCCCTTCGAAGAAGTCCATGTCGAGGCCCGTGATGAACGAGAAATACGGGGCGACCTCGTCGATGTCGAATCCGCGCTCCAGCACCTTGTCGAGGTACTGCATGGCGATCGAGAAGCCGAAGGCAAGCTCCTGGACGGGGTTCGCGCGAGCGGCGTAGAGCTGCGCGCTCACGACGGCGATGGGCACCCAGTTGGGGTGGTTCTTGATCGTGTACTCGATGACATCGGTGGCGACGCGCAGACCGTGAACGGGCGGATAGATGTAGCGGCCGACGCAGGTGTATTCGATGAGGATGGCGTTCGGCATCTGCAGCGTGAACGATGCCGGGTCGACGCCGTGCTTCTCGAGCGCCGCGATGATCATTGCGAGGTTGACGGGCTGTGGGCCGTTGCACACCGATGTCAGGTGCTCGAGCTTTTCGAACGGGAGGTCGAGGGCGGCTTCCATGTCGGTGAGCGTGTCGATGGCGGTACCGGCCCGGCACACCTCCCCCTCGGCGAAGGAGTGATCGGAGTCGAGACCGTTCGTGGTAGGGAGGTCGTACTCGATGATGAGGCCGGAGAGCCCCTGGTCGAGCATGTATCGGCCGCGCTTCGCCCAGTCTTCGCCGGTTCCGAAGCCGGTGACCTGCAGCATCGTCCACAGGTCGGTGCGGTAGCCGTTTGGCGCGGTGCCCCGCGTGAAGGGGTA
>JABSQW010000474.1 GCA_013215605.1 Myxococcales bacterium
ACCGCCGCCCCCTCAATCGATTCCGCGACGGTGCTGCATCGACAGACCGATCGTGACGTGGTCTGCGTACTCGATATCGCCTCCGAGCGGCAGCCCGTAGGCGATGCGGCTGAGCTTGACGCCGGTCTCGCGCAGGCGGTCGCCGATGTAGTGAGCGGTGGCGTCGCCCTCGGCCGTGGGATTGGTCGCGAGGATCACCTCGGTGATCTCGCCGTTGCGAACACGGTCTTCGAGCTGACCGATGCGCAGATCGTCCGGGCCCACGCCGTCGATGGGCGCGAGCACGCCCCCGAGGACGTGGTAGCGACCGGAGAATTGCTCGCTGCGCTCGATCGCGGCGAGATCAGCGGGCTCTTCGACCACGCACACGAGCGAACCGTCGCGGGTCTCGCTCTGGCAGATTGGGCACGGCGACGCCTCGGTGAGGTCGAAGCAGACCTCGCAGAGCACGATCTCCTGTTTGAGCCGCGCAATGGCTTCTGCGAGCTCGCGCACGAGCCTTTCCGGGGCGCCGAGCAGGAAGAATGCGAGGCGAGTGGCCGACTTCTCGCCGATGCCGGGTAGTCGACGCAGCGCGGCCACGAGTCGCTCGATCGGGGGAGCACTCTTCATGCGCGCAGAGTAGCGGAGGCCCGACGCTAGCCGCCGGTGTTCTGGAACGGGTTGGGGATGCCGAGGTCCGCAGAGGAGCGCTGCAGCTCTTCCTGCATCATGCGCTGAGCGTTCGTGAGTGCGGCGTTCACGGCGGCCGCGGTGAGGTCCTGGATCATGTCGCGATCGCCCGTTTCGAGGAGCGTCGGCTCGATGCTGATCGACACGACGCGCAGCCCGCCCGTGACGGTGGCGCGCACCATTCCGCCTCCCGACGAGCCCTCTACGCTCCGCGCCGCCAGCTCGGCCTGCACTTTGGCCAGGCGTTGCTGCATCTCCTGCGCTTTCTGCATGAGCGCGCCCAGGTCGGGTTGACTCACGGCGCGCCGTCCCGGGAGGTCGCCGCGGGCGCGGAACTCCCAGAGATCGGTCGGATCTCCACGATCTCGCCTTCGAGGACCTCGAGGGCTGCGTTGACGCCGGGGTGGTTGAGCGCGTCCTGTTTCAGCTTTCGCAGGGCCTCGGAGTCTTCGCGATCCCGTCCATCGTTGTCGCTGCTGGCGGTATCGTCGGCGTCGACGCTCAGCTGCGTCGGTCGACCGAACAGCTGCGCGCAAAGGCCCTCGAAGATCTCGCGTTTGTCTTCGAGGCGGCGCGCGGCGAACGACAGCGGAACCGCGAGATGCAGCGCCCCGGGCTCGTACGAGAGCAGGCGTCCTCCGTCGAGGGCGCCTGCGAGGCCCGGATTCGCGCGCCGAACGAAGTCCTTCAAGCGATCGAAGACCACCGGCAGCGCCGACGAAATCGGGGGTGGACTCGGGCGAGCCTCGCTCACGATCGCGTCGGGCTCTTCCGAGTGGACGTCGTCTTCCGGGGCTGGTCGCTGCGGAGCCGGTCCGGGGGCGGCATCGGTACGACTGCGACGACCGCCGGGCGCGGCCGGCGTGTCGGTTTCCGCGGCGCGGACTCGCGCGGGTCGGCTGCCGCCGCCCGAGCCCCCTCCCGCAGACCCGTTCGACGGCGCGGACCCCCCGCCCGCCGCCGACAGGCGCTTCTCGAGGTTGTCGATGCGGCCGAGGAGGCGCTGCACATCGTCGCCCGCGGGCAGTGTGGCGAGTCGCACCACGGCCATCTCGAGGACCGCCATCGGCTGCGGCGCCCACGTGAGGTCTTCCTGGTCTTTGAGGAGTGCGCGGAACATGCGGCGCAGGCGGGGCACTTCGGTGCGCTCGGCGATCTCGCACAGCTCGGCGATCTCCTCGCCGCTGCCCTCCACGAGTCCGGTCGCCGGGGATGCGACGCGCAGCACGACGAGGTCGCGCAGCAGGCCGAGCAGGTTGTCGCCGAGGCGCTTCGCGTCGATGCCGCTCTGGCTGGCACGGATACAGGCGGAGAGCGCCTCTGCGGCGTCGCCGTCGCAGCACGCCGTCAGGATCGCGAGAAGCAGGCGGCGGTCGACGAGGTCGAGGACCTCCGCCACCTGGTCGTCGGAGATCGAGCTTTCGCCAGACGCGAGGAGCTGGTCGAGGAGCGTCTGCGCGTCGCGCATCGAGCCATCGCCCTCTCGCGCCACGGCCATCAGGCTGCGCTCCGAGATCTCGATTCCCTCCGAGTGCGCGATCAGCGACAGCTTGGCGACGATCTCCGCGGCCGAGATGCGCCGCAGATCGAACCGCTGACAGCGCGATCGCACGGTGTCGGGGATCTTCTCGGGGTTCGTCGTGGCGAACACGAAAAGGCTCCGCGGCGGCGGCTCTTCGAGCGTCTTGAGCAGCGCGTTGAACGCAGCCTGCGACAGCATGTGGACCTCGTCCACGACGAAGATCTTGTACTTGCCCGGCGACGGCGCGTAGCGGATCGCCTCGATGAGCTGGCGCACGTCCTCGACGCTGGTGCGGCTCGCCGCGTCGATCTCCTGGACGTCGGTGGACCTCCCGGTGGCGATCTCGTGGCAGGACGTGCAGACAGCGCAGGGCGTCTCGGTGGGACCTTTTTCGCAGTTCAGACAGCGGGCGAGGATGCGCGCGAGTGTGGTCTTTCCCGTACCGCGCGGTCCGGTGAGCAGGATGGCGTGGGGGATCCGATTCGTGCGGATCGCGTTGCGCAGCGGCGTGGTGACATGGTCCTGTCCCGACACATCGTCGAAGCTCTGCGGGCGCCATTTTCGAGCGATGACCTCGTAGCTCACGTTTGTTCGACCCGGTATTGCCGACGGCCGCCCCAGCGGTCCTGGAACCGTGGGGGGCTGCCGGGGAGTTGAATGATCCTCGCGAAACTCTTCGCAGAGGCGGGATCGCAGGGCACCCCCACTCGCAACCGAATCCCCGCTACCGCTGCTTCCTTCCGGATCTGACGGAGTTCATGAGGTTCGTGATCGAACGGGACCCTGCGATCGCGGCTCTGTGCAGGCATTCACATCGTTGTTGGCGGAGAGGGTGGGATTCGAACCCACGGTACCCTTGCGAGTACACCTGATTTCGAGTCAGGCACGTTCGACCAACTCCGCCACCTCTCCGATTCAGATAGAAGCTACAACAGGTGCGTCGAGCGCTTCCACGGGGGCGGGACGGAGAGGCCATGGGGTGCGCCCTCAGGGCGCCAGCGCCGGTGCGGCCGTGCCCGGGAGAGGCTAAGTTGCACGCGGCGCCGGGCCGGCGGGTCGATTCGGTCGACTCGCGGAACCCCGTCGAGACCCGGGAGGCGAGATTTGGCGAGAGACGATCTGATCCAGGCGACCGGTACCGTGGAGAAGATCCTCGGGGGCGGGCGCTATCGGATCGTCCTCGAGACCGGCCAGGAGGTCACCGCCCAGCTCTCCGGACGCATGCGTCGCTTCCGCATCCGGGTGATTCCGGGCGACCGCGTGCAAGTCGGGGTCTCTCCCTACGATCCTACCCACGGGTTCATCACCTTCCGTCTCCGCGAAGGTCAGAACGCCCCGCGCTGACGCCCCATCCCGCGACGCCAGGGCGACGGGGGAGCATGACGAGCACCGCCCGACGCGTCGAACTCCACGTGCTCCACGCGCTCGATCGGCTCCGCCTGGCGTGGCTTCGGCGCCGCCATCCCGGCCTGGAGGTCGAGCGGGGAGCGAGCGCCTGCTTTGCCCACGCGCGGATCGAGATGCAGTCCGGAGCGAGGCTGCGGATCCGCAAGGGCGCCGTCACCGACCGAATCCCCGGGGCGCTCCACTTCTCCCTCGGCCCGGGCGCTCTCGTCGACGTCGGCGAGGGGGCGTGGCTGCGCACCGATGTCGGGGCCGTTCACGTCATCGCCTTCGAAGGGGCGCACATCGAGATCGGGCCGAAGGCGTTCCTGAACGGCTGCCACCTGAGCGCGAAGCGGAAGCTCTGCGTCGGGCGTGGCGCGAGCGTGGGTGTGGGAAGTCGGGTGTTCGACTC
>JABSQW010000475.1 GCA_013215605.1 Myxococcales bacterium
GCGCTGTCGCGACCGATCACCGCGCGCAGCACATTCGGCATCGGACCGTCCCGGTCGTTGCCCGCTCCGTGGCCGATCGCGTCGACGGTCATGGCGGGGAGGGATCGATAGTCGTCGACGATCGTGCGCAGGATGGCGGCACCGGTGGGTGTCACCGTCTCCCACGATACGTGGGCGGGCACCGTGGGCACACCGCGCAGAAGTTCGAGGGTGGCCGGCGCGGGCAGCGGAAGCAGCCCGTGCTGCGTCTTCACCGTGCCCCCTCCGAGCGCGACGGGCGTGGCGGTGACGTGGTCGATGCCGAGGCAAGCGAGACCGATCGACGCGGCCGTGACGTCGACGATCGCGTCGACGGCGCCGACCTCGTGGAAGTGCACGTCTTCGAGGCGGGTACCGTGCACACGCGCCTCGGCACGGCCGAGGGCCTCGAAGATCGCGAGCGCGCGCTCGCGCACCGGCGGATCGAGGTCGGCGGCCTCGAGATGCTTCACGATCTCGACGTAGTGGCGGCCGTGCGGGTGTCCGCCGCTCTTCGCTCGCTGCTTCGATGCAACCTCCGCGCGACGCCGGGGCTTCGCCCCGGGCACGACGACCTCGACATACCGGGCGGCGAGCGCCCCGCGGTGGACGTTCGTCACCCTCAACTTGTGGGGCACGCCGAGGCCGGCGAGCTGCTCCGTCAGATCCCGGCGCGAGAGTCCCGCGTCGAGAAGCGCGCCGATGAACATGTTCCCCGCGATGCCCGAGAACGTGTCGAGGTGAAGCAGGCGCCCGGTCTTCACGTTCGACGCGCGGGTGCGCGATCCCGAACGCGCGCCCGAGAGTTCAGAGCCGGTTGATGAGCGTCGCGACATGGGCGGCACCGAATCCGTTGTCGATGTTCACCACGGTGACGTTCGACGCACAGCTCGTCAACATCCCGAGGAGCGCCGTGACGCCGCCGAACGCCGCACCGTAGCCGACACTCGTAGGCACGGCGATGACGGGCTTGTCGACGAGTCCACCCACCACCGTGGGCAGGGCGCCTTCCATCCCCGCCACGACGATCAACACCCGCGCCGAGCGGAGAACGTCGCTCGAAGCGAGCAGGCGGTGCAAGCCAGCAACGCCCACGTCGATGAGCTGGTCGACTTTGTTGCCGAAGCGCCGCGCGACGCCCGCGGCTTCGGCCGCGACGGGGATGTCGGCGGTACCGGCGCTGACGACCGCGATGGTCCCCTTGCCCTCGATGGCGACTTCCGACGGTCCCACCCAGAACAGGCGCGACACCGAGTCGTACTCTCCGGTGCCGAGACCGCCCGCAACCGCTTCCGCCTCGGGGGCTTCGAGGCGCGTGATGAGGACATTCTGCTCCGCGTCGCGCAGGACGCGAACGATGTCGACCATCTGCTCGGGCGTCTTTCCCGGTCCGAAGATCACTTCGGGAAGGCCCTGGCGCAGCGCGCGGTGCGTGTCGACGCGCGCGGCGGGTGTGTCGACGAACGGGAGCCGCGCCAACGCCTCGAGGGCGTCGTCGGTGTCGAGATCGCCCCGGCGCAGAGCATCGAGCAGCTCGCGAAGTCGTTCGCGATTCATGGAGCGTCCGCCATTCTGGGACGGTATCAAACGCTCCGCGAGCTTGCGTCCAGCACTGGCTGTGGCACGAGAATGACGAGTGCACAGTGGCTGCCGCTCTCGTCAGTGAAAGCCGCGTCGATCCGCTGCAGGCCGGCGGTCGCCGCCGCGTGCGAACCGTGGGCGATACGCCAGGCGAGCTCTCGGTCGGCGCCTTCCGTCACCAGATGCGGGATCGAGAGCACGATGCGACCGCGGACTCCGTCGGCAATCGCGGACACCGTCTGCGACGCCACGATGTTGCCGAGCTCGAGGAGCATCGAATCGAGGGCGTCGGTGAGCCCGCGACCCGAGGCGACTCCCTCCACTGCCTCGCAAAGGGTTGGAGACAGCAGAATGCCGATCTGCCCCTCGAGCTTGCCCTCGATGTCGAAGAAGATTCCCTTCGGCCACCGGCCCGGTTCGAGCGGCGCTTCGGCGGAGATCGCCGAAGTCTCGGAGACGCGGAGCGGCAGACCGGAGAACTGCGCAAAGGCATGGGACGACGCGTCCGCGCTCGCTCTCGTGAGCTCGCAGAGTCGATCCGTGTCGAGCGCCTTCGGCGCGTCCCCGTCACTCATGCCAGCTGGTTGAGATCCAGCACGAAGACGGGTCGACCATCTCCGAGAATGGTGAGACCGGCGAGGGCCTTCACGTGGACGAGCAGCTCGGGCACCGGCTTCACGTAGATCTGTGCCTGGCCCGCCACGCGATCGACCTGGATTGCCATGCGCTCCTCGCGAACGTCGACCAGCACGAGGGTCGCGCGCGAGGGCTCGGCGCCGTGGCGACGGCCGATCTCGACGGCGTCTCCCGCTTCGTCGGTGCGCCGCTCGGACTCGAGCGTCATCTGATCGGCGAGGCGCAGGACCGGGATCGGGTCGTCATCGACCAGCACGAAGGCCTCGTCGCCGCTCTTCTCGATGTCGCGTCGATCGACTTCGATGACGCGCTCTACGCGAAAGACCGGAATCGCGAGCGTCTCCTTGGCGACCCCGACGAGCAGCACCCGCTGCATGGCCGCAGTGACAGGAACGCGGAGCATCGTGTTCGTACCGCAAGCGGGCCGCGTCGTGAGGTCGACACTTCCCCCGAGTGATTCGATCGTCGCGCGCACCGCGTCCATGCCAACGCCGCGGCCCGAGAGGTCGGACACCTCCTTTGCCGTGGACAGGCCCGGATGGAAGACGAACGCTGCGATCTCATCGGGCGGGAGGTCCTCGGCGAGGTCGGCGATGAGCAGTCCCGCCTCGACGGCGTGCTCGCGCACCGAGTCGAGGTCGATGCCAGCGCCGTCGTCGCGGACCTCGATTCGGATCGAATCCTTCTCGCGAAACGCCTCGATCTCGATGCGGCCCGTCTCCTCCTTTCCGGAGGCGACGCGTACGTCGGGCATCTCGATACCGTGGTCGACCGCGTTGCGGATCAGATGCACGAGGGGGTCGCTCAGGCGGTCGAGGATCGAGCGATCGAGCTCGACATCCGCGTGGAGAACGATCACCTCGACGCGCTTGCCGAGGCGTCGCGCGATCTCTCGCGCCGTGCGCTGCAGTGGCTCGACGATGCGCTGCAGCGGCGTCGTGCGCAGCTCCATCGCTCGGCGCTGGAGCTCTCCGACCACACGGTCCATGCGGTCGAGGCCCAACGCAAACGTGGCGGGATTCGCCGCTTCGCCGGCGGCGGCGGTCCGGAGCTGGTTCGAGTTGAGGATGACCTCGCCGACCGTCGAGAGGAAGCGATCGAGGGTCTTGGTGTTGACGCGAACGGAGGGTGGCGGCGCGGGGGCTTCGACGATCGATGCGCGCGACGCGGGCTTCTCGGGCGTCGCGGAATCGGCGGCCGCCGACTCCGACGCGCTCAGCTCATCTGGAGTTTTTTTTTTGCGACCATCGCTTCGGCCGGCGCCTCACCGGTCTCGCGCACGCTGGCTACCATGGCCTCGAGCGCTTCGAGGCCCTCGAAGAGCTCGGCAAGCTCCCCGCCGGGAAGGATCTTTCCGGCCTCTCGGATGATCTGCATGCGGTCTTCGAGGGCGTGGGCGGTCTGCGTGATCGACGCGAAGTCGAGCGACGCCGCCATCCCCTTGATGGAATGGGCCATTCGGAAGATGAGATCGATGGCCTCTCCGCTCGCGGGCTCTTTCTCGAGCTCGAAGAGCGATCGGCTGATCTCGGCGAGATACTCCGTCGCTTCCTCGACGAACACCGCGCGGTACTTCGCCATGTCCAACGTCTAGATCTCCTTCTCGAGGGTCTGACGCAGGGTTTCGAGCACGTCGTCGGGCTTGAAGGGCTTGACGATGAAGTTGAGCGCACCGGCTTCGAGCGACTCTTTGACGAGGGTCTCCTGGCCGAGCGCGGTGCACATGACGATCTTCGCACTCGAGTCGACCTCGATGATGCCACGCACCGCGTCGATCCCCGAGCGGCGCGGCATCACGATGTCCATCGTCACGATGTCGGGGTGCAGCTCGTGAAACAGATCCATGGCCTCGACGCCGTCGGTTGCCTCTCCGACGACCTCGTAGCCCTCTTCTTCTACGATCTCGCGGATCATCATTCGCATGAACGATGCATCGTCC
>JABSQW010000476.1 GCA_013215605.1 Myxococcales bacterium
CGCCATCGTCGAGATCGAAGAGGCTCCGTACGTGCGACTCACCACGAACGTCGTCCACTGCGATCCCGAGGACGTCGAGATCGGCATGCCCGTGCAGGTGGTATTCGAGCAGTGCGGCGACACCTGGTTGCCGCTGTTCGAGCCCGCCGGGCGCTCGTGAATACGCTCGATATCCAGTAGGCGTCAGTCGCCCATGCCGGCCGGTATGTCGAGCTTCACCGAACCGGTCATCAGACCGCCGGCGGTTCCGCCGTCGGTGTAGAGGTTCTCGCCGGAGATGTAGCTCGCGGCGTCGCTGTTCAGGAATACCATCGGCCAGCCCTGCTCCTCCGGGGTCGAGTTGCGGCCCACGGGCTTCGGGTAGTTGTCCATGAACTCCTGGCTCGTGGCCTCGACGAACGCGGGCATCATCGGTGTGTCGGTCGGGCCGGGGCTGATGCAGTTGAGGCGGACGCCCGTCTCCGTCGTGAGCGTCGGTCCGCGCTGCAGCGTGTAGACGATCGTGCACATCTTCGACGACGCGTAGCCGTCGATCCAACCGTCGTCGAGGTGCTCCTCGAGCCACTTCTTGCCCTCGGCGAAGCCCTGGGTGGCGAGGAACGGCAGGATGTTCTGCATCTGCCCGAGGTAGCCCATGCCGCCGGCAGACGAGATGCTCGCTGCCGCAGCGTCGCGGGGCATGTGGGGAACGGCGGTCTCGACGGTGTGTCGGAGGCCGACGAAGTTCACGAGCATGATGTCGAGGCGGTCGAATGTGTTGGGCAGCCCCGCGCAGTAGAAGAGCCGATCGATGGGACCGCCCGAAGCCACGTCGGCGACCATCTGCTCGATGGCCACGGGGTCCTTGAGATCGACCTCGTAGAACTTCTCGAAGGGAAACGTCGTGGGCTTCTTGATGTCGACGGGCACGACCTCGCCGCCGAGCGACTGGACGATACGAGCCGTAGCCTCGCCCATGCCGGAGAAACAACCGGTGATCAGGCAGCGCTTGCCCTCGTAGCTGAACAGATTCTTCACGGCGTTCGCCTCCGTCGGAGTTTCGGGGATGCGGAAAGGGTCCGCATTCTACGCTCTTCGAGGCGAGCCGGGTGCGCGGCGTCTCAATCGACTTCGAGCGAGCGACCGTCCTGCCAGCGGCGCAGCACCAGGTACGGGCCCTTGAGGGCGCCGCGTTCGAAGTGCCCGAAGCCCGCGAATGTACCCGGCGCACCGAGGGCCGACGGCAGCGGCTTGATGCGCTCGAGTCCGTCGCGAACGCCGCGGCGTGTGAGCTCCGGGGCTCGCGCGAGACCCTCCGCGATGAGTCGCAGCAGCTCGACCAGGAAGAAGACGCTGATGGGTCCTTTCTCGAGAGAGACGCCGAGCCGCTCGGCCACCGACCGAAAGGCGGGATTGCGATCCGAGACCTGGTCGACGTAGATCCAGCCGTCGAGAGCGGCGGCGCTCTCGGGGCTCGTCCAGCCGAACATCCCGTATGAATTCGTGAGCCAGGGTCCGGGGTGACCCAACGCCCGCAGCCCCTCGGCAATGGGGGGATGGGTGTGTCCGAGGCCGAGGAAGACGATGGCGTCGGCGTTGGACTTCTCGAGCGCGGTGAGCGTCGGGCCGAAGTCCGTCTCACCCGGCGTGCTGCTCAGGCGCGTGCTGATGTCGATCTCGAGGGCGTCGCACGCCTCTTCGAAGAAGCGCCCGTAACGCTGGCCGATGACGGCGCGCTCGACCACCACGGCGACGTTGCGCAGAGAGTGGTCGACGAGGTAGCGGGCGAGCAGCAGCGGCTCGTCTTCGTGGGAGCCGATCTGCAGGTGGAACATGAAATCGCTGCGACCGCGTTCCGTGCCCGCCCAGTTGATCGTCGGCATCTCGGCTCGGTCCGCGAGTTCGGTCGCGACGGTGGCGTCGTCGCCCATGGCGGGCCCGATGATGGCGATGACCCCGGCGTCGACCAGCGCGCGGTAGCCGTCCTCGAGGGCTTTCGCGCTGCCCCACGGCAGGCCGTCCACCCGCTCGAAGACGAACTCCACGGGTCGTGCGAAGCGCCGCGAGACGTCGCCGAAGGCCAGTCGCGCCACGCGGTCGAAGGTTTCGCGGTTCATGCCCGGCGACGGGGTGTCGTCGAGCACGCCAATCTTGACGGGAGCGAGGGATTCGGCCATGGGGACAGCCTGCGTGCGCACGGGCTATCGTGTCAACCGACCCCGACGAGACCCCGAGAGGTGATGAAGAAGTTCGAGCACGACGTCAGGATCACCGGCATCGGGATGTCCGACGTCGGACGCCGCCTGATGCGCGACCCCATGGAGCTCACCATCGACGCGTGCCTGGCCGCGATGGACGACGCGGGGCTCACCCGCGAGGACATCGACGGCCTCTCGACCTACCCGGGTCCCATGTTCCCGGCCGGTATGTCGAGCGGTGGCGTGGTCGATGTCGAGGACATCCTGCGCGTGCGTCCGAAGTGGTTCAACGGCGGCAGCGAGGTCTCCGGACAGACCGGGTCGGTGGCGACGGCCGCGCTCGCGGTGTCGGCGGGGCTGTGCAACCACGTGCTGTGCTTCCGCTGCGTGTGGGAGGGAACCCACCAGGCGCTGGTTCGTTCGGGAACCCTCAAACCGGCACGCGGGAGCGGCGGCGTCGGAGGCGACGCGCAGTGGCGGCTCCCGTTCGGCGCATCGTCGGCCGCCAACTGGATCGCGATGCTCGCGAGCCGCTACTTCCACGAGTACGGGGCCACGCGCGAGCAACTCGGGCAGATCGCTCTCAACGGTCGCAAGAACGCCGCGCTCAACGAGAAGGCCATCTACCGCGACCCACTCGACATGGACGCGTACCTGAGCGCGCGAATGATCACCACGCCCTTCGGTCTCTACGACTGCGACGTCCCCTGCGACGGCGCCGTCGCGATCATCATCTCGCACGCCGACGCCGCGCGCGACACACGCCGCGCGAACCCGCTGCGCCTCGAGGCGGTGGGCTGCCAGATCAGCGAGCGCCCGAGCTGGGACCAGGCCGACCTCACTCACGAGCCGCTCCTCGAGGGCGCTGCGCGCTCGCTGTGGGAGCGCACCGACCTCCAACCGTCCGACGTCGACGTCGCACAGATCTACGACGGTTTCAGCTTCAACTGCCTGT
Organism: Myxococcales bacterium; assembly: GCA_013215605.1. GTDB lineage: Bacteria > Myxococcota_A > UBA9160 > UBA9160 > SMWR01 > JABSQW01. The sequence goes on from JABSQW010000476.1 coordinate 3,133, forward strand.
GTTGGATCGAGCGACTCGGCTTCTGCGGAGAGGGCGAGGGCGCGCAGTTCATCGAGGGCGGCAAGCGCATCGCCCGCGATGGCGAGCTACCACTCAACACGCACGGCGGACAGCTCTCCGCGGGTCGGCTGCACGGCTACGGCTTCCTCCACGAGGCGTGCGTGCAGCTCTGGGGCGAGGGGGGTGCGCGCCAGGTGGCGGGCGATCCCGAGGTGGCGATCGTCGCCACCGGCGGCGGCGCTCCCGGTGGAACCCTGTTGCTCACGCGCGGCTGAGCGGTCGAAGCGAGGAGAGGGCCACGGCGGCGCCGAGCGGATGCCGATCCGCTGCACGCTCCGCGGCCTGATTGCGATGGCCGCCTAGGCGCGCGCGCTGTTGCGGATGGCTTCGCCGAGCGCGGCGATTCCGGGTTCGATTTCTTCGAGGGGCGGCGTCACGAACGACAGCCGGAACCACTGGCGGCCCTGGTCGGGATCTCCGAAGAACTCCTCACCCGGGCGACACACGACGCCCGCCGCGAGCGCGTGCTTCAAGACCTCGCGGCCGTCGTAGCGCGCGTCGAGATCGCACCACAAGAAGAAGCCGCCGTCGGGCTTCGCAAAGCGCAGCGAGTCGGGGCAGTGTTTCTCGAGGGCCGCCACGCAGGCGTCCCGCTTGGCGCGGTAGAGCGCGATGACCTCGGCGAGATGGGGCTCGTAGAGACCTTCCTCGAGGTATGCCTCGGCGATGCGCGCGATCCATTGCGACACACCGAGGTCGCCGCGCACGATCGCCAGTGCTTCGAGGGCCGTGGCGTGGCCCGTCACCCAGCCAATGCGCAGCGCCGGCGCGAGCGTCTTGCTGAGGCTCTCGACGCGCACCACGAGTCCGGCCGTGTCCATCGACAGCATCGAGGGCAGCGGTTCGCCGTCGTAACGGAGCTCGCCGTAGACGTCGTCTTCGAGGATCACGAAGCGCCACTCGCGCGCGAGTTCGACCAGGCGTCGCCGGCGCGGTTCCGACAGACAGACACCGGCGGGGGAGTGAAAGGTCGAGATCGTGTACAGCAGCTTGAGGGGCCGACCCTGTGCGGACAGACGCTCGAGCTGGGCTTCGAGCAGGTCGAGGCGCAGCCCTTCGTCGTCGAGAGGGATCGCGACCGCCTCGGCGCCGGCGACGCGCGCCGCACCGAGCACCGCGTTCCAGGTGGGCGCCTCCACGGCGAACGAATCGCCCGGATCGAGGAACGCGCGGCACGTCGCGGTCAGCGCCTGTACTCCGCCCGACGTCAGCATCACTTCGCGCCGGCCGAACGCGCGGCCGGTGCTCGCGCTCGTGCGCGCGGCGATGACGTCGCGCAGTCCCTCCCAGCCGTAGGTGATCGAGCCGGAGACGCCGCTGCCGTACTGGAGCCCGTCGTCCGCGTCTTCGCGTAGCACGCGTTCGGCAATGCGCGCGAAATCGTCGATGGGAAAGGTTGCCGGGTCGGGGAGCCCGGCTTCGAAGACCCACTTCATCGGGGTCGCCGGGAGATCGAGGTAGTGGCTCGTGCCGCGCTGGGCCGCCTGGGAGCGCAGCGAATGCAGCAGCTCGGGGATCCCTTCCTGGTCGCTCACCGCTCGCCTCCATTCCTGCTGACTCGTCGATCTGCCAACGCGCTGGCGCGCCAGATCGCGAACCGGCGCTCGCCCAGAATACGCTCCGACGCGCAGCGGATGCTGGCTCGGGGGCCGGTTGACCCGCCCGTCTCCAGTTTGACATCTTGCGCGTCATAAGGCCCTCGAAGGCACCGCAAAGCGACGGAAGACCCCGATGGAACCGGTCTTCTGTCGGGACCCCGGAACGGGCCATCGGCGCGCGCTCCGGCGGAAGCAGAGACACGAGAGGAACGAACGCGATGCGCACGCCTCGTTTGACCGATCTGACAATCGCCTTGTTCGCCATCGGTCTGGTTCTCCCAGGCCCGGCGATCGCCGACGCCGTTGCCGACGAACACGACGAGGCGCAAGCGGCGATGGCCACTGGTGATCTCGACGCGGCTGCGGAGCACGAGACAAAGGCGCTGGCGCTCGCGCGCAAGTTGCGCGAGATCAACGACCCGGAGATCGGCGTTCTCGCGATCAACGTGGGTACGCTCCAGCTCGGTCGCAAGGATCACAAGCGCGCACGGGCCGCGTTCGAGATCGCAGTTTCGAATGCGGAGGCAGTCCACGGCAAGGGGTCGATCGAGGTGGCGGTACCGCTACTCGCGCAGGCCAAGGCCGAGTCAGCAGCGGGGGACCACGGAGCGGCGCGCGCCACGCAGGGGCGCCGCATCGCGTTGGTAGAGGCGGCGACGGGTGCGATATCGGTGGAATCGGCGTTCGCACACCGGGATGCTGCCGCGGAGCGGGTCGCGGCCAAGAAGTTCACGAGCGCTCGAAAGTTGCTGAAGCGCTCGATCGACATCCTCGATCAGGCCGAGGGAGACCATCAAGATGAAATCGCCGCCTCGTACGTGGGTCTGGCCATTGCGTCGATGCAAATGAGGGACCGGGCGGGCATGCAGCGCAACATGAAGAAGGGGATCGATCTGCTGGAGAACACCTATGAGCCCGGCTCCCCCGAGCTGATCGCATTCTACGAAGCCATGATCCGGCAGCTGCCGCCGCAGGCAAGCAAGCGGATGACCTCGCGTCTGGAGAAGCACAAGCGGGCCGCGAAGTAGCCGCTCGCCGGGGGACTCCCCGCTCCGTGGGTTCGCGTTCACCACCACGGGGCGGCCCACCCGCTCGAGCAACGGCAGGTCGGTGGGATCGGGCAGGAAAGCCGTGTATCGGCTACAGGTGCGGGGAAAGGAGTGCTGCGAATGATCGATCTGAGTCGGGACGGCGACATCCACGTCATCACGATGAACCACCAGCAGAACCAGGTCGATCCCGACTTCCTGCGAGCGATCCACGCTGCGCTCGACGAGGTCGAGAGCGAGGCGGGCGGGCCCGGAGCGATCGTCCTCACCGGTTCGGGGAAGTTCTTCAACAACGGGCTCAACATCAGCGTCGTGATGGGACTCGAGGGCGAGGACGCGCGCGGCTTCGGCACCGAGCTCTTCCGTCTGTTGAACCGGCTGCTCTCGAACCGCCTGCCGATCGTCGCCGCCTTGAACGGGCACGCCTTCGCCGCCGGCGCGATGATCGCGATGGCCTGTGACTACCGGGTGATGCGCGAGGACCGCGGCTGGATCTGTATCTCCGAGGTCGACGTCGGTGTGCCGATCGCCCCGCCCATGATGGCGTTGCTCCGAGCCAAGCTTCCCGCAAAGACGCTGCGCGACGCCGTACTGACGGGCAAGCGATACGACGCGCACGAGGCGATTGCGTCTGGCTTCGTCGACGCCAGCGCGCCCGAGGCCGAGTTGCTCAGCGACGCGAAGAAGCTCGCCGCCGAGCTGGCGACGAAGGAGCGCGGAATCTTCGGCGAGCTGAAGAAGACCCTGTGGTTCGATCTCGCCCGCGGCTTCGCGCCGTCGGAGGTCGAGGGGAGCTAGGAAGCCGACTCGAGAGTCGGCTTCTGGGAACAAGACGCGCTCTGCAGGCGAAGCGCGCAGCGAGACGGAGCCGAGTGGAGGCTGGCAGGCGGGCTTCGGCGCGCCATTTCCGGCGTGTATGATGTCCCGCGCCAGCGGGCGATCAGGGGACGACCGACGATGAATCTCCACCTCACCCAGGAGCAGGAACTCCTCCGCGATACTTTCGCGCAGTTGTTCAGCAACGAATCGAGTCCGCAGCGCGTTCGCGCCGCGGAGCCGACGGGGTTCGACGCGGTCCTGTGGAAGGCGCTCGTCGATACCGGAGCCGTCGGGATGCGGGTCCCCGAGGCGCGCGGGGGTGCCGGCTCGAGTCTGCTCGACGTCGCGCTGGTCGCCGAACAGGCGGGCCGATACCTCGCGTCGGGTCCGCTCCTCGAATCGATCGTCGCCTGCTCCGTCCTGGCGAGGTTCGCTACGGGTCCCGCGAGTGACGCCCTCGATCGGGCGCTCGACGGCTCGGCGCTGGTCACACTCGCGCTGCTGCCCGTCTCCGAGAACGGCACGCAGCTGGTTCCGGGCGGTGCGGCAGCCGATGCTGCCCTGGCACTCGACGGCGACGAACTCGTCCTGATCGCGCGGGGCGAGCCGACCGAGGCGTTGCCGAATCTCGGCAGCGGCTCCGTGGCGTCGTGGGCGCTGCGCGGCGGGACGGGCGAGCGGTCCGTCCTCGCGCGCGGGCGTGACGCCGTCGACGCGTACTCGGCGGCGCGAGAGGAGTGGAAGCTCCTGATGGCGGCGGCGTTGTGCGGGCTCGCGCAGCGCGCGGTCGAGATTGCGGCCGAGTACGCGACCGAGCGGGTTCAGTTCGACCGGCCGATCGGCTCGTTCCAGGCCATCGCCCACCCACTCGCGAACGACATGACGAACATCGAAGGGGGACGCACGCTCGTCTGGTGGGCGATCTGGGCGCTATCCATCGGGAACCACGAGGCCGGCGCGCTGATTCCCATGTCGCTCGCGTGGGCGGCCGAGACCACGACGGTGGCGGTGGCTCACGCGCTTCACACCTTTGGTGGCTACGGGCTCTCGCTCGAGTACGACATCCAGCTCTATCTGCGGCGCGGCAAGGCCTGGGCGCTTCTCGGCGGTGATCCGCGCGACGAGTATCTCGAGGTGGCCGCGCGCCTGTGGGACGGCGAAGATCCGGCTCTCCCCGGGGCGGGCGACATCGAGATGGATTTCTCACTCGGCGAGAAGGCCGAGGCGTTTCGCCGGCAGGTGCGCGAGTTCCTCGAGGAACACCTCACCGATGAGCTGCGCGCCCACGCCCACTTCAGCTGGGACGGACACCACCCGGGCTTCCAACGGCAGCTGGCCGAGGCCAACATGCTCTTTCCGATGTGGCCGAAGAAGTACGGAGGGCAGGATCGGGACCCCTACGAGGCTTCCATGCTCGAGGAGGAGCTCCGTCGGGTCGGCTGGGGGATGCACGCCATCATCACCACCCGCATGGTTGCCGAGACCCTGATGGAGTTTGCGAGTGAAGATCTGAAGCTCGAGGTGCTGAACGAGATCGCGCGCGGCGATGCGATCTGCAGCCTCGGCTACTCGGAGCCCGCCGCCGGTTCGGACGTCGCGGCGGCGCAGACGCGCGCCGTGAAGGACGGCGGCGATTGGGTGATCAACGGGCAGAAGATGTTCACGAGCGGCGCGAATCTCTCCGACTACGTGTTCCTTCTCACCCGTACCGATCCCGACGCGCACAAACACAAGGGACTCACGATGTTCCTCGTCCCCCTGAATACACCGGGCATCGACATCCAGCCGATCTTCACGATCTCCGACGAGCGCACGAACGCCACCTACTACACCGACGTGCGCGTTCCCGATCGCTACCGCATCGGGGACGTCGACGGCGGCTGGGCGGTGCTCGGTCACGCGCTGGGCCTCGAACACGGCGGCAGCGGAGGCGAGGGCCACTACGGCGACATGCGCGAAATGGTCGAGGCCGGTGTCGCGTGGGCGCGGCAAACCGAGCGCCGCGGGCGTCCGGTGTTCGACGACCCGCGGGTTCGCGAGCGCCTCGCCCGCGGAATCACCCAGGCGCAGGTCTCGAGAGGTCTCCAGAAACGCGGCTTCTGGGCATCGGTCGAGGGGCAACCCGATACCGGTCTCGGAACGATGGCCGCGCTGCACGCGTCGGAATCATTCATCGAGCTCTCCACCGACCTGCTGGATCTGGCGGCACCCGACTCCATCTTGATGAAGGGAGTACCTGGTGCGCCCGGCGACGGCTCCATCGAGTTCGGTTACCGCCACTCGACCGCCACGACGATCTACGGCGGCTCGAGTGAAATCCTCCGCAGCATCATCGCCCAGTTCACCCTGCGCATGCCCCGCAGCCGCAGCTGATCCCCAGGTCGCTCGAGTCAGGGGGCGTCGATGTAGCCGAGGGCGTCGAGGTGCTCGAGGTCCTCTGTCGTGAGGGAGACCGGGTGGGTGTCGGGGTAGGCGCGCGCTCTCGTGCGCGAGCGTTCGAGCAGCGTCTGCATCGTGTTGCGGAGTGACTCGACGACCTCGGGGCGGTCCAAAGCGAGATTGCGCGCTTCCGCCGGGTCGTCGGCGAGGTCGTAGAGGTGCGTGACCTGGTTCGACAGGTCTTCGATGAGCTTGTAACGACCCTCGACGAGTCCCCGCGCCGCGTGTCCCTCGTGAAGCTGAAGCTCGGTGAGGAGGGGGCGAGGGTGGAGAGGTTCGCCTCGCATGGCGCCGAGCAGACTCCGCCCTTCGAGTGGCTGGTCGGTCGCGATATCGAAGAGCGCGAGGAGGGTCGGCAGGATGTCGACGGTTCCGACGGGGGTCGGCACGCGACGGGGCTCGAGACCGGGAACGCGGATCACGAGCGGAACCTGCAGCTCCTCGCGGTAGAGACTTCGCGCGTGTCGGCGCACTCCGGGGTGATCCTCGAAGGCTTCGCCGTGGTCCGAGACGAACACGACGACGGTGTCCGACGAGAAGCCGTTGGCCCCGAGGGCGTCGAGCACGCGCCCCACGTGGCGGTCGGTGAAGGCGACCTCGCCCCGGTAGCGCTCTTCTTCCGGGGGAAGCGCTGCGCCGGGCGGAAGATCGTGGGCCACGTACGGGACGTGAGGGTCGAAGTAGTGGAGCCAGAGGAGCCAGGGCGCGGGCTCGGCCGCCGCGCGGGCCTCGAGCCAGCGCAGCGCGCGGTCCGTCACCTGTGGCGACGTCACGCGCAGCCAACCCGGCTCGCCCTTCCGACGAGCGAGCTCCGCGTCGAAGGTGTCGAATCCCTGCTGGAGTCCGTAGCGCGCGTCGAAGAAGACGTGGCTCGCGATACCCGCCGTGCGGAACCCGGCGTCGCGGAAGAGCTCGGGGAGCGTTACGAAGCGCTCGGACAGTCGCCGCTCGAAGTTCCAGCAGCCGTGCGTCGAAGTGTGCTGCGAGGTGAGGATCGTCGCGTAGGACGGGAGCGTCCACGAGGCGTGAGAGACGGCGTGCTCGAAGATCACCGCGTCCCTCGCGAACGCGTCGATCGCCGGCGTGTTGCCGGGCTCCGCGCCGTAGACGCCGAGGCGATCGGCGCGCAGCGTATCGACGGTCAGGAAGAGCAGGTTGCGCGGCGTCGCCGGCGAGCCCCCGTCGCTGTTGCTGCAGCCGCAGGCGAGAGCCGACACAGCCGCGACAAACGCGCCGAGACAAGCACGGACCCGCCGACCGGAGCCATCGGAGCGGACGCCGGTCACGGGACGAACTGCCGCAAGAAGACGAGGTTCGAGGCGAGGGTCGTCGCGACCAGCGCGCCGAGCAGGGCGAACTCGACGCGGCTCGCCGGTCGCAAGGCGAAGCCCTCGCAGAGGAGCGCGACGAAGGGAACCAGGAAGAGGCTCGTGTAGAGGATGGTCTGCAGCGCGTTGAACTGCGAGTAGTAGAGGAGAAGTGCCCCCACCCACAGGGCGAGCGTCATGAGTCGATTCTGCGACTCGCGTGGGACTGGAGGTCCCGTGACGAGCCTGTGGACGATCACGCCGAAGAGCGCCGCGTAGCTGACGAGAAAAGCGAGTGACAGGGGCGATGTCGCGTACGCACCCAGGACGGCGAACGAGTGATAGAGCTCCTCGGCTGCCGGCGCGGCCGCGACGCCGACGAGCGAGAACCCCACGAGCGAGAAGGCCAGCTTCACGAGCGGCCCACCGACTTCGACGCTCGAGCGCTGCGAGAACGCCTCGACCTGACGCGAGACGAGATCGATGGTTCCGCCGAGCGTGACCGAGTCTTCGACGAGCAGTGTCATCGCGCCGTACGCGGCCACGACGGCGACTCCTGTGATCGCGGCGTAGGCGATGGCGTCGCGCCTGCGCTCCTCCAGGATCAGCCAGGCGGCGCCCACGGGCACGAGCAGCACGTTGTTCACGCCGATGAAGATGGCCGCGACGGTCGTGGCTGCGAGACCCGCCAGCGCAGCGAGAGATCGGCCGCTCGCGAACAGCTGTGCGGCAAAGCCGACGCTGAGCAGTGCCTGGAGGGAGTACGAATCGGGGACGCTCGCGAAGAACCACTTCCCGAACGAGACGCCGAAGAAGAGCGCAAAGAGCAGTGCGGTACCCGCGCCCGCGTAGGCGCTCGCCATCCAGAAGAAGCCGGCCGTGGCGAGGCCGCCGAACAGAGCCGAGGGGAACTTGAGGGCGATCCGCTCGTGGCGGTACGTCCAGCCTTTGCGAGCGTCGCCGCCCGCGGCGAAGGGCCGCGCGGCCGCCCGCACCGCGCGGTACACCCAGTGACTCGCGGCGGCGAACAGAGGGTGCTTGCTGCGCTTGAGCTCCCAGTGTCGAGCGAAGTCCGGCGGCGGCGCGCCGCCTCGCGTGTACGGCGGGAGCGCGAGCTCCTCGAGGCCCAGGTCTCCCCGCACTGCCCCGATCTGGGTGGCGAACGCCCACTCCCCGACGTCGCTCCAGAAGAACGAGCGGATGCCCTTCTCGAAGATTGCGTCGCTCCCCGCGAGCGTCACCGCGTAGAGGAGCGTGAACACCACGGCGAGCGTCGCGGCGACACCGAGTCTCGCCGCTCTCGAGGACTCGACTGCAGCTCCCCGGGCCGCACTGGCGCTGACCTCGTGTCTCCCCACGCAGGGACACTAGCCCGCCATTCTTCGTCGAAACCAATCGGCGCCGAAACCCGGCGGGCGCGCGGATTCAGCGCTTTTCGCGCGGATTTCCGAGCACGGCGAGCGCGCGGTCGGCCGTATCGACGATCGCCCCGGGATCCGCGTTGCGCTCCCGCGCGAGCTCGGCGAGGATGCCCAGGTCCTTGCGGAGCAGCGGCGCCGCCACGGCCTTCATCGGCTCGATGCCGCCCATCCGGGCGTACGCGCCGAGGGCGAAGCTGTTGCCGCTGCTGCTCGTGAGTACTTCAGCGAGAGCTGCGTGTTTCACGCCGAACTTCTCACCGAGCGCGAACGCATCGCAGGCGAGTCCAAGTTGTGCGGTCATCATCGCGTTGTTGACGAGCTTGGCGACCACCGCGGTACCGAGCGGACCCACGTGGATGACCGGTTTTCCGTAGGTGGAGAAGACGGGTTGGCAGCGTTCGAAGCTCTCCCGCTCGCCGCCGACCATGACCACCAGATCACCGGTCAGCGCGGCGGCGCCGCCGCCGCTCACGGGAACGTCGATCAGCGTGGCGCCGCGTTTGCTCGTCTCCGCAGCGAGCATCGTCACCGTCTCCGGGTGCACGGTGCTGTGAAGCGCGACGACCTGTCCCTCGCGGATGCCCGCGAGCACACCCTGCTCGCCGCACAACACGTCCTCGGCGCCCGCGTCGTCGAGGACGCACACGCTCACGAGCTCGCACGCGCGGGCTAGCTCGGCGGCGCTGTCCGCAAACTCCGCACCGCTGTCGCGGAACGGCGCAAGCGTCGCCTCCCGCCGGGCCCACAGCAGTGTGTCGACGCCGCATTCGATCTGGCGCTGCGCCATCGGAGCGCCCTGTGATCCCAGGCCGATGAATCCAACACGCATTGAGGGCCTCACCAGCCCATCAGTCTCGCGGCGTCGAAGCCGTAGGCCTCGGCGATCCAGATGCTGTCGAGTCCCGCTTTCTCGAGCTCCACCACTTCTGCGATGGACTCGGTGAAATTTCCCGCGTAGTTCATCTGCGAGGTGATCTTCACGTTGGCTCTCCCGTGCTCTCGTCGGCGCTCTCAGATTCTGCGACCGGTGTCCTTCCAATAGGGTTCCCGCAGCAGGCGCTTGTAGAGCTTGCCCGTGGGATGCCGCGGCATGGCGTCTTCGAAGTCGATACTGCGCGGCGCCTTGTAGCTGGCGAGCTTCTCGCGGCAGAAGGCGGTGAGCTCGGCGGCGAGCTCGTCTCCCGCGGCGAATCCCGCCGTGAGCTCCACGGCTGCCTTCACCTCTTCTCCGAACTCGTCGTTCGGCACGCCGAACACCGCGGCGTCTGCCACGGCTGGATGTGCGACGAGCACCCCCTCGATCTCGGCGGGATAGATGTTGACTCCACCCGAGATGATCATGTCGATCTTCCGATCGCTCATGAACAAGAAGCCGTCCTCATCGACGAAACCGACGTCGCCAAAGGTGTAGACGCCGGGCTCGAGGTGGGCGGCCGCAGTCTTCTCGGGATCCTTGTGGTACTCGAAGTCCGTCCCGAGCTTGTTCTTGAAATAGAGCTGCCCTTCCTCATTGGCGCCCGCGACCGAGCCGTCCTCGCGGACGACGCGCACCTCGACGGTGTCGAGCGGCTTCCCGAGACTGCCGGGGTGTTCGAGCCATTGCTCGGCGCGAATGGTGCTCACGAACGCGCCCTCGGTGGCCCCGTAGTACTCGTGGATCACCGGGCCCCACCAGTCGATCATCTGCCGTTTGACCTCGGGTGAGCACGGAGCCGCGCCGTGCCAGACGGCCTCGAGGCTCTGGCCGCCGAACGCCTTGCGGCGCTCCTCGTCGAGACGCAGCAGACGGATGAACTGCGTGGGAACGAGGTGCACGTTGCTGATCCCGTGGAGATCGATGAGCTCGAGAGTCTCCGCGGGATCGAATCTGTGGCGCATCACCACGGATGAGCCCGCGACCAGCGGGAGGAAGGAGAAGGCCCACTGCGCGGAGTGGTAGATCGGACCTTCGAGCAGGGTCGTTCCGTGTTCTGGAAGCCCGAGACTCCCGAGCACCGACTGGCCGATGAGCTGCATCAACTCGATGGGAGCGCCCGCCTGGAACGAGCTGCTCACGACGCCCTTGGGTCGGCCGGTGGTGCCCGACGTGTAGAACATGGGGCCGCCCATGGTCGGGTCACTCGGTTCGTCGGGGGAGGCCGCGGCGAGCAGTTCCTCGTACTCCCGGAAACCCGCCGGAGCCCCGCCGCCCATCGCGACTGCGGCGAGCAGCGGCGGACCCTGCTGCATCGCAACCGCGCGGGCGGCGACGTCGGCGAACCGCGTGTCGGTGAGGATCGCCTTCGAATCGGAGTTCGTGAGCACGTACGCGACTTCTTCGTCGACCCAGTGCCAGTTCACCGGAACGTAACGCCAGCCCGCCTGCGTCGCGGCGGCGATCGCCTCGAAGACCTCGCGTCGATTTCCAGAGAGAATCGACAGGGTGTCGCCCGTCTGCATTCCCGCGTCCCGCAGGGCGTGAACGAGCCGATTGACCCGCCGGTCGAAATCCGCCCAGGACGTCTCGCCGAACTCGTCTGCGAGGGCGATCTCCAAGGGTCTCGCGCTCGCCAGCGGCGCAAACAGGGCTCCCAAAGACACACCTCCAGGGGGATCCGCGTTCGGCTTATACCACGAACGCGACCTTCGGCGGTGGGTTAGAGTGGAATGTCCATCCCAGACCTCCTGGAGGAGCGAGATGAAACACACCACTCCCGAAATCGTCGACATACCCCCCGAGATGCGCGAGAAGATGC
>JABSQW010000477.1 GCA_013215605.1 Myxococcales bacterium
GATCGCGATGAGCGTCGTCACGAGCGCCGATCCCCCGTACGAGAAGAGTGGCAGCGGCACGCCGATCACCGGCGCGAGGCCCAGCACCATTGCGATGTTGAGCACGGCGGGCCAGAACAGGATCGCCACGACGCCCACAGCGAGCATGCCGCCGAAGCCGTCCTTGGCGCTGCGGGCGACGAGGAGTCCCCAGAGCATGAGGCTCACGTAGAAACCGAGGGCGACGCAGCTCCCCACGAAACCCCACTCCTCGGCGAGTACGGAGAACGCGAAGTCGGTGTGTTGCGTGGGGAGAAAGCGCAGCTGCGTCTGCGTGCCCTCCATGTAGCCGGTGCCGAAGAGCCCCCCGGAACCGATCGCGATGCGCGACTGGATGGCCTGATAGCCCGACGCCAGGGGATCGCGGCCCGGGTCGATCACGTCGAGGATGCGACTTCGCTGATAGGGCTTGAGGGCGAACATCCAGATCGACACGAGGCCTGCGGCAGCCGCCATCGCGACGCCCAGCCACGCGCGCAACGGGATCCGGAGAAACACGAAAAAGGTCGATGCGATGAAGAGCGTCAGGAGCGCCACGCCCATGTCGCGCTGCAGAACGATGAGACCGACGGGCAGGACCACGATCGTGGCGAGGCGCAGGACGTCACTCAGCGCGTGTTTGTTGCCGGGCGGATTGCGGTGGAAGAAGCGCGCGAGCGCGAGGATCAGTCCGAGCTTTGCGAACTCGGACGGCTGAAAGCTGCCTCCGAAGAGCCAGCTGCGACTACCGCGCGTCACCGGTGCGAATACGAGTGTCGCGGCCAGCAGTGCCAGACAGACCGCGAACATCGGAACTGCAAGGCGCTCGTAGTGGCGGTAGTCGATCGCCAGCACCACGACCATCCCGATGCCGCCGAGCCCCATCGCGAGCAGCTGCCGCAACACCTCGGGAGACAGGCCGCTGTCACCGGCCGTAGCCGAGACGAGGTTGACGATCCCCATCGTCAGCAGGACCGAGACGAGGGCGAAGAGTGGCCAATCGAAGTTCTGGATCAGCCGGCGATCAATCGCGGACACGATCGTCTCCCGTCCCCGGACCCGTCACTGTCGGGATCGCTGCCGCGAGCGTCGCGGAGGCGCCTGCGCGGGCCCCGCTGGCTTCGAGCACGGCGGGGGGCTCGATCACGGGGAGCCGCTCCGCCGCTCGCTTCTTCTCGAAGTACTTCGCGAGCACCTTCTGCGCCACGGGCGCCGCGGTGCTGCCGCCGCTGCCGCCGTGCTCGACGATCACCGCCACCGCGATCTCCGCGTTCTTCGCCGGAGCGAAGGCCGCGTACCACGCGTGGTCACGGTGCTCGAGCACAACATCTTCCTCTTCCAGGCCCTCGGTGTGCTCGAGGCTCACCACCTGCGACGTTCCGGTCTTCCCCGCAACGAGTACGCCCGGAACGCGCGAACGCCTGCCGGTTCCAACCGGGTCGTTGACCACGCCCTCGAGTCCCGCGCGCACGATCTCGAGGTTCTTCGGTGAAACCGGTATTTCGCGCAACAGGCGCGGTGCCGGCCCCGGCGTGACCACGCCCTGCATGTCGCGCGTCTGGAGCACGACGCGGGGCTGCATCAGCTTGCCCCCGTTTCCAATCGCTCCGAAGGCGACGGCCAGCTGCAGTGGAGTTACGAGGTTGAATCCCTGACCGATCGCCGCGGACACGGTCTCGCCCCGGACCCACACCTCCTTGAAGCGGCGCTCCTTCCACGAGCTCGTGGGCACGAGGCCGGCGAGCTCGTTCGCCAGGGGGATACCGGTGCGTTGGCCGAGGTTGAATCCGCGCGCGTACTCGGCGAGCTTGTCGATCCCAACGCGCAGACCCACCGTGTAGAAGAAGACGTCGCACGAGTTCACCAGCGCTTCGTAGAGGTCGACTTCGCCGTGACCGCCGCGCTTCCAGCAGCGGTAGGTGCGCCGCCCGAGGCGGAAGTGCCCCGGGCAGTAGATCTTTTCCTCGGGACTGACGAGGCCCTCTTCGAGGGCAGCGGCGGCCACGATCGCCTTGTAGGTGGAGCCCGGCGGGTACTGCCCCGCGATCGCACGATTCTGGATCGGCCGCCACTGGTCACTCGTGAGGCGCGCCCACGTCTCCGAGTCGACGCCGCCCGCGAAATCATTGGGGTCGTAGGACGGCTTCGACACGAGTGCGAGGATGTCCCCGGTGCGAGGGTCGAGGGCGACGAGCGCGCCCATCTTTGCGCGCTCTCCGAGAACGTCGGGAAGGAACGCCTCCTCCGCGACGCGCTGCAGATCGATGTCCAGCGTGAGCGTCGCCGTGCCACCCGGCACCGGCATCATCTCGTCGATGACCTCGATACTTCGGCCGGAGACGTCGACCACCAGGTTTCGACCGCCAGCGCGACCGCGCAGCCGCGACTGCAACAGAATCTCGACGCCGGCCTTCCCCACGACCTCGCCGCTGCGGTAGCCCTCGAACTCCGGCGTCTCGAGCTGCTTGCGACCAATCTCCCCGATGAGGCCGAGCATGTGGGCAGCGAGCTCTCCGCCCACGTAGTGGCGACGCGGCTGGATGTCCGTGAGGACGCCGGGCAACGCGTAGAGGTGTGACTCGATGCGCACGAGGCGGTCGTACGAGAGATCGTCAGCGAGGTGCACGGGCTTGAAGCGGTCGCGCCCCTTGGGCACGCCGACCCGCTCCGTGAGAAGTGCGGGGTCGGTGTCGAGCAGCTGGCCGATTGCGGCGAAGGTGAGCTCGCGATTGCGGAGTTCGACGGGCAGTACGTTCAGCCCGAAAGCGGGGCGCGTGGTGGCGAGCAGACGTCCGTCGCGGTCGACGATGTCGCCGCGCGGAGCC
>JABSQW010000478.1 GCA_013215605.1 Myxococcales bacterium
TAGCCCTGGCCGTTCGGGAGTTGATCGACGACTCGGACGTTCTTGACCGCGATCTGGTCGAAGCCCGGCGTCAAGAAGCCGAACCAGCCGCCGGATTCGACGTGGAAGTCGCACTCCTCACCGATCTGGATCTGGTCATCCGGGCTGCCCGGCGGCGGGTTGTTCTCGGTACAGATGCCGAGCTGGGTCTTGAACAGGTCGAAGCCGACCACACGGGCCCGCAGTCCGTCGAGCGTGTAGTCGTTGGCGCGATCCGTGAGGCCGTCCGGGCGGGCGATCGGTGTCGGGAACCAGAGCGGTGTGCCGTCGCTGAGCGTAATCTCGCCGATCACGTCGGCGCGGAACGTGAGGTCGTCGTCGAAGCTCGCTGCCGTGTTCTTGACCACCTCGAACGTGAGATTTTCGGTCGCGCCCGGACTGATCACGCCGCGATCACACTGGTAGACCGAGGCGGTTGCCGGCAGCGCCACCGGAATCTGCCACACGGGCATCGCCGGCGGGTTCGTCGTCGCGCTGCAGCCCGTAGGAACAGTCTGGACAGTCATCGCCTCGCCGAAGGTCACGTAGGCGAAGTAGTCGTCGGCATCGTGGCCGCCACTGTTGGTGAGCGAGACGGTGAGCGGCAGCGTGTCGCCCGTGCCCGTAAGGATGAACACGAGTTCGCTGCCCGTGAAGTCGACGTCGAGATCCTCCGGGCGGGCGGTGTCGTTCTCGTTGAAGGTCAGGTGGTGCACGGTCGCCGTGCAGAACTCCTCGTACGAGACCTCGAACTGGTTGCTGATCGAGAAGCTCTCGGTCGGATCGGTGTCGGGCGGTGAGCTCGCCGGGTCCTCATCGCGGACGTCGAGATCCGCGACGAGGTCGTAGTACTGCGAGTCGATCAGGACCGTCTGGAACGTGACCGTCACGACGTCGCCGTGGCGGATCATGTGGATCTGGTCCGCGAAATCCGGGTGGACAGTGCTGCTCGCGAGATCGAAGGTGAGGTCCGTATTGGCGAGGGGTAGCGCGGGGTCGTTCGTGACGAGCGGGAAGGTGCCGGCCACGGGGTTCGTCCAGGTGAGCGTGTCGACCATGCCGAAGTAGCTGTTGCCGTACGCCGGGGCCACGGCGACGCTGGGTGCGAACGTCGTGTCGACCACATATTCGACCGGCAGCAAGTTGCGCAACTGGATGCCGGAGGCACCGCCCTTGACGGTGCCGCCGCTGTTGTTGGTAATCGTGATCGTCACCGTGCCCCGGCCGCCCATGGGCTGGCCGGTGTTGGTGCCGGTGAGATCGACGGTGACATCGAACCCGGCCTCGAGGGACAGCGTGCTCAGGTCCGCCGTATCACCCGCCGAGATGCTGGTGGACGTGGCGAGAATGCCGCCGGGCGGTGACTGGGCCTGGCAGCCCCACTCGACGTCGAAGACGCTGTTGATGCGGTTGGTACACGAGTCGGTGACGCGGCCGATCAGGTAGTAGGAGCCGCTGCCGCCCGCGGGCGCGACGATGTAGGGATTCGCGCCGCCCCCGAAGATGGGCGCCACCGCAAGCCCGACCACACTGGTGGTGGGGCCGACAGCGAGACAATCCGCCGGTGACGCGCCTCCCGCTGCTGCGGTCGCGTCGGCTTCGGTATCGCAGATCCAGTCGATCTCGAAGTTGCCGGGCACGATCGAATCGCTGAACACGAAGTCCTGCAGATCGGCCTGGCCCGTGTTCTGCACCTCGATGCGCCAGATCACGTCGTCGTTTTCGTGGCCGTAGACCGGATCCGAGTAGCTATTGACACCCTGACCGGCATCGACGTTGCGGCCACTCTTCACGATCACCGGCACCGGCTCGTTCAGCGGAAGCACGCCCAGGCCGCTCGTCGTCGCGAAGCGGTCGCCCGGCGCGCAACTCGGCGTCAGCTCGAGGCCGGCCTCGATCGATCGATTGGCCGTGACGAGGCCCTCCTCGCCGACCGTGGCGTGCCGCCGCACGTCGAATTCGAGGATCAGCGACTCATCGTTGCTGGAGCCCAGGCGGGCCTCGAGGACGAAGCTGGGCTCTACCGTCCAGGTGAGGAATGAACCGTTGGGACCGCTCACCGCGGGCTCGACGACGGGCGGTGCCGCGACGTTGACGCCGGTAAAGCTCGTCGTGAACGGCACGTAGGTGAGACCCGAGGCCCGCAGGTCCTCGCTGATCACGAGGGCGGAGAAGTCGAGGTCGTCGAACGGATCGAACGGATTGTCGACGACGATGCGTACCGTGCCGACGTCGCACAGCTCGCAGAAGCTGACGCTGAAGTCGTGGTCGACGAGGGCCTCGGTGCCGAGCTGCGGCGGGCAGGTCGAAGGGACCTGGGCCGAGGCCGGTTCCGCCGTCGCCAACAGCGCAGCGAGCCCCAGCAACGCGATGCGGGTCGCGCTGAGGAGCGCTCTCGCGCGGCGGTTCTGGCGTCGAATCATGCTTCCTCGTTCCACTGTCTGGCGACTTCATCGCCACCAACGCGAAACGGGACCGGGGAAACCCCAGCGTTCGGGCTGGATTCCGGCGGTCCCGCTGTCGTAGGGCTCGAAGGCCCGTTAGACCGGAGACTTTGCGTCGCCACCTTTCGGCGGCTTTGCCTTTGTCTGAATCACCTGGAGCGCTGGGAGCGCTCATTGTCGTTCGTGTTCGCCCGTTGACTCTCCTTGGGCATCAACTCGCGGGCAGAAAGTCGATCGGGTAGAGGATCGTGATCGCGGGGATCCCGTCCTTCGCCCCGAAGTCGAACGTCTTCACCCGCTCGACCACCTGCTTCGCGAGGTTTGGCGCCTTCACGCCGGAGCTCTGCAGCTCGCAGAGCGAGACGCTGCCGTCGGGCTGGATCGTCATACGCAGGACGATCTGCCCCTGCAGTGTCGGGTCGCGTCGCAGTTCTCGGTTGTAGAGCCGGTAGAGCGCGGCCTTGTGGCGATCGAAGACGATCTGGATCTCTTCGTCGGTGCGCGCCGAGCCGTGACCGCCGCTCAGCGGTCGACCGGTACCGCCTCCGATGCTGCCGATCGAGCTCGTGGCGCGCGTGACCTGTACGCCCTCGATGCCCTCGCCGCCTCCGCCGCCAACGTCGCGGCTCAGCGCGGCGAGATCAATGCCGCCACTGGAACCCGGGCCGTCCGTGGTAACGAGCGAGCGCGTCGCGCGACCACTGGCAAGCTCACCCGAGCGCGTGATGCGCGCCTGGGAGCCGAGCCGTGCGGGTGCGGCGCTGTCGGCGAGGCTCGAGAACTGCTCGCGAAACGCGAGGATGCCCTTCGCACCGGCACCCGGCTTCGGTTTTTCCTTGCTCTTGACCGGCTCGGGCGTGCCCTGCTCGGCGAGCAGCGGCGTCTCCTCGAGCGGCTCCGGCTCGGATTTCTGCGGCGCCAGTTCTTGCACCGGCGGCAGCGGTCGGATGCGCTTCTCGATCAGTCGCGTCAACCGATCCGGGACCTCGATCACCTCCCAGCGATCCAGCACGGGCAGCGGAATCCACGGGAACAACACCCCAAGCAGCAGGGAGACGAGCAGCGACATCGCGAGCGCACGGCGAAAACGCTGATCGTCCTCGCCCCCGCGCGTCCACGGCATGATGGTGGGGCGCTCGGGCAGCGGGCGCATCTCGCACTCGACGATCCACTCGCGCTTGCGCTCCTCCTCGGCGCGCTTCAACTCGTAGAGATCGTCTTCGACGTACCGGCCGTTCTCTTCCTCGCGCTCGATTTTTGCGAGGATGCCCTGGCGGCCCCCTTCGATCTGGCCCAGCCGCTGCTGGAACGCGTCGATGCGCGTGCGCACGACGCCGACGTGGACCTGCCCGGTAGCGGTGGTCTCCAGGCCGCTCCAGAACAGACCGGCCGCCTCCTGCTCATCGAGCTTCTCGAGCGCGCCGCACGCTTCGTGCAGCAACACATGCGACCGGCGTTCGGCCTCGATCTCCTCGAGCTCATCGTCGATCGCCCGCAGTTCGCCTGCGAAAGCATCGAGCCGTTTGAGTGATTGGTCGAGCTCGATACGGAGCGCGTTTTCGTCCTGGGTGTTCACTTGTTTGCCTAGTCCTACGACGCTCGGGCCGGCAGCCCCCGGTGGGCGGTCTGGGAGGCCTTCTGCAACACGGCGAGTGAGATGCGTCCGTAACCCTGACCGGTGCAGGTCGACATCACCTTCTTGACGACCCGAAACGGCACCGACCGGTCGGCGAGGATCGTGATCGCCTGGCTCTCGGCCGCTTGCTGGGTGCGCAGTCCGATGATGCTCTGGCTCACCTGGACCAGCCGTTCACCGATCGGCGGGACGTTCTGCCCCTTCATGGCGAGGATGTCGGCAACGGTGACGACGGTCTCGCCCTGCACGGTGACCTCGAGCGGGCTGATGAAGATCACGACGGTCTCGCTCGGCTTCTGTTCTACCACCGACGCGGGCAGCGTGATCTGCTTGGGTGTCTCGAGCACCTCGGTCGAGGCCGAGTTCACCAGCAGGAAGAATACGAGGATCGTGAACACGTCCATCAGCGAGGTGAGGTTCATACGCGTCAACGTTTGACGGTTGCGCGACATGCGCTTCATTCGGCGCGAATTCTTCACGGTGCGTCTCCGATCGAAATGTCGGTGAAAAGCGCCACGCGAGTGAACTCCGGCTGACCGTCCACAGGGATCTCTGCGCTTCTTACAACGTCCATTACCTGGATGAGGTGGTCGTACTCGATGTCCGGCTCGAGCAGCACGGAAGCACTATCGTGATCGGGGTAGCGTCGCTTCAGCGCAACCACGTGCTCCAACAACTCGTCGAGGTCATAGGCGCCGTCGACCTTGGGGATCTTCGCGATCACGGCGTCGTTGTCGGCGAGCATGAGACCGCTCTCGCGGACGGTCACCTCGACCCGTACTGCCGGCTCGGCCGCCGCGGCTCCGTCCGCCGCGCTCGGCAGGCTCAGCTCGACGACCGTGATGCGTGAGAACACGGCCGTGATCAGCAGGAACGGCACGAGCACCACCATCAGGTTGAGAAAGGTGGTCATGTCGAGCTCGGCCTGCTCGGCACCGCGACGCCGGTAGTGGTGTCGTCGCCGCATGCGACTAAGCCTCGACCTCGACCTGACGTCGGGCCTTCGATGAGATCACGTTGAGTGCCTTCACCGACGCCATCTCGAGGCTGTCGATGATCTGGCTGGTCTTGGCGGTCAACACCGAGCTCGTAACCAGCAGCGGGATCGCCACCATCAGCCCGAACGCGGTCGTGTTCATCGCGACAGAGATGCTGGCCGACAGCAGGTCGGCCTTTTCGGCCGGGTTCGCGTTGGCAACCGCCGTGAATGCCGAGATCAGGCCCATGATCGTACCGAGCAGCCCGAGTAGCGTCGCGATGCTCGAGGCCAGTGCCACGTATGGCGTGCGCTTCTCGAGCTGCGGGATGATCTCCATCATGCCCTCTTCCATCGCGATCTCGATGTCTTCGCGACGGCGCACGCTGCCCTGACGCGCGAGGCCCATCTCGAGCAGCTGCGAGATGGTCGAGTTGTCACTGCTCGTCATCTTTCGCGCTTCGTCGAAGTTTCCTCTCATCAACGGCTCCTGGACCTTCGTCCAGGCGCTCTGGTTCTCGGCAGTCACGCGGGTGAGCGTGACGTACCGCTCGATCGCGATCGCGGCGCCCACCGCGAATACGATCAGGATCGGGTACATGAAGGGTCCTCCCGTCACGAAAAACCCGATCGTCGAGTAGAGCAGATCCATGGTTTCTTTCTCCATTGCACATTCGGTGTGCGAGTCGAACTAGGTGGAACGAACGAGCTATTGCGCAGCCGCGCTGCGCCCGGCATCCAAGCCGGAGCGAATCTGGTAGTAGCCAAGCGCTCGGCGGAACACGTCGCGGTCCACCGGCTGGCGTCGGTCGTCGAGCGCGCGCGACACTTCGAGCGTGTCCCCCAGCTCCGAGCTCTTCCACGGTACGATCACGAGCGATTTCGGCGCCTCGTCGTTGCCAACGATCGACATGCCCGAAAGCAGCTTGTCGCCGTCGCCGGACGTGGCGCCGTAGGCACTTCCTGCGAGAAGCAACGCGAGAACACTCAAGAGGGCTCGAATCATTCCTATCTCCCGCCTGCCGGTGAGTTGCTGGCCCGGTTTCGGAGATCCGCGATCCACATGTCGACCGTTTCGTCTTCGGGAACGGCCCGCGCATAGCGCTGGTAGTGCTCGAGCGCGCAGGCCAGGTCCGCGAGATAGAGGTCACAGAGGATCGCGAGATTGCGCCGCGCGAAGTGGAAGTCGTCGGCCACTTCGAGCGCCTGCTCGTAGCGCGCCCGGGCCTCGTCGAAGCGCCCCTGCCGGCGGCGGACCATGCCGAGTTCGTTGTGGGCGA
>JABSQW010000048.1 GCA_013215605.1 Myxococcales bacterium
AGCATCCACCGTGTGCCCGCCACCCACTACACCGATCCCAATCGTTGGCAGCTGGAGGTGGAGCGTGTGTACCGGCGCCTGCCATTGGCGCTGGCTACCACCGCTGAGCTTCGCGAGCCTGGCTCGTTTCGCAGCCTCGAGGTGGTGGGTGTGCCGGTATTGATGGTGCGCGGCGGCGACGGTGTGCTGCGGGCCTTCGTGAACTCCTGCTCGCACCGAGGGGCGTTGGTTGAGAAACGGCCCTGTGGCAGTGCCCGACGTTTCATGTGCCCCTATCACGGGTGGAGCTACGACCGGAATGGCGCGCTCGTCGGAATCTTCGAGGCGGAACATTTCGGTGAGCTCGACCGGGCGAGCCACGGGCTCGTCCCACTCCCCACTGCTGAACGCGCGGGCATTGTGTTCGTCATCCTCGATCCCGATTCGACACTCGACATCGACCGTTTCCTGATGGGCTACGACTCGATGCTCAGCCACTTCGAACTCGGTGGACGCCATTTCCTGAGGCGCGAGTGCTTTGCGGGACCGAACTGGAAGGCCGCCTACGACGGCTATCTCGATTTCTACCACCTGTCCGTACTCCACGCGCAAAGCTTCGGCGACAAGTTCAGCAACAAAGCGGTGTACGACGCGTGGGGGCCGCATCAGAGGGTGGGCGCCGTCGACCCAGCAATGTCTACGCTCGCGGAGATTCCGGAGGAACAGTGGCGCAATCACGACCTCGCACAGGGGGTGTGGACGCTCTTCCCCGGCGGTTCGATCGCGCACTTCCCCGCCGGACCGGGCGTTGAGATCACCATGATGAATCAGGTGTTCCCCGGTCCGAGTGTGGGCGAGGGTTGGACTGAGATCGCTTACCTCGCGTCCGTCGAGCCTAACAGCGAGCAGCAGGTGGGCCTGGACAGCATGGCCGAGCTGCTGACCCGCGTCGTCAGGACCGAGGACTACCCGACAGTGGACGGCGTGTTCCGCGCGCTCTCGAGCGGAGCCCAACGCGAGGTGCTGTTCGGACGCAACGAAGAGGGCAGTCAACGGTTTCACCGCTGGTTGGACCGCCTGGTAGCCGCCGAGACCCAGAGCGAGCTCGAAGCACTGTTCGCGGACATCGAGATCCACCACCAGGCGTAGCGGGTCGCTTCGAACGAACGCTAATTCGAAGTAGAGCGCAGTTGGCAATCGCCCCGTATGCGGGTCACCGGTTCCTGGTTGACAGAATCTCTAGGATCGGACCTTGCGGAAACGCAGCTTGAACTTCCCATCTACCCCGACGGTTGAGGCGTCAGCCGCGAGCGACTCGCTTCGCCAGGCCGGAAAGCGCCGCGAAGCCCGCCACGACGAGCAGTAGATCCAGGGCCAGGCGCGCGCCCGCGAGGTGCAGGCGAATGCCGAAGAAGCCCTCGCCGAGCACGGCGAGGACACTCTGCGATGCGAAGCAGACCCACAGGAACGCGAGGGTGGACTGGAGACGCGTCAGCGGGCGGCGCCGCGCCACCCGAACCGCGAGATAACCACCGAGCCCCAGGAGCCCACACCACAGCGCGGGCGCGGCGCGGTCCACGAGAAGTGCGCGGATCGACGACAGCTGCCCCGCTCGCGTGTAGTAGCGACCGGGCTCGTTCTCGTAGTTCGGCATGGGGGGCCGCGCCAGGGCCAGAGGCGCGCGAAGCCGCGCCTCGGTGCGCGCCAGGGCCCGCGGGTCCGAGAGGTAGAGGCCCGCCAGTCGAACGCGCGACAGCCGTGCGAGGGAGGGCTCGGGCGCGCCCGTCGCATCGAGGAGCGTGCGGTCGGCGATCTCGTACACCGAACGGCCCACGTGGTCGCGAAAGCGATCCGGGATGTCGAGCGCGCGCAGGACGGCGGCCTGGTCACTCGCGACCTCGGCGATGCCGTTGAAGACCGCGTGGTAGCTGTTCACGAATTCGAATCGCGGACCGCTGCCGCGCACGAAGTGGATGATGGGCAGGGCCGAGAGCGCGATGAGGGGCACGGAGACCAGAGCGGTGCGCACCGGTCGAGCGGGCCGCGGCACGGGCGCGGCGAACCAGCGGGCCAGCGGCAGGGCCATCACGAGCAGTGGAACGGCGGCGTTCGCTCCGCGGCTCATCCCGGTGATGAAGAACAGGGCGGCGAGCAGCCCGACCCGGCCCACCTCGCGCCAGCTCGCTGGGCTGAAGAAGGCGTCGTCGAAATCACCCCAGGCGAGCAGCCAAAACGTTGTCCCGAGGACACCGAGCAGCATGGGGACGTCGGCGTAGAAGCTGTTGAAGTAGAGGAGATGCACGGGATCTGCGATCACCCAGGCGAGCCCCAGCACCAGCAGCGGTGCCACGCCGGCGACGAGCGCGCCCGCGAGCAGCGCAATCGCGAGCAGGCCGTACAGCGCCCCGAGCTGGCGCACGTCGAACGCGTTGGCCTCTCCTGCCAGCCCGAAACCCAGCTGCTTCGCCGCCCAGGCCATGGCGGCGGCGCTCGAGAAGTGGCTCGACAGCGACGCTTCTCCCGCGTCGTAGAGCCGCGGAACGATCAGCTCCGGGTAGGTGCCGGGGTCCACGCGCGGCGCGATCCCGGCCGGGGTCATCACCCGCCCCCCGTCCAGGTTGTCGGCCAGCCCCAGGACTGGACGCTGCAAGAGGGTGGCCGCGCACAGCAACGCGAGGCCGCCGATCCCCGCGATCGCCGAGGCGTCGATGATCCGGGAGAGACGGGATCGCTCTGTAGATAGGAAGTTCAAGCGGCGTTTCCGCAAGGCCCTATCATAGAGATTCTGTCAACCCGGAACCGGTGGCTGAATACGAGCGGTCGGGTCCACTTCGTAGCCGATGACGCGAATTCGGTCGAAACTTCGAAGCCGCAATGGAAGACCATCTGTGGTGTGTGGGTTTCGTCATCGGCGACCTCCTCGATGACGAGCCGCCCGAAGTCGCGAGATCCCAGGAGCGGCCCGGTCCCCCGGAAGAGCTCCCCGCCATCGGGCCCGTACGAAACGCAGTGTGTCGTCCCGGTGATCATGCCGTCGGGGTGGCTCGCGATCACAGGTTCAAGCGCGCCTGGATGGCCTTCCGGGTGAGGCGATTCTTGCAGTGCCCATCGGCGATGAACCACGCTACCGCCCGACGCAAGACCACCTCGGCGGGCCGCGGCTGGAAGCCCAGCTCCTTCCGGGCCTTGTCGGTGCAGAAGCGTTCACTGTCTCGAGCGTGCAGCGCTGCCTCGAGGGGAAACAGCGGCTCGTGGGGAAAGACGCTGCGGGCCAACCAGTCTTCCGCCACCGCCAGAACGCGGAACAGCTTCTGTGGCAACACGATTCGGGGTGCCGGGATGCCGGTGATCTCCGCGAGGATCCTCACCACGCTCCGCATGTCCAGATCGTCGCCTCCGAGGATGTAGCGGTGCCCGTTCCGCCCCCGCTCCAGGGCTCGGACGTGCCCGTCGGACGCGTCGCCCACGTGCACGAGATTCTGCGGCATCTCGACGTAGGCCTTCATCCGCCGGTTGATGAAGTGGACGATCATGGAGCCGGTGGGCGTTGGGCGGCGATCGCCCTCCCCGAGAACGATCGTCGGCAAGACCGTCACGACGGGAAGTCCGCAGGCGGCAAAGCGAGCGACCAGCATGTCGGCCATGATCTTCGAATGCTTGTAGTAGCCCCCAAAGCGGCTCAGGTTCAGGATTCGCTCTTCGTCGCCCAGGGTTTCGGTCCCTTCGCCCAGCTCGCGCGCGAAGGGAGAGAGCGTCGCGGTGCTCGAGGTGTGCACGATGCGCTCGAAGCCAAAGTCGCGGGCCGCCTCCATGACGTTGCGCGTTCCTTCGACATTGACGCGATAGGCGAGGTAGGGATCCGGATACCAGAACGAGTAGTTGGCGGCCGTGTGGATGAGATGCGTTCCGCCCGTGAGGGCGTCGCGTAAACCCTTTCGGTCCAGCAGGTCGAACTCACGGATCTCCACATTTAGGCCTTCGAGATTCTCGAGGCCGACGCCCGGGCCGACCAGGGCCGTCACCTCGTACCCCTCGCGCATCAGGCTGCGAACGACATTCGATCCGATGAAGCCGTTGGCACCCGTTACGATGCATCTCCTTGCAGTCTTCAACTCTGCCCTTTCCCGGTGAGAGGTTTTCGGAAGCCCATGGATCGGCCGCGGCGCACTCGCGTCAGTCCGAACCGGCCTTCATTTTGAGCGCTTGGCCGGCCAGCGTCTTGCCCAGATCCCAGATCGAGCCGGGGAAGGTATGCGCATCGGCCACGACATCTCGCACCCCGTCTACGATCCAACGCCGGTCGTCGTCGGTCAGCGTCATGGGAGGAATGAATTTCACGACCTGCATACCGTGACCGGCCACCTGCGACAAGCAGCGGTGACGGGTGAAGAGCGGCACCGTGATCATCTGGCAGAAGAGCCCCTCGTTCGCCGTTTCGAGCAGTTTCCACGCCGTGCGCAGCGATACGCTCTTCGGCTTGCCGAACTCGAGCGCGATCATCATCCCCTTGCCGCGCACGTCCTTCACGAATTCCCATTCGTCTCGCATGGGTGCTAGTTCGGAAACGATGTCGCCGCCCACCCGCGCCGCATTCTCGATGAGTCCTTCCGTCTCGATGACGTCGATGACCGCGAGCCCCGCAGCCATGGCCAGATTGTTCTTCGAGAAGGTCGAGCCGTGAACGACGGCCCGGTCCAGGCGGTTGAATACGGCATCGAAGATCGAGCGTCGGCACGCAACGGCGCCCACGGGAACGAATCCGCCGGAAAGGGCTTTCGCCATCAGCAATATGTCGGGCTCGACGCCCCAGTGATCGACCGCTGAGAACAGGCCCGTGCGGCCGAGACCCGTCTGCACCTCGTCGGCCACGAACAAGCTGCCCGCCGCGCGGCACAAGCGTGCGGCTTCGGGCAAGTAGTCGTCGGAGGGAATCGCCACCCCGTGGCCCTGGATCGGTTCGACGATGAAGGCCGCTACGTCCCGGTCTTGCAGGGCCTGCTCGAGAGCCGCGAGGTCATCGAAGGGGATCTGCACCGTATCCGGCAACAGCGGACCGAAGCCATCTCGAAAGTGGTGATCGCCATTCAGGGATAGAGCGCCCAGGGTGAGGCCGTGGAAGGCGTGATCGCAATACACGATCTTGGAGCGCCCGGTGGCGCAGCGGCTGAACTTGATTGCCGCCTCCACCGCCTCGGTTCCCGAATTGCAGAAGAACATCTTCTCGAGAGGGCCGGGGAGTTTGTCGAGGAGGCGCTCGGCCAGCAGGCCCGAGAGCAGGGAGACGTCCATCTGCACCAGGTGCGGTAGCTCGGAGTGCAGGATTTCGCCGAGGGTCTCGATGACGCTGGGATGGTTCCGACCGATGCCGAAAACGCCGAAGCCGCTGAGCAGATCCAGGTATCGCTCCCCCTGCGCGTCGAAGAGGTAGGGCCCCTCGGCCCTCACGTAGGACTTGTCGAAGCCGATGGTCTTGAGGACACGCACCATCTGGCTGTTCAGGTAGCGATCGTGGAGATCGAACTGCTGACTCTGCCGATCTCGTATCAGATCGAGGATCTTCACGTGGACTGGATTCCTCCGACTTGAATCTGGCAACGTTGTGCGAGCGTGCGACCGCAGCAGGGTAACTGGATTCCCGCGGACCGGGGTTGGCCGGACACAGAGCGGAGAAGCCGGTTAGAGGGACTGAGAATACCAATGACGCGATCTTCCTTCCCCTCATGGCCTTGAAAAAATTCGAGCAGACAGGAAGTTCAAGCTGCGTTTCCGCAAGGTCCTATCCTAGAGATTCTGTCAACCAGGAACCGGTGACCGCATACGGGGGGACAGAGCCGCGATCTAGTAGAAGGCGGCGTGGGAAGTGCAGGCGATGAGCTCCGTGCGCTCGAGCCCAGCGTCTCGATGCGGGGTGCCGGCCTGGTAGGCCCCGTCGCGGAGCATCCCGATGAAGTGCGCTCTCGAGGGATACTGCATGAGCGCGACCTGCGTCCACGATTGCTCGGGTCCCTCGCTGATCAGTCGAGCGCGGGCACCGGCCCAGCGGATCCGACCGCCGAGGTGGCCCACGATCTTGATCGTGTTGGCGCTGTAGCGCCCGTAGGCCGCGCGGCCGCTGACGCCGGTGCCGGCCTCGATCGGCTCGGCGTGTCGGGCCTGCTCGCGGAATTCTAGGAAGTTCACCATCACCACCCGGCTCTCGAGATCGGCCCCCTGAAGCGCTTCGAGCTGTTCTCGCGTCGGGCCGAACTCCGGTGCGCCCATCTCGAGCTGTTCGAAGGTGGGCCGGTCCTCGATCGCTGGATCGTAGGGCGGCGGCCCTCCGCCACGCAGTGCGCGCAGGCCGAAGGCGGCGCGACCGATCCAGCGCATGGGGGTCGACCACGGTACGGCCACGATGCTGCGGATGTCGCTGACGAAGATCTCGGGATCCCATGCGGCGCGCTCCGCCAGCGCCAGGACGCAGGCCTCGCGGTTCGGGAATTCGCTGATCAAGATGTCGTCGAAGTCCTCGGAGCCTGTGCCGATCAGCTGCTGATCGACGCTCCCCGCCCAGGCCAGGCGACCACCCGAGCGCTCGAGCACGCGCTTCATCAGGCTCGGAAGCGCGAGGCGCGCCTCGTGGGTCGGGCTCTTGACGAGATCCAGCAGCGCGATCCGGCCCTGGCGATCGATCTGCGCGAGTCGATCCGGTGCACCGCTCACGCGGAGCCGCTCGTGAGGCGCGCTCGCTTGCGGAGCTGGTGCGCGCTGGCCTCGTTCGGATTGTCGAAGATCGGGAGGAATTGATACTTCTGCACATCGCGCACTGAATCCAACAAATCAGCGAGTATCCTCAATACCCCCACAGCCATGCTCGGTTCCATAAATCCTTCCTCGGCACCACTGAAAATCAGTGGACCATCAGCAGATAGGAAGTTCAAGCTGCGTTTCCGCAAGGTCCGATCATAGAGATTCTGTCGACTAGGAACCCGCATACGGGGCTGAGATCGGGACGAAAGCCACAGATCAAAGCAAAGGTACGAACCATGAGATCGAGATCACTGGCGGCGCTCTTGTTGTCGAGCGTCGCTTTTATTACGGCCTGTAGCAGCAGGCCCGAAACGACTGACGGTGCCGCCGTAGCCGACTACATCTTTACCAACGGCAAGGTCTACACCGTCAACCCCGAGCAGGAATGGGCAGAAGCCGTGGCAGTCGACGGTAACACGATCGTCTTTGTCGGCGACAGTGCAGGCGCCATGGAATTCGCCGGCGAAGGGGTCGTAGTCACCGACCTGGAAGGGCGCCTACTTCTACCGGGTTTTGTCGAATCACACATCCACCTCGCGGTTGGTGGTGCCACCACCTCTGGCGTCATTCTGAACACCACCGATTCGATCGAAGATGTGCTGGGAAAGGTACAGGCATACGCCGACGAGCATCCGGAGAAGGAGACCCTCTTCGGTGCCAGCTACTTCGCTGGGCTGTTCGATTCGAACGGTCCGAACAAGGCCCTACTGGACGAGATCGTGCCCGATCGATCCGTCTATCTGATGGATCACACCCTGCATGCGGTTTGGGTGAACTCGAAAGCACTCGAGGTGGCCGGAATCACCAAGGAGACCCCGAATCCGGCGGGTGGAGAGTACGTTCGTGACGACAACGGCGAAGCCACCGGCGCGATCAAAGGTGGACCGGCGCACATACCGGTCTCTGTGGCGATCGGTGCGATCACGGCGGAATCGATGGCATCGTCGCTCCCCGAAGTCATCGAAGCACTGTCCGAGTTCGGGTTTACCAGTGCGATCGATATGGGGGCTCCGATCGCGACCTCTGAGGCCTATCAAGCCCTCTACGACCTCAGCAAGGCTGGCGAGATGCCGCTTCGACTGAGCGTGACCTACTACGTCAATACCCCGGACCTGGCCGAGGCCGCTGTCGAGACACTCGATGGCTACGCCAAGCAGTACAGAACCAAGACGCTCTGGTTCGACACCCTCAAAGTCTCGGGCGACAGCGTGATCGAGAATCAGAAGGCAGCGATGCTGGACCCGTATCTGAGCACGGGCGACACTGGCTCGCTCTACTTCGACCGTGAAGCGCTGGGCAAGATGGTGTTGGATGCCGCGGCACTCGGCTACAACGCCACGGTCCACACCATCGGTGATCGGGCGACACGTACGGCGCTACAGGTGGCCGGCGACCTTCGGGAGGCCGGCTACGACACTCTCTACAGCACCACCCATTCGCAGATGGTCCATCCCGACGATCGGCAGATGTACGTCGATTTCGACGTGACCGCGCAGACGACCGGGAATTGGGCCGTCGTTCAACGTTCCTACGCGGATCACCTCAGCGAAGAGGTGATTCAGACCCGCCAGTTCCCGTTCCGGTGGTGGCTCGACAACGATGTCAACGTCGCCCTGGGTGCAGACTGGCCGGCGACACCCGGTGGATTCGAAGACGGAGTGCACCCGTTCAATAACATCTACTCGGCGATGCACCGAGCTGCGCCTCCCGGCAAGGAGGCGATCTTGGGTAGCGAGCCCGGAACCGTTCTCGGACCGGAGGACCAGATCATGTCGTTGGCCGAGGCCATCGAGGCCTACACCCTGGGTGGCGCCCGCATGCTGGGCATCGAAGATCAGGTGGGATCGATCGAGGTCGGCAAGAAGGCTGACCTGATCTTGCTCGATCAGAACCTCTTCGAGATCGAACCGAAGGCGATCCCGAATACCAAGGTTATAACTACGATGTTCGATGGCAAAGTGGTGCACGATTTCGTGTACCACCTCGGCGATGCCGAGCCCGCTGACACCGAGGCGTTCGAGGCCCTGACACTCCAACGCATTGGGCAGCCCGAATGAGCGAAAGCGTTGCTCGACTAGGACAGGAATCGACCGCCCGAATCATCGGTAGATAGGAAGTTCAAGCTGCGTTTCCGCAAGGTCCGATCCTAGAGATTCTGTGAACCAGGAACCCGCATACGGGGGAACCTGGTGGTGCCATTCCCAACGGTTGCGGGGCAGGCCGTGCAGCAGGAGCAGTAGCGGGCCATCTTCCGGGCCATCGACCAGGGCCTGGAAGGTCATGCCCCGCGCTTCGATCTCGATTTCCTTCACTGGGTCTTTCCTCGTTCCGACCACGCCGCAAGCCCGCCAGTAGGAGTTGCGCGGGCTCCAAAATCTATGATACTAGTTATCCGCGCGCAAGCGTCCTCGACCACCGGCGTGCTCTTCTACGTCACGGGCTGACGGACCGCAGGAGGAAATGGCATGGCGATCTACCAGGGATCGTTCTTCGACGCCGACAACCACTACTACGAGGCGCACGACGCTTTCACCCGCCACGTGCCCCGGCGCATGCAGTCCCGCTGCGTCGAGTGGGTCGAGCTTGCGGGTGGGCGGAAGTACCAGGTCGTCGGCGGCAAGATCGATCGCTCGGGGAATCCGACCTTCAATCCGACCTTCAATCCCATCTCCAGGCCGGGCGTCCTGCGCGAACTCTTTCGCGGCAATCCGCGCGGCCTGACCAGCCTCGAGCTGATCCGTTCCTCGCTCGAGCCCATGCCG
>JABSQW010000479.1 GCA_013215605.1 Myxococcales bacterium
ATGCTGAACGCCGTCTCCGGCGTGCTCACGAAGCAAGGCGTGTCGCTGTGGGCGGCGCGCCCGGGCGGCGCGGGCTTCGGACTCGCCGACGTCAGCGAAGCCGCGGAGGCAGCGACGGAGCGCGTAGACGTCGCAGCCGACCAGGAAGGAGCCGCCAGCATCGTGTCCTACACGGTGCTCTACGACGGCACCGACCCGGCCCGCGGCGTGGCCCTGTGCGACATGGATGCGGGCGTGCGAACCCTCGCCGTGACCGACGACCCCGACATCGCCTGCGCGATGACCCACGAAGAATTCTGCGGTCGAAGGGTCACGCTCGGCGCCGGTGCGCGCGTGGTGGCGGTCGGCGGCTGAGCCTCGCCGTCAGACGTACTGCGCGAGGCTCCGCGGGTGGGCGGTCTTGTAGCGCCCGTACGCGATGCACAGCGGATAAAGCAGGAGCAGTCCTGCGGCGGTTCCCACGTACGTCTCAGCGAGACCGGCCTGAGCAATTCCACCCGTGGTGATCATCGCCAGCAAGCCGAGCAGCGGGATGTGGAGAACGTAGAAGAACAGCGCCGTCCGCCCGAAGACGAGCAGCGGATTCCAGCGCCAGGGGGCACCGCGAAGTCTGCGCTCGACGCGCATGAAACCCGACAGACACACCGCCATCCCCCCGAGCTCGAGCAGCGTGTAGGTGAGCCCGGGGGGGTACTTGCTCACGTGCAGCCACTGTACGAGCGAGCCGTCGGCCCTGTGCAGTCCCATGTTTCCGTAGCCATCGATCCCCCGGAGCACGACGAAAATCGCCAGCGCGGCGACACCCGCCACGGTCACCCGTCTTATCAGACGGTCCCGCGCAGCGACGCCTTCGGGAAGTGCGAGCACGTGTCGACCGAAGCACCAGCCGAGCATCATCATCGCGAGCCAGCCGGTGACGGGATACAGGACGGTCACCGGCGACGCGTAGACGGCGGCGAAGAAGAGCGAGTTCCAGAAGCCCACCGGCTCGCCGAGAGGCGCGACGCTGCGCGTGATCACCTCACCAAACGCCAGCCACGCAAGGGCCAGACCCAGCAGCCAGCGAGTGTCGAGCCGCCGCAGCGGAATCATCACCAGCATGCTGAACCCGATCGCGTAGAGGACCTGGAGGATCAGCACCTCCTGCATGGCGAGCAGCGAGAGAGCGGCCTCGAGCCCGAGGATCACCGCGGCGCGGATCGCGAGGTGGCGATCGATGGCGCCGGGCGAGCTCCCGGTTTCGCTCCGACGTTCCGTGCTGAGGGCGAGAGAAGTCCCCGACAGGAAGAGGAACGTCGGGGCACACAGATGCGTAATCCAGCGCGTCAGGAACTGATCGAGGGGGAACGCGTCTCCAGGGACGTACGAACCGCCCACCAGCGCGGGGTCGAGGTAGGCCGAATCGATCGCGATGCGACCCGCGTTGAAGGAGGCCGACGAGTGATCGATGGCCATGAGCACCATCACGAATCCGCGCATCCAGTCGATGGCGATGATGCGTCGATTCACGCCGGGGAGACCGTGGGTCGCGGGGCTCGGCTCGCTCAGGACTCGAGCACACTCGCCTTGGGAGACTGGTAGGCGGTCTCATCGAGGCGGTCGTCGCCGAGCACGATCGCCGGGCTCTTGGTCTCGATGTGCCCCATGATGCCCTTGTAGAGGCTGTAGCCGCACAGCTGGAGGAGGCGATCGGAGAAGGTCCGGGTGATCTCGCGCGGCACGCCGAGCTGTTGGTTCTGCTGTGGGCGCGTCCAGCCCGCGCAGTACTGGACGTTCACGCCGAGGCGCCACTCGTCTTCCGTGATGTTCGAACCGCCACCGTGCCA
>JABSQW010000480.1 GCA_013215605.1 Myxococcales bacterium
GCACGAACAGTTCGGCGATCGGGCGACGCTGGCGGCCGACGAGGCCGGTCTCGCGCGCGATGCGCGAGTTGCCGTGGGAGCGATCGATGGCTTCGACGACGTCGAACTCGTGAAAGCCGGGCAGCCCGCCGACCGACCCGATGACCGTCTCGCCGGACAATTCATGCAGTACACGTCGGGAACCACGGGGCGACCGAAGGGCGTACGGCGTCAAGCGCCGCCGCTCGATCCGGACACGATGCTGGACCTCCTCGCGCCAAACCTGCGCCGATACGACATCGAGCCCGGTGGCGACGGCGTACACCTCTGCACGTCGCCGATGTATCACACCGCACCGCTCGCCTTCACGTACTTCTCCCTCCAGTTCGAGCACAAGATCGTCCTCATGTCGAAGTGGAACGCGGAGGCCGCGCTGCGCTTCATCCAGGAAGAACGGGTTACGTCGACTCACATGGTTCCCACCCAGTTCCACCGCCTGTTGTTGCTACCGGAGAGCGTCCGGGCGATGTACGACGTGTCGTCTCTGCGCAACGTGATGCACGCGGCGGCGCCCTGCCCCATCGACGTCAAGCGACGGATGTTCGACTGGTGGGGACACGTGATCTACGAGTACTACGGTGCGACCGAAGGCGGCGGCACCGTGGCAAAACCCGCAGACTGGCTGAAATTTCCCGGCACGGTCGGAAAGCCGTGGGAGGGCGCCGACGTTCGGATCTACGATGACGACGGCCGCGTGCTGACCGCGGGAGAGATCGGAACCGTGTACATGAAGCTCATGGGTGACTTCGCGTACAAGGGCGACGACGAGAAGACCCGGGGAAACCGGCGCGGAGATTTCTTCACCGTCGGCGACATCGGCTATCTCAATGAAGCCGGGTTCCTGTTTCTCTGCGACCGCAAGATCGACATGATCATCTCGGGCGGCGTCAACATCTACCCCGCGGAAGTCGAAGCCGCCCTGTTCAATCACCCGGCCGTCGGAGATGCCGCGGTGTTCGGCGTCCCCGACGACGAGTGGGGCGAGAGCGTGAAGGCCGTGGTCGAGCCCGCGCCGGGCTTCGAAGCGGGTCCCACGCTCGCCGAGGCCATCCTCGAGTACTGCCAGGAGCAACTCGCGAAGTACAAATGCCCGCGCAGCATCGACTTCACCGACGCCATGCCCCGCGACCCCAACGGCAAGCTCTACAAACGCAAGCTGCGCGACCCCTACTGGGAAGGACGCGAACGCAGCATCTGACGGGGACGAGTCGAGAACGACTCGTCGCTGTTGGCCTGGGCTCTTCGCCGGTGCGGCACAATCATTCGGATCCAGTAGGCTCATGGTTCGGTGACCGACCTGCCGGCCAAGTCGACCATTCTGAGATCGAGCAGAATCCCTGATGCGGTCCCTCTCTGCCTGGCCGTGGTGTCGAGTCTGTTCGTCTCGAGCCTCCCTTGGATACGTCGAATGGGCGGACGCGCTCTTGGAGTCGAGCTTCGCCCGGCATCGGGAGAGCGAAACGAGGGGGAGCTGCGACCCGGGCGTCGGCGCGCGTTCCGTCTCGGAGACGACCGCAACATCAGCGTTCTTTCGCTGGGGCTCCTCGCGATCGCGTTGCTCTCTTGTGAAGGCGAGCTTTTCGATGGACTCGAGAGCAGTCCGCCAAACATCATCCTGATCATCAGTGACGATCAGAACTACCGGGATTTCGGTTTCATGGGGTCAACGGTCGCCAGGACACCGAACCTCGACCGCCTGGCGGATCAAGGGGTCGTCTTTACCCAGGCGTATTCGACGTCGAGTGTGTGCCGACCCGCGTTGGTCTCCCTTCTCACGGGTCTGTATCCCCACCAGTGGAACCATCGGCTCGCCCTGCTCACCTCTCGGGGCGAGAGTGATCGCGAATCATCGATCCGGCAGTTTCGCACCCTTCCAAGGCTTCTGTCGAAACGCGGGTATGCGACCTACCAGGCCGGTAAGAACTGGGAGGGCACCTATGAAATGGCTGGCTTCACGCACGGGATCACGAGTGCGCAGGTTTCCTCGCTGACCGGCAAAGCGCGCGAAATCCACTCTATGGTGGGTCGCGAGACGATGGAGCCGGTCTATGAGTTCGTCCGAGAGCATCGCGAAGGTCCCTTCTTCGTCTGGTTCGCGCCGCTTCTACCCCACCATCCGTACGACGCACCGGCGAAGTACGCGGAGCTCTATCGAGACGCCCGAATGGATCGAGGAGAACTGGGCTACTACGCGAATGTCTCGTGGTTCGATGACTGTGTGGGCCAGCTGCTGAGCTACGTCGACTCACTGGGCATCCGAGAGCAGACACTCATCGTCCTGGTCGTTGACAACGGGTGGACGACGACAGGCGACGACAAAACCGAGGGGTACGGTTTCGGGGGCGCAAGGGGCAAGGGGACGCTCCACGAGGCCGGTTTTCGCACGCCCATCGTCATCAACTGGCCGGGCCGGGTCGCCGCAGGCGGAGTTCGACAGATGCTGGTTTCGACCGTTGACCTCTTCCCGACGTTTCTCGAGTACGCGGACGTGCCCAGCCCTCCGGGTCGTGCCGGGAAGAGTCTCGTGCCTCTCGTGGAGGGTCGGGCAACGCAGGGCCACGACATGATCGTCGGGAGCCAGCAGGTCATCGTCTGGAGTCCGGTCGGGCCGAGACCCACGGTCGCTCGATTCCTGCGGAACGAGCTCTGGCACTACATCGAACGACCGGAGGCCGAGCCTCAACTCTACGACGTCGTGGCCGATCCCGATGAGGAGACCAATCTGGCCGAAGACCACTCGGACCTGATCACGAAGTTCCGGAAATCGATCACGACGGAAAGGCAGCGCCACCTGCGGATGCTGCGAGAGTGAAGCGGCAGCCTCGGCCCGGCCGAAGGGGA
>JABSQW010000481.1 GCA_013215605.1 Myxococcales bacterium
CGTCATCCCGAACGGTACGAATCCGAGCGACGGTCGCGGCGTCACGCCGTCTTCTTCTCGAGCCGACGCGCAGCTTCCCGGCCCGCGATGGCGCCGAACACGATTGCGGGGCCCAGCTGCGCTCCGCCGCCCCAGTAACCGCCGCCCGCGGGAGAGGCGATGCAGTTGCCCGCGCCGTAGAGGCCCGGAATCGGATCGCCGCGGACGTGCAGCACCCGAGCTCGCGGATCGATCTCGGGGCCGCCGCGGGTACCGTAGGTGCCAGCCGCCAGAATGATGGCATGGTACGGGCCCGACTCCGAGAGAGGGAACATGAGGGGGTTCGCGAGTGCGTTTCCCGGGCGTGCCGGTCCGTGGAAGACCCCTTCGTGCTCGGTTTCTCCGCGGTGGAAGTCCTCGTCCACACCGCTCTTTGCAAAGCCGTTGTAGCGAGCCACGCTTCGCTGGAGCGACTCGCTGAATTCGGCTGCCAGGCGAAACTGGAGCACTCGCGGTTCGAGCTCCTCCAGGCGGCGGTCGATGGCGGGCCCGAGATCGGCGAGACGATTCGCGGTGATGACCTCGGGGCGCACGGCCCCGGCCGGGGGAATGGGCTCGATGCCCGCGAATGCCGCCGCGGTTCTCGAGTCGTAGATCATGAAGAGGAGCTGGTTGCGATAGAGGCTTTCCCGGGCGTCCCAGTCGAAGTGCGCCTGCGCGCGCTGGTTGTAGTTGAGCTTCTCGTTGACCACCCGCACGCCGTAGCGGTTGACGAGCAGCGAGCTGTCGCCGGGAATGGTCGCGACGCCGTTGGGAATGCTGCCGAACTCGAGAACCTGCTCGAGAACGACTTGCTTCCAGGCGGCGTTCTTCATGTTGGCGAGTCGTGCACCGACGCCACTCGCGATCGCGACGAAGTCGCCCTCGTTCGTGGGCACTTCGCAGCCGCCGTAGGAGATGCCGCGCAGGAAGTGCTGTACGAGCTCCGGGTTGTGGGTGAAGCCGCCGGTCGAGAAGATGACGCCCTTGCGGGCTCGCACCCGCAGCAATCCCTCGCGCGTCGCGAGCTCGACGCCCACCACTTCGCCGGTTTCGTTCACGATCAGGTTGCGCGCCGCGTGGCGCAGGCGTACGGGGATCTTTCGCGCGTCCGTGGCACGGCGGAACATCGCGATCAGGTCGGTGCCGTCTCCGCCAGAGCTGTCTGCGCGCTTCGGGATGATGCTGCGTCCGCGCGGCGCGCGGTTCTCGGGAAGCTCGGCGTGGTAGTCGGGGAACGGACCGCCGTCGAATCCCGGCCAGAACGTGGATTCGAGCACGCCGGCGTTTGCGAGGTCGGCGATCACGTCGCCGCCGCGGTCATAGAAGGTTTCGATCAATGCGTAGGCGTTGGGCGCGAGGCCCAGTCGCGGCCGGCGCGGCGAGTACTGCTCGGGGTAGGCGAGACGCGCCATGTAGCGAAGGGCGTCTTCTCGCTCGTCCTTCATCCCGTGTTTCTTCATCACGGGGTTGTTGGGCACCCAGTAGACGCCGCCCGACTTGAATGTCGTCCCACCGGCGAAAGCTCCCTTTTC
>JABSQW010000482.1 GCA_013215605.1 Myxococcales bacterium
CACCTTTGCGGCGCTCTTTCTGGGCGCGGCGACGGCGCTGCAGTTCCGACTGCAAGCTCGCGGCGCGGGGATTCCCTATCCGATCTTCCTGATGCTCCCGTACGTGGTCACTCTCGCCGTCCTCGCGTTCGCGGGCGGGGGCAGTCGGGCTCCCGGGAATCTCGGTCAGCCCTACCGCCGCGAAACCGCGGGTTGATCGACCGCTCCAGGCCTGTGCGCGCTAGAAGCCGTCGGGCTGCCGCCGCGGGCCTGCCGTGCCGGAAACCGGGAGCTTTCGCGCTAGCGTTCGATTTCGAGCTTCAGTTCGCGCCGTTGCTCGGCAGCGCGCTTGCGGGCCTTCGCACGCTCGCGCTCGATTTCGATCAGGAGATCGCGGCGGACGGCCTCGTTCCGCCCGGTCTCCGTCTCCAATCGGCGGTTTCTCACATCGGCGAGGCAGCTCTCGAGCAGCTCGTTGCGTCGAGCGGCCAGGCGCTTGGGAATCGGCACGGAGCGGGCACCCTCGCGTACGCGCATCTCGAGCACCACCGTCGTCTGGGTGCCGTCGTCTGCGCGCGCGCGAATCTCCACGTCGTTGAGGCCCGGGTTCATCCGGACGAGGGCGCTGAAGCCGCCGTCGTCGTCGGCCTGGAAGTAGACGGGGCGCTCACCGCGCGTCACGCTCCCGATCTCGATGTCGCGAAGCGAGGGCCAGTCCACAGCTTCGACCACGTCGACGAGTTCGCCCGGGTGGCGTACCGGCGTGAAGTTCCCGCCCGTTCGTGCCCCCATCTCGACCGTGGCGATCGGACCCGCGAGCGCGTCGGGACCGATCGCGAAGCTGTGCACCGTGATGTCGCCGCGCCGTGCACGGTCGGCAGCGGCGAAGGTCTCGGCGACGTTGCGGGCCATCTGTTCGGGTCCGTAGGGCAGGGTGGGCTGTCCGTCGGTGAAGAAGAAGACGACCTTTTCGCTCTTCGCGTCGGACTGCGAGAGCGCGCCGCGAAGCCCCAACAGCTCGATCGTCGCCTGGTCGAGTCCCGCCGCGATGTGGGTCTCTCCGACCGGTCGCGTGTCGAGCAGCTCGTCGAGTGCGCTCTCGATCTGGGCGAAACTCGACGTGAGCGGCTTCAACGTGTGGGCGTGGCGGCTCGAGCCAATGATGTTCCTCAGGAGGCCCCGCGAATCCGGGACGCTCGAAAAGGTCACGAGTCCCACCCGCGTGCTGCGCCGATCGAGCTGGCCGAGCAGCTCTCGCGCGGCCGCGACTTCGGCCGCAAGGATCGAGTCGCCGGGGTCCGAATCCTCTGCGGTGAAGAGTGCGCTGGGAGAATCGAGGGGGCGCCCGATGACGCCGTTCTCGTTGATGTCGACGCCGGTCGACTGCTGGGTCGAACCGGAGACGTCGAGAACGAAGATCACATCGAAGCGGCGCAGCTCGCCCTCTTGCGACGAAGCCACGCCCGCCACGAACGCGCCGCACGTGGAATCCTCGACCACCGCGCCGTTGGGCGGGTACTCGATGCGCAGCCGTACCCCGGGTATCTCGGGGGCCTGGCGGATGAGCGGCTCGACGCCGATTCCCGAGGCTGCCGCGCTCGACGGGCTGCGGAGCGCCGCGAGCTCGGCAAAAGTCGAAAATCGCCGGCCCAGGGCTTCGTTGTACGGCGATTCGGTAGCCCGGAGTACCGACGCGATCGGCGTGCCGACGAGCGTCGTTGTGCCCGCCTGAAGCCGCGCCGCCTGGGTGAAGCCGACGACTCGGTCCGTGCGCTCGGAGACGATGGGGGCGCCCCCCCAACCTTCGAGGCTCGCCGATCCCGAGAGTTCCACTTCGATTCGTGCACGGGTCGACTTCGCGACGAGCCCGAGGAGAACGGTCTCGCCGCCGGGACCCGGTCCGATCACCCGGACCCGCTCGCCGACCACGGGCTGGCGGGTCACTTCCGGTGCCAGGATGCGCGCGGAGACATTGGGCTGCCCGAGCGCATAGACGAGGAAATCCTGATCGAGACTACCCCCCGGCGCGTTGAAGGGGATTCCCGGTGGCACCAGCCATCCCACGGAAGCGGCGATCGGCTCGTCGCGGATGGGATGCAGGAACGTCACCCGTTCGACGCGTGTCACGAGTCCGAGGTCGAAGGCGTGGGCGGTGCCGACGGCCACCACGCCCAAGCGCGCCGTGCGCAGAAAGAACACGAGGCCGCTCGTCTCCGTCATCTCGCCGATCTCGATGTGGGGCCGCGCGACCGCGGCGGGCGCTTCGGCGCCTGTGACTGCTCCGCCGCCCACGACGGCGACTGCGACTCCGATGTCGAGGCAGGAGATGGCGGAGTGGCGCAGGCGCTTCACTGAGCGGGGACGATATGAAAGGGACGGCACGCTGTCACCGCGCGTTCGGGGGACGCGAGTCGCGAGTGTGATACGTTTGCCTCTCCTCTCCCCCCGTGCCTCGACGGATGCATCGGCGACGAATCCCGACCGAGAATCTCACTCGGGAATTTCACCTGGGAATCTCAACGGGCAGACGTCGCGCGCGGGGAGGCACGTGAGCGGCTTGGCGGCGACTCCGGGGGCGAACGTCCTCCGGACCCTCGAGGGCCTGCGGGCGCTCGGTCGGCCCGTGGGCCTCGCCGAGCTCGCGCAGCAGCTGCTCGCCCTCGACACACCGGTGAGCCCAGCAATCGCGAGGCGCGTCGTTGCAGCGGCCCTGGGCTTCCCCGAGAAAGCGCTTTCGGATCCCCTCGAGCCCGGTTTGCTGCGTTCCGGCGAGGAGGCCCGGGTCGAGTCGGTCCCGCTCGAACGCGCGGACCTCCACGTCGTCGACCTGGAGACCACGGGACTCTCCACGGACGACTGCTCGATCATCGAGATCGGCGCGGTGCGCATCTCGGGGCTCGAGTGCGTCGACTCGTTCGAGACCCTCGTGAAACCGCGGGAGCTCCTGCCGCGCCGCATCACCGACATCACGGGCATCGACGACGCGATGCTCGCCGACGCGCCATCGGCAGCCGCCGCGTTGCCAATGTTCCGTGACTGGCTCGAGCGCCACCCCGGCGCACCCTTCGTCGCCCACAACGCGAGCTTCGACTCGCGCTTCGTCGAGTGCGCGTTCGAGACGCTCGGCGTCGCCCCTTACCGGACACCGGTGCTGTGTACCGTTCGGCTTGCGCGACGTCTGATACCGCATCTTGGGCGCTTCAATCTCGATCACGTTTGTGCGCATTTCGGTATCCGAAACCGTGCCCGTCACAGGGCAATGGGCGACGCGAGCGCCACAGCCATGGCGTTGATCGAGATGCTGCAGATCGCGCTGGCCTCGGGGAAGACCCGCACGCTCGGCGATCTTCTGGATCTGCAAGCGCGACCCACGCGACGTCGCCCGTAGTCAGCCACGCGATCGGGATTTCGTAGCCGTGAGTCGCGCTTGTTTCTGCATCTCGGCAACACTTCTCCTCTTCGTGGGGCTCGGCTTCGTCTCGCCGCTGCTCGCGGTGCCCAACGCGGCCGTGCTCGCGGAGACCGCCGCTACTGCGACCATCCAGATCCGCGTCGACTCGCCCCGCCCCGGCGAGGTGGGTTTCGACCCGCCGTTCGCGACGGATGGCCTCTCGGGTCGCGAGCTCGGCGTCGGGCTCGAGCGCATTCGCGAGCGCAACAAAGAGCTCATACTGCTGATCGAGCGCGCGCGGATCCAGCGCTTTCGCGATCAGCAGCGCAAGGCGCTCGAGATCGAGATCAAGGAAGAGTGACGCCAGCCGCCGACGTCGGCGCGGGCCGGCTGGCGGGCGGCCGCGATCTCCGGGAGATCGAACGCCGGGCGAGGGTCTCGGGACGCGGCCTACCGCTCGCCCATCGTGGGATCGGCCGCTCAGCTCTCGATCGACCGCCGTCGCTGCTGCTGGCCCCGGTCGACGATCCCCTGCCGCCGCCGCGCGACTTCTTCCGTGTCGTAGCCCGCGCCCTCCCAGGCGCGGCTCACCCGGTCCTCGATCTCCCAACCCTCGTGCGCGGTCGTGTCCGTCACCTGGTCGTAGAGGTCGAGCATCTGCCGGCCGCCGGCCTGGTCGTTGGAGAGGATGTCGGCGGCGAGCTGTGTGCAGAAGGGGAGGAGCTCTTCGTGCGCGACCACGTGATTCACGAGTCCGAGCTCGTAGGCCTTTTTCGCGGGGACGAAGTTCCCCGTAATGCTCATCTCCTTGGCGCGTCGCACCCCGACGGCTTCCGCGAGGCGAACGGTCAGTCCGTCCCCCGGCATGATGCCGACGCGCGCGTGGGTATCGGCGAAAGCGGCGCGCTCGGAGGCCACCAGAAAGTCGCAGGCGAGCGCGAGCTCGAGCCCTCCGGTGACCGCCACTCCGTTGATCGCGCCGATCACCGGCTTCGAGAGCGGCGGCAGGGGGCCCCGCCACTCGCTTCGGCCGCCGCCGGAAGCGTCCGCGGGAGGGGCGTCGCCGAGCTCCTTCAGATCGACGCCCGCGCAGAACGCGGGGTCGCATCCGGTGAGGATGATGACGTCGACCGCAGCGTCCGCGTCGAGCTCGCGAAGGGCTTCGGGGATCCGGCGGTAGAGGGCCCTCGACAGGGCGTTGCGGCGGTGGGGACGG
The DNA here is from genome assembly GCA_013215605.1 of Myxococcales bacterium. Taxonomy (GTDB): domain Bacteria; phylum Myxococcota_A; class UBA9160; order UBA9160; family SMWR01; genus JABSQW01. The sequence continues at coordinate 4,587 of JABSQW010000482.1, forward strand.
TTGAGCGTCACGGTGGCGACGCGCTCGTGGCTCTCCACCAGAAGGATGTCGTCCAGGGCTTCGGTCACGGTGGCCTCCGAGTGCAAGCCTCGTGTTCTCACAGGGACAGCGGTGTGTCAAACGGACTCGGACGTTCCGTCGGGACGACCTTGCCGCCCTTCTCCCAACCGCTCTCGATCTTCCCGACCCTCCGAATTCCCGCCAAGCCAAGCCGTCCGGCCTCCATCCAACACGCCCGCCCAACAGCGACCCTGGTGGGCCGGGTGTCGGATCCGCCTCGTGGACTTACCCGATGGAGCTGCACTACCGTGGGCGACGGGGGACCACCGGCCGTGAATCGTGCGCGCTTCTCGAACGCCGCCACCGCGGCGCTCCTCGTTGCTACGGCCTGGCTGGCGGCGCCGCCCCTCGCGGCTCGAGAGTCCGTCCCGCGCTTCGACACCGTCATTCTCGACGCTGGCCACGGCGGCGAAGACCCCGGCGCGAGGGGAGGGCGGAAGCTCGAGGAAAAGGACCTCGTCCTCACCCTCACGGAACAGCTCGCGGCGCGGCTGCGCGGCGCCGGTTTCCATGTGGTCCTGACACGGGCGTCCGACGTCTTCGTGTCGCTCGAGGAGCGATTCTCCATCGCGAACGACGCGCGCGGGGATCTGTTCGTCTCGATTCACGCCAACGCGTCGGAGGATCCGGAGGCTCACGGCTCGGAGGTCTACTTCTATGGCGACGAGGCGAGCGACGCCTCCGCGCGCAGCGTGGCCGCCCGGGAGAACCTGGCATTTCGCGATTCGGGCCTCGGCGGTGGGATGACGGCGGATCCCGTCCTTGCGATCCTCGGCGACCTCAAGCGCGGCGCCTATCAGGTAGAGTCGGCGCGCTTCGCCGGTCACGCGGAGAAGCAGCTCGCGCGGGTGGGCTCGCGGCGTTCGCGCGGTGTCAA
>JABSQW010000483.1 GCA_013215605.1 Myxococcales bacterium
ATCGGGTGATGCCTTCGGCTACGCGGTGGCGATCTCGGGCGCTACGGCTGTCGTGAGCGGTCACGGAAACGACGACAACGGCCCCCAGTCCGGCTCCGCCTATGTGTTCACCGAAACCTCCGGGACCTGGAGCGAGCAACAGAAATTGCTCCCCCTCGATGGGATGGCGTCGGATTCCTTTGGCTTCTCGGTTGGAATCGAGGGGGAGACGGTCATCGTGGGGGCCGACCTGGATGACCACGGTGCGGAGGTCGACGCCGGCTCCGCGTACGTGTTCACGCGCAGCGGCCTGGTCTGGAGCGAGCAGCAGAAATTGACGGCCGACGACTACGCGGGGGGCGACAACTTCGGCTGGTCGGTCTCGGTCTCGGGCGACATGGCCGTGGTGGGCGCCGTCGGGGACGACTACGTGAACGCCACCTACAGCGGCTCCGCGTACGAGTTCAAGCGCAACAGCCAGGGGACCTGGGCGCAGGTGGCCAAGCTGGTGGCCCCCGACCGCGCCGGGCTGGACGACAAGACCGGACGCGCCGTGGCCATCGAGGGGGACACGGCAATATTGGGCGCCCGCGATGCCGAAACCGCCGGCTCCGCGTCCGGCGCCGCCTACGCGTTCTTTCTGGACGCGGATGGCGACGGCGTCAGCGACGATCTCGACGCCTTCCCCAACGATCCCAGCGAAACCGTGGACAGCGACGGCGACGGCGTCGGGGACAACGCCGACGCATTCCCGCTCGACATCACCGAGTGGCTCGACACGGATAGCGACGGCATCGGCAACAACGCCGACCTGGATGACGACGGCGACGTCATCCCCGACGTGAACGACCAGGGCCCCCTGGACGCTGCCAACTGCCGGGTCAAGGAGCTGCGGGTGGTGCTGGTCTGGGACGTGGGCACCCCCTTCGGGCTCGACCACCAGCGGGGGCCGCTGGGCCGGCACCGCTACCTGCGCCGGGAGCTCGCAGAGCTGAACGGGAGCAACGGGTACCAACTGCCTGGCTTTGCGAGTGCGGAGCTCCTGGCCACGGAGCTGGAAACCGTGGCCACCGATCTCGAGACTCTGCTCAACTTCCAGCCCATGGGACTTCCAATCAACGATAACTATGTGACGGTCGAGAACTGCTTCGGGCCGTCGGCTGCAGGGTGTGTCCCCGCCCAGGGCCCGGGGAGCGCCGCCGTCCTCTACGTGAGCGACCGCGCGCAGCTGCCCACCGACCCCGATCCGAGCGTCGACTTCGGGCCCCTGGAAGGCGTCGCCTGGGATGGCGTCGAGCGTTTCGCGCGCGGCTGCGAGGGCCGGCGTGCAGTCGTCCTGGTGACCTCTTCGGATCTCGGAGACGCCGAGTTCCCTGGGCTGCTGGTCGAGAAGCTCGCCCACGAGCTGGGGCACCTCTACGGACTCCGGCACATCCTCACCACGGATGCGGCGTCCTGTACAACGCCGCTCACCGACGCGGCCGTGATGGACTACGTCCCGGATCGAGCCGCCCTCTTCGCCGACTGCGATAGCCCGGGCTGTGCCGTGGTCGAGCCTCCGGTGTGCGACGGCAGCGGCAGCGGGCAGCCCACGGCAGGCACTCACAACCCCCTCTACCACTTCCTGCACTTCGCGCTCGGCCACGCCGACGACGACCTCGGCGCGCTCCCGATCCCGCTGGTGGACGGCAGCTGGGATCGCGAAGAGGAGCCCCTCCTGATCTGGCACATCGAGTTCACCTTCACCTGCGGGCTGTGCGACGAACCGAGCTCGGACGTCTTCTACAACGTCACCTTCTACGAGCAGCTACCCGATGGCAGCACCGTGCCCATTCCGCTCAACGAAGCCGGCGACACGACCCTCGCGGAGATCAGCCTGGAAGAACTCAACGAGTTGAATTTCCTGCTGCCGGCCTCGAGCGCGCTCCAGCTCACCTTCTCCAGCGGTGACCCGAACAACGGCGGGCCCACCGAAGCCGACGTCACCTTCGAATTCCCCTTCCAACCGCAGGAAGATGGAGTGGTGGTGACGCAGAACGTCGAGCTCGCCAAGGACGAGAACGGGACCATCGTCAAGGATCCGGTCGGAAACGAAGCCACGCCGACGCTCGAGATCCAGGAAGACGGCACCTACCTGGTGGGGACCGACACGCTGATCAACTCCAACACGGAAGTGCCCCCCGCCGTCGCCGTTCCCGAACCCCACCCCGTGCTTCAGCTGTTTGCCGGGATCGTGGGCCTGCTCGCCCTGGGGCGCTTGCGAGCCCGAAAGCCCAGAGGACCCGGCTGAGTCCACCCCGCGGACCGTGCTGTGAAGTACTTCACAGCCACAGGCCCATGGATGCCCGACCCTGGACCCGTGAAATCCCGCCTGCGACGGCCAGGAGCGCGGGATAGGGTTTATGCACCCCTACCCCGTGATTTTCCCTACGGAAAACAGGGGATTGGTGCTCATAATGGATCTCGATA
>JABSQW010000484.1 GCA_013215605.1 Myxococcales bacterium
CACTGGTCGGCGTTTCCGCCGGCGCGGCTCGTGCTCCCCGACCTCCTCGTGAGCCGGATCGGCGAGAACGCCTGGGTGACGGCGGTGGACCGCCCCGACGAACGCGAATCCGACCGCACCTTCGTCCGGCGGATGCGCGAGCGGGTGAACGAAGCAATCGCCTCCGCCGACGCGGGTGCCGCGAGCGCCCCGCGACGTGCGGCCACCACCGACCACCACATCGTCACCGACGACGCGCACGACGCGTACCTCGAACGCGTCGGTTCGGTGCTGCGCGGCATCGGCGCGGGCGAATTCGAGAAGGTGGTGGTCGCCCGCTCGATCGCCATCAGGCGCCCCGGCGGCTTCGACCCGGCTGTCATCCTCGCGTCGCTGCGCGACACCTACCCGAGCTGCACGGCTTTCTCCGTGCAGCGGGGCGACGCGACCTTCCTCGGCGCAACGCCGGAACTACTCGTGCGCGTGGCGGGCGACCGGGTGGAGACCACCGCGCTCGCTGGCTCTGCGCCGCGGGGTCGCGACCCCGACGAAGACGCGCGCATCGGCCGCGCGCTGATCGAGAGCAAGAAGGAACAGAACGAACACGCTGTGGTGGTGCGCGCGCTGCGCGACGCTCTCGCGCCGTGCTGCAACGAACTCGACGTCCCCGAGTCGCCGCGACTGCTGCAGGTGGACGGCATCCAGCACCTCGAGACCCCGATCCTGGGACTGCTCGAGGCCAAGCATTCCGCCATCGAGCTGGCCGGTCGCTTGCACCCCACACCGTCCGTGGGCGGCGCGCCGAACACCGCGGCGCTCGAGTGGCTGAAGCGCGAAGAGGGACTCGAGCGCGGCTGGTACGCGGGTGCCGTGGGTACCCTCGACGCGGCCGGCGGCGGCGAGTTCAGCGTCGCCCTGCGTTCGGCTCTGCTTCTGCGCGACGAGGCGCGGCTCTTCGCCGGTGCGGGCATCGTCGAAGGCTCCGATCCCGCGGCTGAGCGCCAGGAGACGCGCCTCAAGCTGTGGGCACTCCTCCACCCCCTGCTGGACATCTGACATGGCTCCTCCCGCCCCTCCCCGAGATGTCGGCAGAATCGCGCAAGACGCCCGCGGCACCGCGGGCGCCGCCGACCTCCGCAACCCCGGCCTCGCCTTCGCCTCGACGCTGTTGGACGAGCTCGAACGAGCCGGACTGCATTCCGTGGTGGTGTGTCCGGGCTCGCGTTCGACGCCGTTGACCGTCGCGGCCGTGCGCCACCCCGGTCTCCGCTGCTGGTCCCAGATCGACGAACGCTCGGGCGCGTTCTTCGCCCTCGGGCTCGCGAAAGCTTCGCGCGCGCCCGTGGCGCTCGTGTGCACGTCGGGAACCGCGGCCGCGAACTTCCTGCCGGCAGTGGTGGAGGCCCACTACGCGAACGTCCCGCTGCTCGTGCTCACCGCCGACCGACCGCCCGAGCGTCGCGAGTGGGGCGCCGGTCAGACGATCGACCAGGTCCGCCTGTACGGATCCCATGTGCGCTTCTTTTGCGAGACGGCCCTCCCGACGCCCGACAGCGGCTGTCTCCGCTATGCCCGAGCGCTTGCGGGTCGCGCGTGGTCCGAGAGCACCGGCGTTCCAGCGGGTCCGGTGCACCTGAACCTGCCCTTTCGCGAGCCCCTCGAGCCGCCTTTCGGTCCGCCGTCCGACGCAGCCGGTGGGGGGTCCGCCGCGGCAACCAGCGTTGCGGCCGGACGCCGGGGAGACCGGCCCTACATGTCGGTGCGCCGCGGCTCCGCGGCGCCGGACGATCGCGACGTCACCGCCTTGTTCCAGCTGGCGCGCGTCTACTCTCGCGGCGTGATCGCATGCGGACCGCTCGACGCGCCCGACGAACTCGGCGAGACGGTCGTACGCCTCGCCCACGCCGCCGGTTGGCCGATCCTCGCCGACCCTACGTCGCAGCTTCGCCGCGGCCCCCACACCGTCGACGCACCAATCCTCGCGAACGCCGATCTTTTTCTCCGCGAGGAATGCTTCGCAGCCGAGAACGCCCCAGAGCTGATCCTGCGGATCGGCGGGACGCCGACCTGCAAGCCCTTCCGCGTGTGGACGGAGCGCCACCTGCCCGGGCGCTTCGTGTCGGTCGATCCCGACGGCGGCTTCAACGATCCGAGTCATCTCGCGTCCGACGTGATTCGCGCCGACCCGGCGAGCCTGCTCCGCGGCGTCGCGGATCGGCTCGAAGCCAGCGAGCCCGCGCGGGTGGAGAGCGACTGGATGCTCGCCTTCCTCTCCGCGGAACGCCGCGCGCGCGAAGCCGTCGACGGGATCCTGGCCGAGAGCACCGAGCTCCTCGAGCCGCGAGCCGTGCGCGAGGTGTCGGCGTGTCTCCCGAACGACGCCATCCTCTATGTGTCGAACAGCATGCCGGTGCGCGACCTCGACGCGTTTCTGCCGAGCGATCCGCGACCGCTGCGGGTGCTGTGCAACCGCGGTGCGAACGGCATCGATGGCATGACGTCGAGCGCCCTCGGCGCGGCTGCCGCGGACACGGGGCCCGTGGTGCTCCTCACCGGAGACCTCGCGTTCCTCCACGATCTCGGCGGACTCGTCGCTGCGAAACGCAGCGGCTTGCAGGCCACTGTCGTGGTCCTCGACAACGACGGCGGAGGCATCTTCTCGTTCCTCCCCATCGCTGAGCACGGCGAGAGCGTCGGCTTCGAGGACTACTTCCGCACGCCGCACGGACTCGATCTCGCGCCCGTCGCGGCGAGTCTCGGTGCGGCCGTTACGAAGGTCGAATCGTGGGAGCACCTGCGCTCGGCGATGAAGGAGTCGCTCGCGACACCGGGCCTCTCGGTGCTCGTGATCCCGATCGACCGGGATCGCAGCGTTGCGCAACACCGGTCGATCTCGCGCGCCGTGGGCATTGCGCTCGGCGCGCCGCCGATGTTCGGCACCGCGAGTCCCACATGACGACGGAGCGCGGCGAAACGCAGGTCGTGGGGGGTGTTCTCGTCCCCACGCGCGACGCCTCGATCTTCGTCGAACGCGCAGGGCGTGGAACACCGGTGCTCGTGCTTCACGGGTTCACCGGCACGACGCGTTCGCTCGAGCCCCTCGCCTCGTCGCTCGAGGAAAACCACGACGTGATCCGGATCGATCTCATCGGTCACGGTCGCAGCGGCGCGCCGCGCGAGGTCGGTCCGTATGCGATGGAACGGTGTGTCGCGCAGGTGGTGGACGTGCTCGATGCACTCGGTGTCGACCGCACGCACGTACTCGGATACTCGATGGGTGGACGCGTCGCGCTGGCACTCGGTTGCAGCGACCCCGAGCGCTTCGCATCGGCGCTCCTGGTGGGGGCGTCGGCAGGCCTCGAGAGCACCGCCCTGCGGAGCGAGCGGGGCACCGCCGACCGCGCCCTCGCCGATCGCATCGAGCGCGAGGGACTCGAGGCCTTCGTCGACCACTGGATGGCGCTTCCGCTGTTCGCGACACAGCGCTGCCTCGGCGAGGAGGCACTGACCGCCGCGCGCGCCGAACGCCTGCAACAGCGCCCGCTCGGGCTCGCCAACAGTCTTCGGGGCATGGGGACGGGCGCGCAGCCACCGCTCCACGCGCACCTGGCGAATCTGAGGGCACCGGTCTGCCTGATCGCCGGCGAGCTCGACGCGAAGTTCCGCGCCATCGCGGTCGACCTGGCGAGCCGGCTGCCCAATGCGCGCACGGCGCTGATCGGCGCTGCCGGCCACGCTGCGCACCTCGAGAAACCAGAGGACGTCCTGCGGATCGCGCGAGACTTCTTCCGCGAGGTCGACGGGACGCACGTCGGAACAGCGCCGCGCATCGCTCCGTCTCCGGGTCCGAACCCGGCGGCGCCTTGACCGCCTCCTCCCGCACCTCGGAGCCCCCATGGCCAGCGTCGACTCGTCCCCGGAGCTGTTGCGTGGATGGCGCCTCTGGTGGCTCGCGGCCCGTCCGCGCACGCTGCCCGTATCGGCGTCGCCCGTGGTGGTGGCCACTGCCATCGCCGTGGCCGACGGCCGCGCCCGCGCGCTTCCCGCCGCGGCCGCGCTGCTCGGCGCACTGTGGCTCCAGATCGGTGCGAACTTCGCGAACGACCTGTTCGATTTCGAGAAGGGCGCCGACAGCGACGAGCGACTGGGTCCGCCGCGCGCGGTGCAGCTCGGCCTGATCACACCACACCACATGCGCATCGGTACGGGGGTGGCGTTCGCGATGGCGTCCGCCGTGGGTCTCTACCTCGTATCGGTGGCCGGCTGGCCCATCGTCGCGATGGGTCTGCTGTCGATCGCGGTCGGCGTGGCCTACACGGGAGGTCCCTGGCCGCTCGGCTACCACGGTCTCGGGGATGTCACCGTCTTCGTGTTCTTCGGTGTCGTCGCGGTGTGCGGCACCTACTACGTGCAGGCGCTGCAGCTGGCGCCCGCGGCGTTCGCGGCGGCGCTGCCCGTGGGGGCTCTTGCAACGGCCATCCTGGTGGTCAACAACCTGCGCGACATCGACACCGACGCTCGAGCGGGGAAGAAGACCCTCGCCACGCGCATCGGCCGCGCGGCCACGCGCACCCAGTACGCGTGGCTCGTGCTGGGCTCCTACGCGTTTCCAACCCTCGCGTTCCTCGCTTTCGACGCGCCTGCGGCGGTGCACCTGCCTCTCCTCACCCTGCCCCTGGCGCTGCGCCTGCGTCGGGTGGTAGCTGGGCGCAGCGACGGACCCGCGCTCAACGAGGCCCTCGCGAATACCGCGAAGCTGCAACTCGGGTTCTGCGTACTGCTCGCGATCGGCTGGATGCTGTGAGGATCGCGTGCGCGCGCATCCACTCCGTGGCGCTGCGGCTGCGCGCCCCGCTCGTCACGGCGCGCACGACGATCGAGGCACGCGTGGGCTTCGTGGTGGGACTCCACAGCGACGCGGGCGCCGTGGGCTGGGGCGAGGCGCTTCCTCTGCCAGGCTTTGGCAGCGAAGATCTCCCGGCCTGTCGGGCCGCCCTCGAGCGGTGGTGTCGCGCTTCGGTCGGCGCCGAGGTGGAGACTCTCGCGTCGAGCCCGATCGGCGGCACAGCGCGGACGCCTGCCGCGCGCTGTGCGGTGGAGCTCGCGCTGCTCGACCTCGAGGGTCAGCGACGCGGACTTCGCATCGCCGACCTGTTGTGCGTCGACACCGAACCGGGGGAGTCCGTCGCCGTCAACGCGCTCCTGTCGGGCGATGATGCGCCAGGGGTTGCGGCGAGCGCGACCCGGGCGCGCCGCGCGGGCTTTCGCGCGGTGAAGCTCAAAGTGGGCGCCAAATCTCGCGAACGCGACGTCGAGCGAGTCGCCGCGGCTCGGAGCGCCCTCGGTCCGAGCGCGCGCATCCGACTCGACGCCAACGGCGCGTGGTCCGGCGACGAAGCCCTCGCGATCCTCACCGACGTCGAGCGCTACGGCATCGAGTATGTCGAGCAGCCGGTTCCCGCCGACGACCTCGAGTCCCTGGCATCGCTCCGTCGCCGTGCAAAAGTGCGCATTGCCGCGGACGAAGCGGTTGCGGACGAAAGCAGCGCCATCGCTCTCCTCGACGCCGAGGCCGCCGACGTTCTGATCCTCAAGCCACCGACCCTCGGTGGAGTCCGCGCCACGGCGGCGATCGCGAAGCGCGCCGCCGATGCCGGCGTGGACTGCGTGGTGACGTCCTCGATCGACTCGAGTCTCGGGATCGCCGGTGCGCTCCAGGCTGCCGTTGCACTTCCCGAGCCAGCCGCCGGCCCGCGACTCCCGTGCGGACTCGCGACGGGATCGCTCCTCGAAGCCGACATCGCCCGCGGTCTTTCGGTTCGCCACGGCGCGCTGACGCTACCGCCGGACGCCGGGCTCGGCGTGCACCCCGACGACGACCTGCTCGACGCCGCGACGCGCGAGCCGGTGCTCTGCATCCCGACGTGAAGCCGAGCGCGAGCTGGCTCGAGCGACGCGCCGCTCACTCTCCCGACCGGGTCGCCCTGGTGACGGAGGGGCGCGCAATCCGATACGCCGAGCTCGACGCGCGGGCCGCTGCCCTCGCGTCCCGCATGAGGGCACTCGGCGTTCGCGAGGGCGATGCGGTCGCCATCCTGCTCCGCAACAGTGCCGCGTTCGCAGAACTCCTGCACGCGGTCGATCGCTGTCGCGCCGTGGCCGTCCCCCTGAACGTTCGGCTGACCGTGCGCGACCTCGCCTCCCGGCTGCGCGACTGCCGGGCGCGACACCTGGTGCACGGCGCGGACGACCTCGCGAAACCCGCTGAGGCGGCCTGCCTCGAGGCGCGCGGTGTGGGAAGGTTGGTCATCGCAGGAGCGACGCTCGAATGCGTCGACCGCGGACGCGACGAGCCCGACGGAATCGACCTCGGCGATGCGCTCGCCGTTCTCTACACCTCGGGCACGACGGGAGATCCGAAGGGCGCCCTGCTCACGCGATCGAACTTCAGCGCCAGCGCCTCGGCGTCGGCACTCCACCAGGGCGCTGTGCCCACGGACCGCTGGCTCGTCTGCATGCCGTTGTTCCACGTGGGCGGTTTGTCGATTCTCACGCGCAGCGTGCTGCAGGGATCGGCTGCCGTGATCCACGAGCGGTTCGACCCCGAAGCGGTCGACGCGAGCCTCGACGCCGATGCCATCACGATCGCCTCGCTCGCACCCACCATGCTCGACCGGCTGCTCGCGGTGCGCGGAGACCGTCCGGCTCCGACGACACTTCGCTGCGTGCTTCTCGGCGGCGGACCCGCCCCCCTCACACTCCTCGAGCGCGCGCGCGATCTCGGCTTTCCCATCGCTCCCACGTACGGCCTCACCGAAGCCACCTCCCAGGTCGCCACCCGCCTCCTCGACGACAACCACAGCCCCCTCGACGCAGGCCTCGCGCCGCTGCCCGGCATCGACGTGCGCATCGCCGTGGCTGACGAAGCGCAGCCGGGCGGAGCGCCGGGAGAAGCCGGCGAAATTCTGGTGCGCGGGCCGATCGTCACGCCCGGCTACGCGAATCGAGACGACGCCAGCGAGGCCGCGCTTCGCGGCGGCTGGCTCCACACCGGCGACATCGGCTGCCTCGACGCAGGCGGGCGACTCCGCGTGCTCGACCGTCGCAGCGACCTCATCGTCTCCGGCGGCGAGAACGTCTATCCCGCGGAGATCGAGACGGTGCTCGCCGAGCACCCCGCGGTGATCGAAGCCGCGGTCGCGGCCGTCGCCGACGCCGAGTTTGGAGCGCGACCGGCCGCGTGGATCGTCGTGAGGGATCCCGCTCCCGGCGCCGCAGAGCTCGAGGCTTTCTGCCGCAAGCACCTCGCCGGGTACAAGATCCCGGTCGCGTTTCGCTGCGTCGAGAGTCTGCCGCGCAACGCCGCCGGGAAGCTCCTGCGGCGACGGCTCGGGCAGGGCGAGGACGGTTCCGCCTCTCTCGAGGGCGCGGCTGAACCCCAACCGGGTTCCGCCTGATGGATCGATCGATTCACGCTCACACGAATTCAACAGACAACGAGAAGCGATCTCGGTCCGTCAGAGATCCTCGGGAAACGTACTGTTGAACGAGTAGGAGCTCACCGCCCCACGCTCGTCGAAGCGCACGACGAGATCTCGCGTGGTGGCGGCGCCGAATGCGCTGTAGTGGTAGTCGCCCCAGGTCCAGGTGTGCTCGCCGTTCTCGAGACCGACGCGCCACGGTTCGCCGAACATCTCGCGCAGGTCGTCGCGCGTGGTCTCTCCGATCTCGATCGACTGGACCCGCTCGGTGGGAAAGGGCTTGCCGACGTTGAGACAGCCGGCGAGCGACGAGCACAGCAGTGCACAAAGTACGAGGATTGCGATGCGTGACGAGCGGTGATTCACACTCTTCTCCGACGTTGGGTCGACGGTACTGCACATCCGACGCGGGCGCGCGAACGAGCGGTTACTCGCACACCACGCTGTCGGGGCGCGTGCGGTCGCAGCGGATTCCCTGCGTGACGCCGCTCGAGAGCACCGCGCAGGCGGTGGCCACGGCACCGCGAACAGCGGTGTCGCGGTCACTCCCGGAGCCGGTGCGACACTCCTGCACGCCGTTGAAGCTGACGCACACACGGCACTGGACGCCCGTCTCCTGCAACGTCGCATAGACGAGGGCGGCGACGAACACCAACCCGAGCAGAATTCCCGCCAGAATGCGCACGGCGGCATTGTGCCACGCCTGGCCGCGAGGAGCCGGCGCGAACGGCCCTCACGACGCCGATGCGGACGGCGGCGGGCCGGCCGTACACGTCCAACTCGTCTGCGAACCGAGCGTCCGTGTGTGGCCTCTCGCGGGCAGATACAATGCGCGGGCGGTGACCCCGCGTCAGGAGAATCCATGAACACCGGAAAGTTCGCGTTCACCCACGGTCTGCAGGAAATCGGCCAGGGCTGCTATGCCTGGCTGCAACCGGACGGATCCTGGGGCTGGAGCAACGCCGGTCTGATCACCGACGCGGACGCGTCCCTCCTGGTCGACACACTCTTCGACCTCGAGCTCACGGGCGCCATGCTCGACGCCATGCGCGACGCGACGCCAGCGGCGGCCCGCATCGATACGCTCGTCAACTCCCACGCGAATGGCGACCACTGCTACGGCAACAGCCTCGTCGAGGGCGCCGAGATCATTACGTCGAAGGCCACCGCGGAGGAGATGGGCGAGGTGAGCCCGGCGGTGCTGGCGCAGCTCCTCGAGAACGCCGACGCGATGGGTGAGGCGGGAGCGTTCTTCAAGCGCGCGTTCGGTCCGTTCCACTTCGACGGCATCGAGATCGCGATGCCCACGCGCACCTTCGAGGGCGAGCTCGAGGTCCCCGTGGGAGACAAGACGGTGCGCCTCCTCGAGGTGGGTCCCGCGCACACTCGCGGAGACATACTGATCCACTGCGTCGATGACCGCACCGTCTTCACGGGCGACATTCTCTTCATCGAGGGCACCCCGATCATGTGGGAAGGTCCGGTCGAGAACTGGATCCGCGCGTGCGAGCTCATCGAAGCCCTCGACGTCGACATCGTCGTTCCCGGCCATGGGCCGATCACCGACCAGAGCGGGGCCAAGGCGGTGCGCGAGTACCTCGCCTACGTGCGGGACGAAGCGCGCGAGCGCTACGACGCGGGGATGGGCATCCCCGAGGCCGCTCGCGACATCGCCCTCGGCGACTACGCGAGCTGGGGCGACGCCGAGCGCATCGTCGTGAACGTCGCGACGCTCTACCGCGAGTTCAGTGGCAGCGACGAGACGCTGGGAACCGCGGACCTTCTCAAATTGATGGCCGAGATCGCGCGCTGAGCTCTCCGACCGCGTCGTCGCGCTCAGCAACGCCTCGGGACTGGGGGCTGCTGTTCGCCCTCGTCGGCATCTGGGGAACGGCGTTCCTGTTCACCGATCTCGCGGTGGCAACGATCCCGCCTGCGAGCGTGGCAGCGGGCCGCATCAGCATCGGCGCGCTGCTCCTGTGCGCCGGGGTAGCCGTGCGCAGGCTTCCGTTGCCGCGATCGCCGCGCGTCTGGCTGCATCTCTTCTGTCTCGGCGTACTCGGCAACGCGATCCCGTTCTTTCTGATCAGCTGGGGCCAGCAGAGCGTCGACAGCGGACTCGCGGGGCTGTTCATGGGGATCAATCCGCTCGCGACGCTCGTGCTTGCGCATTTCTTCGTGACGGACGAGCGGATGACCAGCCGACGGTCGATCGGCTTCGTGCTCGGATTCGTCGGCGTGGCGGTCCTGATGGGACCCGAAGCAATGCGCGAGTTCGGCGGCGGGAGCAGCGACCTCCTGCACCAGTCCGCGGTGCTGGGAGGAGCACTCTGTTACGCCGCGAACAGCGTGATCGCGCGGCGGCTTCCGGAAATGCACGCCGCCGTGTCGTCTGCCGGATCCCTGCTCTTTGCGACGCTCGTCATCGTCCCCGTCTCGCTCGCGTTCGACGCGCCGTTCTCGATCGAAGCCACAGCGACATCGCTGGCGGCGCTGGCGTGGCTCGGTGTCGTCTCGACCGCGATGGGCACGCTCGTGTACTTCACGGTGGTGCGATCCGCCGGCCCCACGTTCCTCGCGCAGATCAACTACCTGATTCCCGCCGTTGCGATCGTCGCGGGTATCGCGCTGCTCGGCGAGCCGGTGCGGCTCGTCGCGTTCGTCGCGCTCGCGTGCATCGTGGGCGGAATCGTGATCGCACAGCGTCCGGTTCGGTGAGCCCGGCTTCGGCAAGACCGTACCGCGCGGGTCTTCATCAGCTCGGTAGAGCTTTTCCCGACTCCGCCAGACGAAGCAGCTGGCGTCCGAAGTTCTCGCTTCGGAACAGGCGCTGCAGCGTGCGCGGGGCGTTCTCGATTCCCTTCTGGACGTCTTCCTTGTGCACGAGCTTGCCCGAGCGCTCCCACTCGAGGAGTTGTTTGCCCGCGTCGGCCATCTTCGCCGCGTAGTCGAGGACGATGAAGCCCTCCATGCGACCGCGTTGCAGGGTCAGGTTGAAGTAGTTCTTCGGGCCGGGCCCCCTCTCGGTCTCGTTGTAGCGCGAGATCGCACCGCACAGCACCACGCGGGCGCGCAGCGCGATCTGCCCGAGCACCGCGTCGAGGATCCCGCCGCCGACGTTGTCGAAGTAGAGGTC
>JABSQW010000485.1 GCA_013215605.1 Myxococcales bacterium
CCCAGGAGGAGCGCCTGGATCTGCTGGAGGCGATCGCAGAGGCGCTGGCCCACGCGCACGGCCTGGGGATCGTGCACCGCGACCTGAAGCCCGAGAACGTGCTGATAGATCCCCTAGCCCGCATGCATCACGGTACGTAAAGCAAGGACGTCGTATCTCGTTGCCATAACGGTGTTGCGAAGCCTCGAAACGGCAAACGGGAGACGACGACCTTGACGACAGACTGTACCCCGACGGGACTCTCCTGCGGACGGCTCGGGCGCCGCGAAATCACCCTCGGCTTCGACGGCGGGCGGCTCTCCAGCGACGGCGGAGCGATCCTGCTCCGCATGGTCGAGGAGCGGACCGGGCTCGTGCGCGGCTTCGCCGACTGCTTCGCTGACCACCGCAATCCCAGCTTCGTCGAGCACTCCAAGCTGGACCTCGTTGGACAGCGGACCTTCGGCTACGTGCTCGGCTACGAGGACCTCAACGACCACGACCGGCTCCGTGAAGACAGCCTCCTGGCCGTCGCCGTCGGGAAACTGGATCCCCACGGTCGGAAGCGCGGCGAAGGAGCTCCGCTCGCGAGCAGCGCGACGCTCAACCGCCTCGAGCTGGCCTGCGACGACCCCGAGCACGACCGCTACAAGCGCTTCTCCCTCGACTTCGAGGCCGTCGATCGGTTGCTCGTGCGCCACTTCCTCGACAGCCTGGAGCGCTCGAAGGGGGCCCCGCCAAAGGAGATCGTCCTCGACCTGGACACCTCCGACCTCCCGCTCCACGGCCACCAGGAGGGCCGCTTCTTTCACGGCTACTACCGCAGCTACTGCTACCTCCCGCTCTACGTCTACTGCGGCGACTTCCTCCTTGCTGCCCTGCTCCAGACGGCAGAGAAGGACGGCGCCAGGAACGCGCAGAGCGTCTGCGAGAAGATCGTGGCCCAGGTCCGCGAGCGCTGGCCCGAGACTCGGATCGTCCTGCGCGGCGACTCGGGCTTCTGCCGCAACGCGCTTATGAGCTGGTGCGAGGCAAACGACGTCGACTTCGTCTTTGGGATCGCCCGCAACGAGCGACTCGTCGGGAAGGTCAGCGACGAGCTCGACCTCGCTGCCCAACTCTTCGAGAGCGGCGCGCTACCCGCCCGCGTCTACGCAGACTTCAACTACGAGACACTGGATTCATGGGACCGACCTCGTCGCGTCGTCGCCAAGGCTGAGCACCTCGAGAAGGGCTCGAATCCGCGTTTCGTGGTCACGACCTTCAGTCGCGAGGAGGTCGAAGCCCATGTCCTCTACGAGCACGGCTATTGCCCGCGCGGCGAAATGGAGAACCGGATCAAGGAGAAGCAGCTCTACCTCTTCGCGACGCGGGTCAGCGGCTCCACGCTCTACGCCAACCAGGTACGGCTCTACTACGCCTCCGTGGCCTACCTGCTCGTGCAAGCCCTGCGCGAGTTGGGACTCGCAGGCACGAGCCTCGAAGGCGCCCGAGCCGACACGATCCGCGTGAAGCTCCTCAAGATCGCCGCCCGCGTCAAGGTCACCGTGCGACGCGTGTGGATCCAGCTCTCCTCGATCTGCCCATTTGCCCGAGCCTTCGCGGCGGTGCACGCCAAGCTCTGCGCCACGCCTCGCGTCGTTATGTAACGGACGCTCCGCAACCGGGACGAACGACGCGCGCCACGCGCGCTGGGCGCAAGGACTGCCCGCGCGCGACGACTTCCGTTCCAATTCCGCATCACGCGAACTGCCCGTCGCCTCTTCCGATCCGCTCTCGCTGGGATCGGCTCGGAGCCGAAGGCTGGCTCCGAATCCGACTTACCGTGATCCTTCCGGCCTAGCAGCCCGTTGAAAATCGCTGTCGGTGGCAGCACAGATGATGCGCGCTTGGCACAGGAGGCGACATGGCTTTAGGGCGTCGCGAACCGACCGAGCAGAGCTTCTGGGTGACGGCGGCGTCCCTGCCGAAGTCGCCGGGGCACCCGTTCTACGAGCGGCTGAACCGCTTGCTGGCGGGTATGGACTTCGACCGCCAGGTCGAAGCGCTCTGGGAGCCGTACTACAAGGAAGGCGGGCGCGTCTCGATTCCCCCCGGCGTGATCTACCGAATGCTGTTCGTGGGCTACTTCGAGGGGATCACGTCTCAGCGAGGAATCGCTTGGCGCTGCTCGGACAGCCTGTCGCTGCGTGAGTTTCTGGGCCTCGGGCTCGAAGAGCGGGTCCCCGACCACTCGAGCCTGACCAAGATCCGGCAGAGGGTTCCGGCAGAGGTAGACCGACAGGCCTTTCAACTCGTGCTGCTGGAAGCCGAGAAGCAGGGGCTGCTCAAGGGCAAGACGGTTGCCGTCGACGCCACCATGCTCGAAGCCAACGCAGCCATGAAGGGGATCGTGGTGCGAGAGACGGGTGAGGACTGGAAGCAGTACCTGACACGGCTCTATCGGGAGGAGCACGGCGAAGACGAGGACGACGACCCACCCAGCGCGAACGAGCTGCGTCGCTTCGACAAGAAGCGCAAGAACAAGGGCAAGAAGCGAGTCAAGAACGACGTCTGGAAGTCGCCAACTGACCCTGACTGCAGAATCGCCAGAATGAAGGACGGCCGAACGCGCTTGGCCTACAAGGCCGAGCACGTAATCGACGTCGAGACCGAGCTGATCCTCGAAGCGCGGGTCTTACATGCGATCGGAGCCGATTCGGGAACCCTGCTGGCGAGCGTGAATGCTGCTCAAGACAACCTGGAGGCGTGCGGCAGCGAAGCCGTGATCAAGGAGGTGATCGCAGACAAGGGGTATCACAAGGAGCAAGTCCTCAGCGAGGCCAGCGAAGCCGGATTGCGAACCTATATCCCAGAGCCTCGAGTCACTGGAGGCAAGCGTCGCTGGACGACAAAGCCAGCCGAGTGGAAGGACGCTGTCTACGCGAATCGGCGCAGAGTCCGGGGCGATCGGGGCAAGAAGCTCCAGCGACTGCGAAGCGAGCGGGTGGAACGGAGCTTCGCCCACACCTGCGAGACCGGAGGGGGCCGCCGAGCTTGGCTTCGCGGTCTCGAGAACGTGGACCGACGCCACGTGCTTCAGGCGACGGCTCGGAATCTCAGCCTGCTTACGAGGCGCCTCTTCGGGGTCGGAACCCCCAGGGCGCTCCAAGGAGCAGCCGAAGGCGCAATCGCAGCCGCGCTAAGCGCCCTGCTCGTCTTCTGGGCCATGGTGCGCCACCACGTTGCGGGGTCGCGCACACGGTGCGTCACCAGCGCTCGGGTGCTCCGGGCTGATCGCAGCTCCCATTCGCTATCGCTCGCCATGTCGTCCGCCTGACGACAAAGGCCTGGCGGCCTGGTATTTCAACAGGCTGCTAGGCGTTGTGCCGGTAACGCCTCGGCGGGGATTCGGTAGCTCCCACTGCCTTTGCCTGTGAGGAGACGCCATGACGACCGAAGATCCGCCTGCGCGGAGC
>JABSQW010000486.1 GCA_013215605.1 Myxococcales bacterium
GCCGGCATCATCGTCGACATGATCGTCCAGAACCTGTCCCACGACGGCACGACCGACGTCACGTTCACCATCCCGAAGGACGACTACACGCGCGCGCTCGAGCTCGCCGCGAAAGCGGGAGAGGAAGTGGGTGTCGGCGAGGTCAGTGGCGACCAGGACATTGCGAAGGTGTCGATCGTCGGTCTCGGGATGAAGGATCACGCCGCAGTGGCGACCCGCATGTTTCAGGTGCTCGCCGACGAGGGGATCAATATCCAGATGATCTCGACCAGCGAAATCAAGATCTCGGTGGTCATCGAGGAGAAGTACACCGAGCTCGCGGTTCGCGCGCTCCACGCCGCGTTCGTCGAGAGCGGCGCCGCGGAGCCGGTCGAGGAGCAGTGAGCGCGTGAGCGCCGGCCGGTCAGCGCGAAACGCCGGGGGCGACGCGCATCCCCGCGCCACCGCAGCGCTCGCTCTCGCCGCCGGGCTGCTCCTCCTCGGACTGCCGTGGCCCGAGACGCCCGTTCCCGGCTGCGCGCATCCCTCGGAGGCCACGGCTGTCTCCGGGCGCAGCGTGGACGTCTCCTGCGATGGCCCGGCATCCGCCCGCCCCCTGCGCGGCCCGGCGCGACTGCTCTTCGGTCTGAAGATCGACCCCAACGTCGCCGATGCGCAAACCCTCGAGGCGTTGCCGGGAATCGGCCCGGCGCGGGCACGCGCGATCATCGCGGAAAGGGCCAAGAATCCCTTCACGTCGCTCGATGACCTCGTGCGGGTGCACGGAATCGGACGCGGGATCGTGGCCGGACTCGCGGCTCACGTGGCCGTGGGAGGTGGCGCTTGACCGATCTTCTGGACGTCGGCCGGCGGGAGGCGCTCGGATGGGCGTGATCACGAACACCTGGGAGCAGCTCGAACGGGCGCGCATCTTCGTCCGCGATGAGCTGTGGAACGCCACACCGGAGCCCCGCAGCTGGGCCGCGCGAGGGCTTTCGGCGCTGCAGTTCAGCGTGATGGTCGCCGAGGGGTTCATCCGCGACCACCTGCTGCTGCGCGCCAGTGCTCTTGCCTACTTCACGGTGCTCTCGCTGATCCCCATGGTCGCCGTCGTGATCGCCATCGTGGGCGCAGTGGGCGTGCGCAGTGGCGACCTCGCGACGCTCATCGTCGAGCAGTTCACCGTCGTGAGCCCCGACGCCCAGGCTCAGATTCTCGAACTCGTCGCCGCGGCAAACTTCGGCGGACTTGGCACCATTGGCGCGGTGTCACTGTTCGTGACCACCGTGCTCGGCTTGTCGAACATCGAGCGGGCCCTGAACGGCATCTGGGGCGTGACCCAGCAGCGCTCGTGGGGTCGGCGCTTTCCCGATTACCTCGCCGTGCTCGTGGTGGCACCCCTTCTCCTGGTGACGGCCCTTTCCGGTGCCGCTGCGCTCGAGCAGCAGTGGCTCGTGCAAAGGCTCCTCGAGGTGCCGGGCTTCGCGCTCGCCTACGAGGTCGGTCTCAGGCACGCGCCCACCATCGTCCTGTGCGTGGCCTTCGCCTTCCTCTACTGGTTCCTGCCGAACACGAAGGTGAAGGTGTCGGCGGCTGCGCTCGGCGGTGGGGTCGCGGGAGTGCTCGTCCTCGCCGCGCAAAACCTCTACATCGGTTTCAACTTCGGTGTCGCCCGCTACGACGCGCTGTTCGGCGGCTTCTCGGCGCTGCCGCTGCTCTTCGTCTGGATCTACCTGTTCTGGGCGGTGGCGCTGTTCGGCGCCGAGGTCGCGTTCGCGTTCCAGAACCTGGCGCTGTACCGCCGGGAAGTGCGCGGGCGGCCACCCGGCGCGGCGGAGCGCGAGTCCATCGGTTTGCGCATCGTGGTCAAGGTGGCGCGCGCGTTCCGCGACCGCGGTGAGCCCCTCACCGCAGAGGAACTCGCAGAGAGGATGTTCGTGCCGGTGCGAACCGTACGCGACGTCGTGGCGCGGCTGCACGACGCGGGCATCGTCGCACCCCACGGCGCCGAGGACCAGGACGGAGGCTTTCAGCTCGGCCGTCCCGCCGAGCTCATCCCAATCCTCGACGTGCTGGGTGCACTGCGCGGTGAGCGCGAGTCGACGACGGGTGACCACGACGTGCGTGAGCTCGTCGACCGCGTGATGGCCGAGATCGACGAAGGGGCCGGCAAGGGATCGGCTGGGCGGACCCTCGCGGACCTCCTCGCGGAGCTCAATCCCAGGGGCGACGCCGCGGCGGGGGGCGCGTGAGCGCCGCCGGGCGCGTCTACCTCGATCACAACGCCACGACGCCGGTGCGTGCCGAGGTGGTCGACGTGATGACGCGGGTGCTGCGCGAGGATTTCGGCAACCCGTCGAGCGTCCACGCCGACGGCGACGCAGCGCGCGACGTCATCGCCACCGCCCGCGCCCAGGTGGCAACGCTTCTCGGTGTCGACCCCGACCACGTGATGTTCACGGGCGGCGCCACCGAGGCGAACAACACCGCGCTCTGCGGTCTGCTCGCCGGTCTCGAGACGCC
>JABSQW010000487.1 GCA_013215605.1 Myxococcales bacterium
GACCTTCAACGACATGCCTTCGCGACCCCTGCGGCCCGGGCTCGGCGACGCAGGCGAACCGGTGGTCTACGAGATGGTTCATCACCTCACGGTTCCCGATGACGGATCGGGCAAGACCTCGACCCTCCCCGTATTGGGTTCCTAATTGACAGAACCTCTAGGATGGGACCTTGCAAAAACGCAGCTTGAACTTCCTATCTACCCACGAAAGAAGCGCAATGGGTTTTCGCGATTAGTCTTGGGGAAACCAAATAGTTGACTTGAAATCCGGGTTGGAGACGATCAGTTCAGGGTCAGCGATGCAGGCGGATAATTGCCCAAGCCAGATTAGCCTGGCCATTGCTTCGTCAATGGGTACTGACAGTGGAAACACCCGGGACAGCAACCTTTCTGTGCCATGTGGCCAAACCAGATAGCCCGTCGTGGTCCGCGGGTGGCGCGCCCGACGCAGGCCCGATCCAAGGGCTTCCCCATCTTTTGATTCGGCAATATACCCAAAGTAAAGGATGTCTGTGCCAAATGGCACCTCAAGCAACATGCTATTCAGGCGGGTACAGAATGTCTGGTCCAGACAGGCGTCGTCTTCCAGTATCAGCATTGGCATGTGAGTGAAAGCGAGGTGTTCAGAATAATGCTGCCAAAGTTTCTGATGGCTCAGAGCGCACCCGGCCTGTGCCAGCTCAATGCTCAACCCTTGTTGATCACCTGAAAAAAACGACTCGGTCACTACCTTGTTCTGAATCAGTGCCTGCGGGTCAAGCCGACTCCCTCGATTGCCTTGCCAGAACTCGAAGGGGATACGCATTCCATCCAGTTGCGACTTCATGTATGCCTGCCGCGCGTTTTCGCCTTCCATTGTTATCACAAAACAGGAAATCGTCATGACGGGTTTGCGGCTATGGGGGATAATAGACGCATGCTAACAAATCGAACTAGACCGCCCCCGGTTAAATGCGGCTCTTTTCGAGAGGTATTTCAATATTATTTGAACACCGCCATGACCCTGACAGCCGCCGGGAAGCCCGTGGTATTGAAAACTGATTTGTTCAATGAGAGCGAACAGCAGTCCGAAAACAAAAATATCATCAGGGAGATCGCCCCCAATTGCAGCAAAATCTTTGCAGTCGAGATTGACAAACGTACTTTGGGTCTGGCACGGGATCAGTTACAAGAAATTGATAATATTGAGTTGTTTAATGACAGCGTGACCAGCTTGCCGCTAGCGGACGGCAGTGTCGATTTGCTCTTGGATTTCAGCACGATTGATCACGTTATCGACTATCGCGATGTCCTGAAGGAATATCTCAGAGTCATAAGGAAAGGCGGCAGAGCAGTTCTCTTTGTATGGCTGATCGAGGGATCTGCAACCGTGATCCGGCAAAACCCCAATCAGTGTTTTTTCAATATCAGTGAGTTTGAACAAGCGCTTGAGCAGCACTTTTCTATACATGAGTCGGTCCGTATTTTTTCACACCCGGCTCAGGAAGGGAGTCTGCTGATGCGCTACGACCTGGGGCATGACCTAACCTGGGAATACCTGGATGAAATGGATTACCGCTATGAAGAAATTGCCAAACACCTGAGTCATCACGCTGAAGGAAATCAGAATGGGAAAAATTGGCATTTCGTAGAATTATGCTGTGGTAATGGCCGGCTGCCTGAGTACCTTGAGAAGTACGGAATAAATTACAGTTATGAAGCGACCGACTTGAACTATTTCCGGTGGGGCCTGGAGCAGAAGTCAACGGACTTGGAACATTATTTTGATTTATCGGATGACGAATTCGCCAAAAGAATTGATCGTTGTGATGTCCTTGTAGCTTTGGGACACAGCGGATTTGAGATCGATAGCCATCCCAAAGAGAGTAGCACTTTAACGAATTCCATTTCTTACATCATCGGAAAATTCAGTCCTGAGTTTGTCGTATTGGAAAGCATCAGTAAGTACCACAGCATATTGAAGGGCATCATTCGTTCATTGCCGGGCTATTCAAGTGTTTTTTCTTTTTGCACTACTCCGGAATCCAGAACTGGGTGCAAAGACAGTGAGCGTTGGTTGTATGACAGGCGCTTGGAAATACTGGGATTGAACAGGCCTGCCCTGTGGGTTGCTCCTGCAATTTATCCGTATAACCCCAAACATCAGGATATGCGACCTCATGCAGCTTACCTACCAACTGGCAGGACGCCCCGAAATCTCGTGATTGCCACAACTGGGGACCGTCACAGTTGTCATACTGAGTGGCTGGAGGGCCAAAAGAATTTCGATCTTATGCTCGTCAACTATGGCGAGCCCGGGCTCCACAGCAAGGACGCGGATTACTTCCTCGATGCAAGGGGATTCAAGCTGGAAATCACCCGCAAAGCGATCGACCACTACCAAGAAGAATTGACGAGCTACGATTCCATCTGGTTGCCGGACGACGATTTGTCCATATCAACCGCAGGTATTAATCGCCTGTTCTCCACTTTTCATGAATTTCAGCTTGACCTGGCACAGCCGGCGATCGCTAACGCTGAAAACTACTCGTTCGGGATCACGGTTCGGCAGCATGATTTCCGCCTGCGATTCGTCAATTTCGTTGAAGTGGGGCGAGCCCTGTTTCGGCGCTCAGCTTTGCTGCAGTTGCTCGACACTTTTGATGCCACGCGTTCAGGTTGGGGCGTCGATCTTCTATGGGCACATCTACTGCGTCACGGCCGTTTGGCCATCATCGATGAGGCGCCGGTGAAACACATGCGCCCCATTGACCTTGAGGGCGGGAGCTACTACCGGCGTCTCAAAGAGGAAGGGATTGATCCATTTGTTGAATTGCAGCAAGTTGCACAAAGCGATGACTTCGGCGACTTGTGGCAGGGCGGTATCGTCACCAAGCAGTACGGGGTGGTGCCGCGGCAATAAGCCGGTGCTAATCCCGGACACCCACAGATCAGTCAGTCTCCTACATCCAGTCGCGATGTTTTTCGCTATCGGCCGAGCTATGAGTCATGAACAATGGCCGCATGCCCAAGCCACGCAAACGACAGAGAGTATAGGAAGTTCAAGCCCCGAATTTGCCGGAATGTCCCCGTATTGGGTTTCCTAATTGACAGAATCTCTAGGATAGGAGCTTGCGGAAACGCAGCTTGAACTTCCTATCTACTGCGACGCAAGCCCGTTACGCGGCTTACTCTTCCGATCCGCCGCCGTCTTCATTGCCCTTGTGAGCCTCTGTCTTCGCCTTCGGGTGCGAGCCGCGGTGCCGTCCACGTCTGCCGCTCCGCGACCTCGAAGAGCAGGATGTCGTTCAGCCCCGGGCCCAGGTTGTCCACCTCGCGGAAGGAGACCCAGCGGCCGTCGTCCTCCTGCACCTGGATCTCGATCCGCGGAGCCCAGTGGTCGTCGCCCTGCTCGAGCAGCAGCCGGTTCACGGCGAGCCCGCCCGTCGCCTCGAGCCCCAGCGTGAAGAGCCCTTCCCCGTTCGCTCGCCCCCCCCAGTAGCCCACGCCTTCTTGGAAGGCATTCTGCGGGCCGTACTGGGGCGGGTCCTCCGGGAATGCGTGGCCCGACGAGCACGGCTCGCCCCGCTCCGAATCGCGCTCGCGCAGGAAGCTCAGCCGTGCGATGTCCCAGCCGAAGCCGCTCGAGGTGGTGCGCGCAACGATGCGCCAGCCGCAGGCCGCGCGGCCTGCCTCCGAGCGATACAGGATCGTCTGGTCCGTCACGTGTGGATTCAGGGGGGCGACGTGCCCGGTCACCCATTCTTCGCCGTCGTTGGAGAACTGCACGATCGCCACGAGCGCGGCGTGAGGGCCCTCGCGCTGGGTGAGTTCGATCTTCTCGGGCACCGCCGCGCGGTCGAGCTCGACCCCGAGGTAGAAGCAGGGCTGGCAGCCGGGCCGGCGCTCGGGACGCCCGCCCCAGAACGCCGCACCCTCGTCGAACGCGTGGGCGACTTCGTAACCCTTGCCCGCGCACCCCGAGTCGAATTGGCTGACGATGGAGACGCCCGGCTCGAAACGCAGCCGGACGCGCTCCACGTCCCAGATGTCCTTCTTGCTCTCGGTCTTCCAGGCGAGCAGGCGCCAGCGCTTCGCCGACGCGAGGGGCTGGCGCCAGCGCGGCACGAGGCCGGCCGCCCGGTGGATCCAGGTGGCGTACTCCCGGGCGATCGTGCCCTCGGGAAAGTGGTCGAACAGGTAAGGCTGGCTTCGGAGAACGTCGATCGGGTTCAGCTTCCCCCAGTCCTGTTTGTCGAAGTGGTTGTGCTTGAGCTGGTCGTGGAGTCCCGCCATGTGCACGATGGCCGCCGGCTCCTTGGACACGGCGCCGCTGAACAGGAACTTCATCTCCGGGTGCACCACGGTCTCGCGGCCGGCAAGCCAGAGATTCCAGAGATAGGCCCACATGCCCGCCGTCCAGATCTGCACGTACTCCTTCGGCGGCTTCGATAGGCCGAGGCCACCGAGGTAGTGCTTGAAGAACGCGAACAGCGCGACCGAGTCGCGATAGACCTTCTCCCAGTACGGACGCCCCACGCCCTGGAGCAGGTACTGCGCGCCGCCCGAGCCCTTCTCGTTCCGGCGTACCAGGCCGACGTCGATCCCCACGATCTCGCACATCTTGTGGATGAGTTCGTCCGTGGGGACGTCGGGCTTCTCCGCGCGGATCTTCTCGCAGCGGCCGTGCAGGTGCTCGAAGCCGATGTAGTCGAGGGTGTCGCTCAGCAGGCAGGCGCGCGGGTGCTCGCGCAGCATGCGGTCGAAGTCGGGTAGGTGACGAAATACGACGTCGCAGTCCTGGAAGAAGCAGAGCTCACCCTCCCACTCCGGCGAGTCCGCGAGGGCCTTCCCGATCAGGTGCGGCTGGATCGAGGGCGGGTAGTCCTGTCCGGCCTCGTCGCGCGTGTCTTCGTAGTGTCGGATGTCGGCGTCCGGGAAACGTGCCTGGAGGGCGCGGAGGGCGTTCGACGGCGGCTCGCCCGGCGGCGCGCCGAAGAGCGCAATGCAGTTGGGTGCCGGGAGGCCTAGCGAGAGATAGTTCTGGAGATAGACGTACGTCTGCCACACGAAGTGCAGCTGGTCGGGCTGGGCCGAGATGAAGCGGATGCGGTTCTGGAGCATTGGGGCGGGTGCCGCGGGGCCTAGAGCTCGAGGACGCCGGCCTCTTCGAGCGCGCGGACGCCGGCTTCGATGTCGCCGAGGATCTGCTCCGGAGCCACCTCGAAGCGGCGGCCGAGATCTTCGGCGATGGCCTCGAGCGAGCGCTCGCCGTCGCAGAGCTCCCAGATCGCCTCGGCGCTCGAGTTGAGGACGTGGGCCTGGTCGCTGCCGGGAGCCAGCAACTCGATCTCGTCGGCCCGGTGCCGCCGGGTCACGCCCGGGCGCCGCCGCGGACGCAACACCGCGCCTTCCGCGCTGACCTGTTGGTCCACATACTCGTTCACGAGTGCGAGCAGGTCGCGCCCGTAGTCCTCGGCGGCGAGGGACGGGTCCGGCGCGCGATCCCAGGGGCGATAGCTGCCTTTCGACCAGATGTCCTTGCCGTCGCGGTCCACGATCGCCTGGCAGTAGTGGATGATGGGCGCGTTCTTCACCCTCTCCGGCGACCAGTTGGTGCAGATCCCGAGCGCGCCCCGCTCCGACTTCAGGCCGTACTCGGCGCTCACCATGATGAAGCCGAACATGTCGCTCTCCCACATGGGATTGTCTTCGCGATTGCGGGCGTGCTGGCGCACGGCGCCCGTGAGCTCGAGCCAGCGCAGCCCGATGCGCTGCATGTCCCGGGTGTGGATCAGGTTCGGGATCATTACCGGGTCGGCCGCTCTCGAATCGTTCACGCAGTAGGGTCGTACCTTGTCGAAGGTATTGCCCAGGCCGAAGGGCGGCTCGTCGCCGATGTGCAAGTCGATCCAGTGCTGGCCCACGGGCTTGCCCGGCGCCACCTCGCGCTCCACAGGCTGGCGGAACACGCAGTCCGGATCGAGCAGCAGCAGTGTTCCATTGGGCCGCTCCCGGTAGATCCACTCCACCAGCGACGAGGGCTTGTTGTACGGCGCGTAGTCGTCGCCGGTGAATGGGTGGATCTTCCACTGGCGTGTGGCGACGGTTCGCGCGTACTTGTGCTGCGGAACCGAGCCGGGATTGTCGGTCGACACCAGGCGGATCAGGTCTCCGGGCTGGCCGACCTTCTTCCAGCTGTACTCGAGCAGCTCCGACTGCCACTGCATGTATGGGCTGTCGGTGGTGCTGAAGACGGTGTAGATCATGAGGCGCACCTTCTAGTCGCCGCGGCTTACTGGCCGTTGTATTTACGGGCGGTGCCTAGCGTACCAGTCCCGCGGTGACTCGACCCAGAGCGCGTAGTCCTCGGCCGGCTGGTAGTGGACGAAGAGCCCCGCATAGAAGCGCCCGTTCAGCGGCACCGGGCGACCGTGTGGGATCCTGGCGCTCTCGTAGAGGAGTAGCTCCCCGGGCTCGACGTTCACTTCGCGGTCGCGTCCGTCGGCGTCCACCGCGTGGAGATTCCAGGGCGTGTAGACGTCGCGGTCCACGCACAGCGTCGAGCTGATCACGTGGGTGTGCGGACGGTCCACGTGGTCGAGGAGAAACGCGCCCGGCAGGTAGACGCGGAAGCCGTAACACGCCGACGGGGTGAGTTCGAAGCGGCACCACTCCTCGTGCAGGGGCTTCAGGATCTTGTGGACCAGCGCGTTGAACTCCTCGACCTCGCGGTAGAGCGAGGGTGGGAGATCGGGTCGGACCGTCGAGACGAAGGTGCCGATCGCGCCCCCCTCCTCGAGCATCAGATCGGACTCGACGGAGCGGTACGTCGAGAGGACCTCCTGGTAGAGATCCGGGTCGACGGGCCGCTTCTCGAAGCCGCGGCACTCGGGCCCGCCCGCGTCAAGGTAGGGGACGGTGCGAAGCTGCTCGCGGGTCGCCTCCACGATCCAGTCCGGGCGCACCGTGGGGATCTCGGGCGGGATCCAGACGTCGAGGCCGCGGAGGTCCGAGATCCCCGGACGCTCCAGGGCCTTTCCGAACGGCGCCTCGCGGATCCAGCACACCAGGAGCCACTTCTCTCCTTTCGCAACTGGCACTGACCCGTGCATGACGGCCGCGTAGGGTCGGCCGTCGTCGAGCACGTTGGCCCAGAAGATCCCCTTGCCGCGTTCAGCCGGCACCGAGAAACCGAGCTCGGGGAACACCGTCTCTCCGCCCTCTTCGACGTCGTTGAGGTACGCCATGAAGCTGAACAGGCGTTGGCCGCCACGCAGCCCCTCCCAGCGCAGGTACTCGCTGCCGGTTCTGAAGTCGTCGCGGTGCGGATCGAAGCGCTCGTCCACGTCGTAGCGGAGGATCTGGAAGCCCTCCTGGTGATCCTCGGGGAGGTGGGTCAGGTCGGAGATCACTCGGCGCAGGTCCACTGCGACCGCTACCAACTCGGGAGACGTCTCCGAGTCGACGTGCAAGACCACGCCGCTGCTGGTCCGATGCTCAGTGCGCGCCTCGCCCTCCTCGCCCTGCTTGTTGACGTCCTGCACGACCGTGGAGGGCGTCAGCTGATCTCGCGCTGCCTCGATCAGGACCTCGCAGTCGCTCGCGGAGAGGAGGTTCGGGATCTCCCAGAGGAACGGCGCAAGCTGCCGACGCTCGAGCGCCACCAGATCCAGCTGCCCGCGCTCGGCCAGCCCCGAAGCCATCGGAACCTCGATCGCCTCGAGGGGGCCCGTCGGCTCGTGGCGGAGCTCGTCGCGCACCGTCTCGTAGGCGAAGCCGCGCTCGATCAAGGCCTTGAAGATGTGGTCCTTGTGACAGCCGCGGCCCACGTTCTGCCAGATCCAGGTCTTCCAGCGGTCGTCGAGCTCGGGCATCGCTTCCCTAGGTTCGATCCTGTCCCGCCGGCGCGCTCCCGCGGCGTCCCCGCGGGCCCCGGCGCGACTGGCGATCGTAGCCGAACGCTTGGTCGCTTTCTCCGTGGCGCCGCGGCTCGGGCCCAGTCGTCGTAAAGGGAATTCGCCTCGACGGGTCGAGCGTTCCAATGGTAAGGTACTTTGGAATTTCGCTCGAAGCATCCGGATCCACTGCAGACCTTCCAAGACTGCCGATTCAGGTGGGGAGCCAGCGATGTCGGAGTCGGATCGGACGCGGACCGAGTTGCTCAAAGAGCTTCGCGACGTCCGCCGGCGTCTGGAGCGCCTCGAGAAGGAGCGCGCCGCCGAGCCTGAGGCGAGCGTTAGCCGCCGGGAGATCCTAAAGGCCGCTTGGGCGTCGCCGATCATCCTGTCCCTCGGCCTTCCGTCGGGAGCTTCGGCACAGGGAACGACCCTCGCGCCGACGACCCTGAGCCCGACGACTCTCGCGCCGACGACCCTGAGCCCGACGACCCTCGCGCCGGTGACCCTGAGCC
>JABSQW010000488.1 GCA_013215605.1 Myxococcales bacterium
AAACCTAACACGGAGAACATCGCAATGGGTGACAAGGGAAGCAAAGACAAAGGCAAGAAAGAAAAGCAGAATGCGGCAAAGCTAAGCACCAAAGAAAAGAAGAAGCTGAAGCAGGAAAAGAAGAAGAAATCATCCACCTCATCTTCGCCCACGCGCTAAGAGCCGCCTACACGGACGGATCGCAGCTCCCGGATCGAGCGAGTCTCATCCTCACTCGATCCCCGCCGCACCGCGCCCACGGGGACTCGTCATAACATCCATACTCGGACCAGCTCAAACAGCGCGCCGTATGCTTCCTGCCCTTATTGGGTTCCTAATTGACAGAACCTCTAGGATGGGACCTTGCAGAAACGCAGCTTGAACTTCCTATCTACGCTCTCCCGCCTCGCGGTTGATGAACTCCGAGCCGGGCTGGCGGCTCATTTATTCCGACCCGATCGCCGCGCTCTACGCGCGCACCAACTCTGCCGCCGCGCAGATCGCCGGTGCCCCGGTCCGGGGAACAAGTTACCGCGCGGAATTTCCTTAAGATTTCCATCGACGCGCCCGGGAGGTAATATATTCGCATGGCGTCAGTCCGCGGTGCAGTCCGTCGCATCAAGCGTGTGATTTACGGTCCCCAATAGCCAGGTATGGAACGGGTATTCCGATCGCCGCCAATGACCGAGGCGCTTGTGCGAGCGATCCGCCTGATCTCCCCCCACCTGGATTTCATCCCGAATGAAACTAGCCGGGGTCTCTGGGAGTCCGATCAAAACGGGGCCTGCTGGGCCGAATACGAGCCTCTGAGCGATACCTTGTCGGCTCTCGCCAAACCGATGCGCGTCCTCGAAATCGGTCCCGGTCTCGGCCGCTCGATCGTGTTCTTCAGCAAGAAGTTCGGGTGGGAGGACTGCGATCTTCACGCCTACGAGGGCGATGGTGAGACCACGAAATACACATTGAATGGACCGCGCTTCGAGGATTCGTTCTGCGGCACGATTTCAGAATTGCGGCGCGTGCTCGACTACAACGGCATCACCAATGTGACGATCCATGACGCCAAATTGGCTGCGCTGAAGGATTTGCCGGGACCGTTCGACCTGCTCTACGGCTTTTACACAATCGGGTTCCATTGGTCCCTCGAACACTTCTTCGATGAGGTGCTCGGGCTCATCGGGAAGACCGGTATCGCAGTGTTTACTGTTCCGTCGAATTTCCAACCATTTCCCCGATTGCGACAGTTGCCATACCGCCTCGCCGAAAAAGTCAGAATCGACGCGGGATCCGAAAAGCTCCTGATTTTAGGACCTGTGGCGTCAGGTGCGTAGTTGCCGCTCGTCCGTTCCCCGTATTGGGTTCCTAATTGACAGAACCTCTAGGATAGGACCTGCGAAAACGCAGCTTGAACTTCCTGTCTACCAAGCCCCACCGCATAGGCGCCGGTCGTCGGGAGCGTGGATCGCGAATCGGGGATTCTATAACGTGTCGTGAAGATGAAAGCCCGAACGCGTCCCAACCCGACCGATGGGGACTGCGAAGGCGCGATGGACCGCAGGAGCTTTCTCAAGGGAACCGCGGGGCTCGTGGGCGGTGGCATCGCAGCGAATTCGCTGGGATGTGGTCGGCGACCCGTCGACGTGCGGGAAACCGGCCGCATGAATCTCCTCATGGTCGTGATCGAGGACTGCAGTCCGCAGACCCTCGGCTGCTACGGCGCCCCCCTCGTCAAGACGCCGCACCTGGATGCCTTCGCGCGGACCGCCGTGCGCTTCGACCGCGCCTACTGCCAGGCCACGGTGTGCAACTCGTCCCGAGCCTCGTTCCTCACCGGGCTTCGGCCGGCGGCCACCAACGTCTACTACAACCTCGACCCGGTACAGCGGATGCTGCCGCCGTATGCCAAGACGCTCCCCCAGCTCGTTCGGGCGAAGCCCGTCTTCTCTGCGAACGTCGGAAAACTGTTCCACTCCGCCGCGACGGCGGGCCCGTACCTCGACGCGTTCGATCGCCTCGAGCTCTGCGATCTCCCGGATGGGTACGCGGGGATCGCGAGTCAGCGGCTCGGTCCGTCGTCTCGCCCGCGGGTTCCTCGGTTTCCCGACGACGATTCGCTCGAGCGAGAGCTCGTCGAGATCGAAGAAGCGTGGAGCGCCGAGCGCGGAAGCTTCGAGAAGGGCTCGAGGGAATGGGCGCGCGCAAAGAATCGCCTGAGACAGCTGCGGTCGGAGTGGGTGGGTGACTCAGGCCGGAGTGAACACGAGGAGCTCGACGGCCGCCGGTCCCGCCTCGTGGCCGAATTGCTCGACGGGTTCGCTCAGGACCAGAGCCAGTTCTTTCTGTCCGTCGGCCTGGATCGCCCCCACGTTCCGCTCGTGTGCCCGAAGGAGTACGTCTCGCTCTACGATCCCGCCGAGATGCCAGCCCCGAATGCGCCGGTCGAGCGCGACGTCGATATTCCGCAGGTCGCGAAGAGATGGGGCCGCAACTACGACATCTTCAACTACCTCGAGCCGACGCCCGCCAGGGTGCAGAAGGCAGTCGCCTCCTACTACGCGTGCGTGAGCTTCATGGACGCCCAGATCGGTGTGATCCTCGATGGCCTCGAGCAGGCCGGCCTGTCGGAGAGCACGATCGTGGTGGTGCTATCCGACCACGGGTTTCAGCTGGGAGAGCACGGTTGCTGGAGCAAGTCCACGCTGTTCGAGCAGTCGACGCGCGTACCCTTGCTCGTCCGCATACCCGGAGCTTCGGGAAATGGCGAGATCTGTGACGAGCTGGTCGAACTCGTCGATCTCGTACCCACCATCGCGGAGCTCTGGGGACTGGAGCCGGCGGGCCGGGGACGAAGCCTGACGCCCCTGCTGTCGGATCCCTCCCGCCCCGGGAAGCAGATGGCCTCGACGGTCTGCGCCCTCGAGCGGGTCCTCGGACGATCGCTCCGTACCAAACGCTATCGATACAGCGAATGGCGGGGACACCGCCACGACGCCAGCGTCGTCTCGGAGGCGGAGCTGTACGATCTCGAGGCCGATCCCTGGGAGCAGGTCAATCTGGTCCGCGACCCGCGCTTCGATGGTATTCGCTCCAGCTTCGCCAGGATCCTCGAGTCCAAAGGTGGCTGGCGGCGCCGATTCGTCGGCTGAAGTCGAGCCGCAGCGTTCCGCGCCTCGGCTCGTTCGCTCCGTTTCCCCGGGGCCAATCGCTTCCGGGATCCCGCCC
>JABSQW010000049.1 GCA_013215605.1 Myxococcales bacterium
CGCTTCTCCTCGAGCGGAGTGACGCGAGATGAACGCGCCCGACGATGCGCTCTTCGACGCCGACAACCACTACTACGAGCCCGAGAACTGCTTCACGGACTGGGTCGATCCGAAGTACCGAGATCGCGCGGTTCGATTCGAAGTTCAGCCGGATGGTTCGCGACAGCTCTTCTACGGCGATGCACCGCTCATCAACGACGGAACCAGCTTCGTCAAGGACACGTGTGTAAGGCCGGGCGCGCTTCGCGAAATGCTCCGCACGCAACAAGGTGGCCTGCCGAGCGATGCCGCGAGTCAACCCACGCCGCCCGAGTACCTGGAGCGTGGCCCGCGCCTCGCACTCATGGACGAGCAGGGAATCGAGTCGGCGTTCCTGTTCCCGTCGTTCGGCGTGATGATCGAGTACTGGATGCAGCACGACGTCGAGCTCCTGTACGCGAACTTCGACGGCTTCAACCGCTGGCTCGACGAAACGTGGGGGTTCGCGCATGCCGGCCGCATCTACGCCGCACCGTTGATCTCGCTTCGCGATCGCGACCTCGCCGTGCAACAACTCGACGGCCTGCTCGCGCGCGGTGCGCGCGTCGTTTCGATGCTGCCCGGTCCCGCGTACGGTCGCTCGCCCGCAGATCCGTGGTACGACGCATTCTGGGCGCGCGCAAACGAGGCCGGTCTCGCCGTCGCGTATCACATCGGAGACTCGGGATACATGGACCTCTTCTCGACGGCCTGGGGCGAAGAGGCAAACCCGCGGACGTATCAGCGATCCGCGTTCCAGTGGACCCACTTCTTCGGTGACCGCCCCATCATGGAGACGCTCACCGCGCTCATCCTCCACAACCTCTTCGGCCGTTTTCCAAACGTGAAGGTGCTGAGCATCGAAAACGGCTCACTCTGGGTCGACTACATGCTGAAGGTCATGGACAAGATGAAGGGCATGGGCCGCGCCGGCCCCTGGCCCGGCGGCTACGTGAAGGGCCGTCCGAGTGACGTCTTCAAAGAACACATCTGGGTCGCCCCGTACCACGAAGAGAACATCGGCGCGCTCATCGACCTCATCGGCGCCGAGCGCGTCCTCTTCGGCTCGGACTTCCCCCACGCCGAAGGCCTCGCCAACCCCGCCGAGTTCGCCGCTCTCCTGGAAGGCCGCCCCCCCGAACAAATCCGCGCCATCATGAACAGCAACGCCCGCTCCCTGATCCCCTAACCCAACCCGTTGGCAACTTGGGCTAGGTTCTGGGGCCCCATGGGCGCTTCTGCTCCTCGGATTGCTGTGGTCGACTACGGCGCGGGAAATCTTCGCAGCGTTGCGAAGGCGCTCGTGCGGTCTGGGCTCGAGCCGGATGTGACCGGGGATGGGGCGGCTGTGCGCTCGGCCGATGGGGTGGTGCTGCCGGGGGTCGGGGCGTTCGCGGACGCGGCGCGGAGTCTCCGCGAGAAGGGGCTCGACGACGCGGTGCGGCATGCCATCGAGGCCGGGCGTCCCTATCTCGGACTCTGCCTCGGCCTCCAGGTCCTCTTCGAAGAGGCGGACGAGCACGGCGTGACCGCGGGGCTCGGACTGATGCCGGGCCGCGTCGAGCGTTTTCCGGACCGGGGTCCCTCCGGCGAGCGGCTTCGTGTGCCCCACATTGGATGGAACACGGTCCGCTTCAGCGGCGACCACCCGATGCTCGCGAGCCTCCCGGAAGAGGACATCTACTACTTCGTCCACTCGTACCGGCCCGTGCCGTCGCGGCCCGAGTTCACCGTGGGCACGGCCGACTACGGGGGCGGCTTCACCGCCGCCGCCGCCAGCGGATCGATGTTCGCCGTGCAGTTCCACCCCGAGAAGAGCCAATCGGCGGGCAAGCGCATGCTCGACGCGTACGCGGCCTGGGTGGAGACGGTTCGATGACGGCTCGCCGCGAAGCGCTGCCTGTCGCGCGAGTGGTCGCTGCCGCGATCGCGCTCCTCATCGCTCTGGCCGGCTGTAGCTTCGTCGGTCAGAGCCTGCCGCCCCCCGCGCCCAGCGTTCACCAGCAGTACTTCGCGAAGGGCGCGAATCCGCTTCGCAAGGTGGCGATCATGCCCTTCTATCCGAATTTCTCGGTCACGCGGGATCGCACGGACGCGCAGATCTCGGGAGCCGAGGCGGCCGACCTGCTGACCCGCTTCTTCACCGACGCGCTCGGTGGGGCCGGGGTGGCGACCATTCCGGCGAGCGACCTCCAGATCGCGTTCGAAGCACGTGGCGTCATCCCGCCGCGCCTCGATGCGAGTGCAGTGGCGCGCGTCGTCTCGGAGGAGTTCGGTGCCACGAGCGTCGTCGTTGGGGAGCTGCTGCGTTACCGCGAGCGCATCGGCGAGTGGTACGGCTCGAAGCGCGCCGCAAGCGTGGCCTTCCAGGTCACGCTCCACGAAGCGCCGAGCGGATTCAAACTCTGGAGCGGCCGTTTCGACGAGACTCAGCACGCTCTCACCGAGCACCTCTCCAACGCGCGACGCTACCCCGGCGGCGGCTTGCGCTGGCTCACATCCACCGAGATCGCGCAATGGGGCGCCCGCGAAACCGCCACGGCGCTCGCCAACCGACCCTGACACGGCGAACCCAACATTCCGAACGACACCGACCCCATGACCCACCCCTTCGAAATCATTCCCGCCATCGATCTTCTCGACGGTCGCTGCGTGCGCCTCAGCCAGGGTCGCTACGACGAGGCCACGGTGTACGGAGACATTCCCGCCGAAGTGGCCGCGGGCTTCGCGCGGTATCCGATCCGCCGTCTCCACGTGGTCGACCTCGACGGCGCGAAAGCGGGACACCCGGTGAACGCCGATGCGGTTCGCGCGATCGCGGAAGCGGTGGGCGATGTCCCGGTTCAGATGGGAGGCGGAATCCGCAGCCTCGAAGCCATCGAAGCGGCCCTCGCCGCCGGCATCGACCGCGTCATTCTCGGCACCATCGCCCTGCGCGACCCGCAGCTCGTACGCGACGCCGCGAAGAAGCACGCGGGGCGCGTCGCCGTCGGCATCGACGCCCGCGACGGACGCGTCGCCGTCGAAGGCTGGCTCGAAGCGAGCGAAGCCTCTGCGCCCGAGGTCGCCCACCGCTTTGAGGACGCGGGCGTCGCGGCCATCATCTACACGGACATTGCGCGCGACGGAATGCTCAGTGGCCCCAACCTCGACGCCACCGTGGAGCTCGCCGACGCGGTGTCGATCCCGGTGATCGTGTCGGGTGGCGTCGCCACGGAGGACGACCTCACAGAAGCAGCGCGGCACGCGGCACGCGGAATCGCGGGCGCCATCGTGGGACGCGCCCTCTACACCGGCGCAATCGATCTCGGCCGCGCGCTCGAGAAGCTCGAGGCGCAAGCGTGCTCCTGAAGCGCATCATCCCCTGTCTCGATGTCGACAAAGGCCGCGTCGTGAAGGGCGTCCAGTACATCGACCACATCGACGCCGGCGATCCGGTGGAAGTGGCTCAGATGTACGACGCCCAGGAGGCCGACGAGGTCACGTTCCTCGACATCACGGCCAGTCACGAGGGTCGCGGGATCCTGCTCGACACCGTGGCTCGTACCGCGGAGAGCGTCTTCATGCCGCTCACGGTGGGCGGCGGCGTCCGCAGTATCCAGGACATCCGCGATCTGCTGAACGCGGGAGCGGACAAGGTCTCGATCATGACCGCCGCCGTGGAGGACCCCGACCTGGTCGGCGAAGCGGCGGTGAAGATCGGCAGCGCCAACCTGGTGGTGGCGCTCGACGTGCGCCGGCGCTCCGGTTCGGAGGACAGCTGGGAGGTCTGCACACACGGCGGTCGCAGACCCACCGATATCGACGCGGTGGAGTGGGCGCGGCGGGTTGCGGGCGAAGGTGCTGGTGAATTGCTGGTCACGAGCATGGACCGCGACGGAACGAAGAGCGGCTACGACCTGCCGCTGCTGCGCGCCATCGGCGACGAAGTGTCGGTCCCCATCATTGCGTCCGGAGGCGGCGGAAGCGCGGAAGACATGGCGGCCGCACTCGGCGACGGCCCGGAGGGCGGTCACGCGCAGGCGGCGCTCGCCGCGTCCATCTTCCATTTCAAGGAGACGACGGTTCCAGAAGTCAAGCGGCGTTTGATCGAGCTTGGAATTCCAACGCGTAAACCGCTGGTTGGAACGGAGACCCGCGGGTCGGTTGATGCCCCCCCAGGTGTGCGCTAGCGTTCTATGGTCTGGAAAAAAGTGACCGAACTAGCCGACTTTGAAAAGTTTTTTGCTTCTGCGCGTGATTTTCCGTGAATGCTCGGCCGAGGGAAAAACAATTCCACTGTGAAGTGTTTTTCACCCCGGTCATCACATGAAGTCGGCTCGATCACCACTATTCTCCGGACCCCGCGCTCGACCCCGGCGCGACGCCCGCAACGCCAGATAGGGAGATTCCATCCTCCATGCCCGTGATCAAGATCCGTGACAACGAACCCTTCGAAGTCGCCATGAAGCGCTTCAAGAAGCAGTGCGAAAAGGCGGGCGTCCTTAGCGAGCTGAAGCGCCGCGAGTATTACGACAAGCCGAGCATCCGGAAGAAGAAGAAAGCGGCGGCTGCCAGAAAACGTGCTCTCAAGAAAATGAGAAGGATGTCACGGTAGGGCGGGGGCGATTCGGTTGGGTCGGATCCCCGACGATATTATTCAGCGAATACGCGACCGGGTCGACATGGTCGACCTCGTCGGTCGTTTTGTCACACTCAAGAAGAACGGACGCAACTTCGTCGGGCTCTGCCCCTTTCACGACGAGAAGACCCCGTCCTTCAACGTGACCCCCGAGCGCCAGTCCTTCCACTGCTTCGGCTGCGAGGAAGGCGGCAACCCGTTCACGTTCCTCATGAAGATCGAGAACCTGAGCTTCCCCGAGGCCGTGCGCGTACTCGGACGGGAAGCCGGGGTCGAAGTTCCGGAAACGGGCGGCGCTGACGGCGGCCTCTCCGAGAAACTCTTTACTCTCCTCGAGTTCGCACAGAAGCATTTTTGCGAGTGCCTCGAAGCGCCCGGGAATCCCGGTGCCGCCTACCTGGAAGACCGCGGCATCGATGCCGCCAGCATCGAGCGGCACGGCATCGGCTTCGCGCCCGAATCCTGGGACACCCTCGCCAAGCAGCTCCGCGCCAGCGGGCACTCCGAGGCCACCGCCGCGCGCGCCGGCCTGCTGGCCGAGCGCGAGCGCGGTGGCTACTACGATCGCCTGCGCGGCCGCGTGACCTTCCCCATTCGAGACGTGCGAGGGCGCGTCGTAGCCTTCGGCGGTCGCATGATCGGCAAGGACGACGGCGCGAAGTACCTCAACACCCCCGAGAGTCCGGTCTTCAGGAAGCGGGAGTCGTTCTTCGGTTTCCCACGTGCCCTCGAACCCATCCGCCGGACGCAGCAGGCCGTGGTCGTCGAGGGCTACTTCGATCAGATTGCACTCGACCGCGCGGGCATCGAGGGAGCCGTCGCCACCTGTGGCACGGCGCTCACCGACGATCACGCGCGCGAGCTGCATCGCCGCACGCAAACGGTGGTGTTGATGTTCGACGGAGACGAGGCGGGACAGAAGGCGATCGAGCGTTCCCTCGAAGTGCTGCTGCCCGCGGGCCTGCGCGTCGAAGCGGCGCTGTTGCCGCCCGGTGAAGATCCCGACGACTTCCTGCGTCGTGAAGGCGCCGAGGCGCTGAGCGAGCTCGTCGCCGAGGCGACGTCTGCGGTCGATCTCGCCATTCGCCGCGCCGTGGCGCGAGGTCGATCGACGCCGGCCGAGAAGTCGGACGCCGTTGCATCCGTTGCACCCACGATCGCGCTGGTGTCGTCGGCCGTCGAAAGGGCCGATTACGTGTCGCGCCTCGCGATGTCGGTCGAGGTCGACCAGGAGCACGTCGCCGCCGCGATTCGGGCGGCAGCTCGCGGTGCAGACCCGCGAGACGCGGTGCCGATCACGCCGCGCCGCAAAACTCCCGAGCAGCGTGTGCTCTACCAGATGGCCCGCGCGCTGGTCGAGCACCCTCATTTGGGTGAGAAAATTACATCGGGTGAATTCGCCACACTTGTCTCTTCGGATCCACTCATTGACGTAATCACGGCACTCCTCGACGCCGCGGGCCAAGGTCCGTCGATCGTCGAAGGTCTGGCTGACAGCTTCGAAGGCAAATCGCGAGAGCTGCTCCATGCGCTCATCGCCGAAGGTGAAGGCCTCGACGAGGCTGCCGCCGCCCGAACCATCGATGACACCCTGCGCTGGCTCGAAACGGGCCGCCAGAAAGCAGAGCAGCAAGCTCTGACACGACAGATGCGTGAATCCAGCGACGAAGCGATGACGCTGTTGAAGGAAAAGGAAAGGCTGCGCCGTACCTCCAGCGGCGGAGTCCTACCCGGCGGACGCGCGGGTCATACCGCGGGTCCACCCGACCCGGGCCCTCACGGTCCCAGCGGTCGGATGGAGACACCACGATGAGTGTGTTCATCGCAAGAGTTTCTTAAGGACCGCCAAGGAGCCCCCCCAATGCCCCCCAGCGCCCCCAAACGCCCCGTATCCACCACGAGTTCGTCCGCGCGAGCGTCTGCTCAGAAGAAGATCAGGACGACCCCGAGCGAAAAAGTTGCGCGTGCCACGAAGGCGAACGGCAGCGCGAGGTCCGGCGACTCGGCGAAAGCCTCCGCCCGGAAAGGGAACGGCACCGCGGGCTCGAAGAACGGCAAGACGCCGGGCTTCGACGCGGCGGTCATCAAGCGGCTCGTGTCGCAGGGGCGGCGCAGGGGCTACGTCACGGTCGAGCAGGTGAGCGAGGCGCTCGGCGCCAAGTCGCCCGCGGCGAGTCAGCTCAAGACCACGAAGAAGGCGCTCTCCGAGCGGGGCATTCGCATCGTGGAGTCGGCCAAGAAAGCCTCTCCCGCGAAGCCGCGCGTCTCCACCGCCACTCCCGCGAAGGGCAGCCCGAGCGACGGCCCCACCAATGATCCCGTGCGCGTGTACCTGCGCGAAATGGGACAGGTATCGCTGCTCACCCGCGAGGGCGAGGTCGAGATCGCGAAGCGCATCGAGTCGGGCCTGCACGCCAAGCAGCTCGCCATATTAGGCAGCCCTTTCGGCGTGATGAAGGTGACCCTGTTCGCCGAGGAGCTGAAGAAGAACGACCTGCGTCTGAAGGATGTCGTCGATGGACTCGACGACGCCGAGCCGCAGTACACACCGGAAGAACGCCGCAGGGATTTCTTCCTCAAGGTCAACAAGTTCAAGCGGCTCGACGCGGTGGTCGCGAAGAAGCTCTCGGCCATTGCGAACTCGCGCACCGGAGACGACGCCCGCGCGCGCCTTCAGGGTGAGGTCGCCGCTCTGTACGGCGAGATGGTGCCGCTCCTCCGAGAGACGCGCTTCGCAAAGGCGCGCATCGAAAAGGTCATCAGCGAGTTCCGGGACATCGGCAAGGAGCTCAAGCGCCAGATGGTGCGTGCGCGCCGCATCGCCCAGCCGTTCTCGGTACCGCTCGCCGAGTTCCGACAGCTCGCGGAGCTATCGGTACGGCGCAGCCAACGCGGCCAGGATGCTCTGGCACGCCTCGGTGACAACCCGGAACGCATCCAGCGCGCCGTGACGCGCCTCGCCGAGGTCGACAAGACGATCAAGAGGATCGAGATCGACGCCCGCATGATGCGTCCAGAGATCCTGGTCGCTCTCGACCGCGCCGCGTCTTCGGGCGAGCGGGCCCTTCTGGCGAAGAGCGAGCTCGTCGAGGCGAACCTCCGTCTCGTCGTGTCGATCGCGAAGAAATACACGAACCGCGGCCTGCAGTTCCTGGACCTCATCCAGGAGGGCAACATCGGCCTGATGAAGGCCGTTGACAAGTTCGAGTACCAGCGAGGCTACAAGTTCTCGACCTACGCGACGTGGTGGATCCGCCAGGCGATCACCCGCGCCATCGCCGACCAGGCTCGCACCATCCGCATCCCGGTGCACATGATCGAGACCATCAACAAGCTGGTGCGCGCGACGCGCTTCCTCGTCCAGGTACTCGGCCGCGAGCCCACGCCCGAGGAGCTCTCCGACAAGATGGAGCTCCCGGTCGACAAGGTACGCATGGTGTTGAAGATCGCGAAGGAGCCGATCAGCCTCGAGTCACCGGTGGGCGAAGAGGACGACAGCCACCTCGGTGACTTCATCGAGGACAAGAGCGCCGAGTGTCCCCAGGATGCAGTGCTCACGAGCAACCTCGCAGAGAACACCCTCAAGGTGCTCGCCACGCTCTCGCCCCGGGAGGAGCAGGTGCTCAAGATGCGTTTCGGCATCGGCGAACGTGCAAACCACACCCTCGAAGAGGTGGGTCAGGACTTCGCTGTCACGCGTGAGCGCATCCGCCAGATCGAGGCGAAGGCGCTCCGGAAGCTGCGCCACCCGAGCCGCAGCCGCATCCTGAAGAACTTCGTCGACAACTGAGCCGACCCGCAAGCGAGGGTTTGGCGAGTCGGGCGAGTCGGGCGGGGCTCGAGATCAGCCGAGATCGGGCGGCGTGACCTCCACGATCCAGTTCGCGTAGCTGCCCTCGTAGCCCACGGCGTTCTGGCGCTCGCGAACGCGGGCCAGCAGGCCATCGAGCGTCGACGCATCGAGAGGCGGCTGCACGGCGATGCCCTCGGCGATGGCTTCGGCGGTTTCGCGCACTGCGCTGCGGGCGGCGTCGAGCGCGGCCTCTTCGCCGTCGTGACCGTCACCGAGGCCGAGGAACGACTCCGCGATCGAAGCGCCGAGTCCCTTCGCGTGTTTGCGGGATGCCACGATGTTGCCCTTGCCGGTGACGACGTTGCCGGCGGAGAACACCGTGGGGTAGTCGGCGAGGAGTCCGTAGTCCCAATCGGTGAAGGCGAAGAGCTCTCCCTTCATGGGGATGCCCTCGATGGCCTCGGGGATCGAGCCGATGGACGAGACCACGTACGGACCGCGGCGCTCGAAGGTCTCGTCGGTGGGGATGATCTTGCCGTCTTCCGCGAGGGTGCGGCGGAACGTGAGGCCCGCGAGGCGGTCGTCCTCGACGATCAACTCGTCGGGCATGCAGAGCGCTTCCACCTTGAAGCGATACTTCTCGACGGCTTTGTCGAGCAGCTTCTTGCGACTCCCGCGCACCTTCTCCTCGCGCGCGGCGTCCGCGCCGTCGGGGATCGTTACGAGGGGCATGTCTTCCTGGCGGCGACGGTAGAAGATGGTGCAGCCCTCGAGGCCGAGGTCTTCGAACACGAGGTCGTGAGCGGCGAGAATCTTCGGGATGCCCTTGACCTCGAGGGTGATCGTGTCGACCTCGATGCCGCGCTCGCTCAGCTTCTGGCGCGTGGTCTCGAGCATCAGGGCCTTGGCGACGTCGATGGACGCGAGGCCGCCGCCGAGCACGATGGCGCCGTCCTTCGGTGTGTAGGTCTCCCCCGCGTAGCCCTTCTCGTTCATGTGGTTGAACCAGAGGATGAAGGGGTTCTGGTAGATGAGACCCCGGCCCACGTAGGCGTCGGCGCCGTCCACGGGAACCGGACGATCGCGCCACGCCCCACAGGCGAGCACGACACCCGTGAATCCCCAGTCTTCGACGACCTCGCGGAAGCCGACATCGCGTCCGATGCGTGTGTTGGGCACGTAATGGACGCCATCCTGCGACAGCCGCTCGCCGATGGTGTTGTATTCCTTCTTGCGCAGGGCGTGGTGCCAGCGCGGCAGACCGTCTTCGATCTTCCCGTAGGGGCGCGGGTTCTGCTCGAACACGACCACTTCGACGCCCCGGCTCGCCAGGGCACTGGCCACCTCGGCGCCGGCGACCGCGCCCCCGATGACCGCGACGCAGTGTCTGCTCTGGGTGTCTGCCATGCGGCGATCATAACGCGAAGGCCCACCACGCGAACAGCCGGCGCCGCGTCGAGATCCGCTGCCCAACTCGGCTACCCTCCCCGCTTCGGGCCCTTAGCTCAGTGGTTAGAGCAACCGGCTCATAACCGGACGGTCCCTGGTTCGAGTCCAGGAGGGCCCAGTTCCAACTCCTTGCACGGGTTCGGGTTTTCGTCAGGAACCGGATCAAGAAAACCGGATGCGGATCGACACTCTTCCGATCGACTCGATCGCAAGCGCGCGAAAGACGACGACCGCTGCCAGCGCCATCGTTGCCGCGAATCATGAAGAGCCGGCCTATCGAGGACGATGATCGAGGAGAGGGTGTATTCCCTGGTTCATTCTCGAGCACATCGCCAAATGTTCACCGAAGTCGTTTGCTGACGTCCATGGAGAAATAAAAATGAATCGCATCATTCCTGTTCTCGTGCTTGCGCTCGCTTGCAGTACGAGTCCTCTGGAGGTTCGAGAGATCTCCCAAGACGACCTTCTGTCCGAGCCAGACTCGACGCTCATTCTTGACGTCCGGACCTCCAGCGAATTCTCGTCGGGGCATGTCCCCAATGCCGTCAACATCCCGCACGACCAGCTCGCGGGGCGCCTGGCGGAGATCGAGGACTTCCGAAATGCTTC
Organism: Myxococcales bacterium; assembly: GCA_013215605.1. Taxonomy (GTDB): domain Bacteria; phylum Myxococcota_A; class UBA9160; order UBA9160; family SMWR01; genus JABSQW01. The sequence continues at coordinate 10,491 of JABSQW010000049.1, forward strand.
CGTAGTGGTCTACTGCGAGCAGGGAGGCCGAGCCGGCATGGCCGCGTCCGTGCTCGCCGACGCTGGTTTCTCGACGATCCGCCATCTGGAAGGGGACATGTCTGGATGGCGCGAACGAGATCTTCCAACGGAAACTGCGGGCACATGACTCAGGCGCTAGGCGTTGTCTCCGCTCAGGTGATCGGCCAATAGCGTTACCAGGCCTGGCTTATCGATCTTTCCGTTGGCCCGATAGGGCAGGACTCCTTCATCAAAGAAGGAGATCAGCTTCGGCAGTTTGAAGGCTGAGAGCTCCGACTTGAGGCGCCCCCTGAGTTCTTCGTCTTCCAACTTCTCGCCGGGCTTGAGCACCACCGCGGCGGCGACGATCTGCCCCCGGGCCGAATCTGGAATGCCCGCAACATAGGCTTCGAGAACTTCGGGGAACTTCAATATCACCTCTTCGATCTCGCGAGGCGCGACGTTGGCTCCACCGGTCTTGATCATGTCACCGAGCCTGCCGGTGAAGTAGAGGCTCCCGTGTTTCACGTAGCCTCCATCACCAGTGTGGTAGTAGCCGTCACGATCGAAGGTTTCCTCGCGCTCTTTCTTGTACAGCCCTTGCATGAGGCTCCAGCCCCGCACGCAGATCTCTCCCTGGTCTCCTTCGGGCAGAGACTCGCCGGTCTCAGGGTTCGCAATCATGTGCTCGACGCCATCCAGCGGGACTCCAAAGCTGCCGCGCAGCTTCTCGGGCAGATCCTTGGTCATGTCTCCAAAGGTGTGTGGTCCACAGGTCTCCGTCATGCCGAAGGGCTGGGCCTGAAGACCCGGATCCCGTTCGGGGCGGGGTTGTAGGGCGTCCTGAGTGTCACCACTTCGAAAGGCGGAAAGATCGCGACGCTTGAAATCCGGATGATCCTGCATGGCTTTGATGTAATGAGGCCAGGCGGTGGAGATCGTGACGCGTTCTCTCTCCAGTACCTCGAGAGTCCGCCCGGCCTCGAAGGGGGCGTCGAACACCGTTGTCGCGCCCACGTGCATGTTGCCCAACAGGCCAAACGCGACGCCACCGATCCAGAAGAGAGGCATGGGCAGCCAGACCCGGTCGCTCTCCCGAAGACCGCGACGGGTTGCGAGTTCCAATGAGTGACGCAGCACGGTTCCGTGGGAGTGCAGCACGCCCTTGGGATCCGCCGTGCTACCGGACGTGTAGACGATCACGAGGGAATCCGAGGGCGTGACCGCACTTTCGATTGATGCGAGGAAGTCGTCGTCGAAGATCGACGACCACTCTCCCTTCGCTTCGACCCCGGCGGCCGGACGCGCCCAACTGCGGTCGCAGTCGCCCCACACGAAGACCTGGCGCAGATACGGTGCGTCCGCCAGGTACAACCCTTTGTTCTCCGAATCCTTGAGTTTCGGAAACGCGTGCTCGAGACCCGCCAGGTAGTCGTTGTTCAGAAAGCGATCTACCGTGAGCAGGGTGTGGACGTCGGCGTGCCGCAAGGTCCACGCAAGTTCTCTCGGTCGGTAGAATGTGTTCAGAGGGACCGTAATGGCGCCGATTCGTGCAGCTGCGAAAAAGGCAGTGGCCCAATCCGGCCCGTTCGGGAAGAGCACTCCTACTCGCGTTCCCTTGCCCACGCCCGCGAGAAGCAGGCCTCGTGCCAGCTGCGCGGAAGCGCGTTCGATGGATTCGAAGCTCTCGCGCCGGTCGCCGAGAACGATCGCTTCTTTCTGTCCGAACCGATCGGTACAGCTGCGCAGGAACCGCGGAATCGAGGCTTCTGGATTCGACATTACATCGCCGCCAGCTCTACATCGCTGCGGTGCGAAGCGGCAAGGGCAGCGTCTGTTGGCTGGTCTGCCGGATCACTTCGCGCAACCACTGATGCGCGGGGTCGTAGTGCGTCCGTTCATGCCACACCAGGAAAACCGAAGTCGCTTCGAGCGGAAGCGGTGGCGGGTAACGATCGATCGGAAAATCAGTCGGGAGTAGTTTGAGTAGTGTTTCGGGAACGGTTGCGACGAGGTCGCTCTGCGCGATGACCCAGGGCACAGGAAGTAGAGATGGCAGGACGAGCGCTAGATGCAGATCCAGAGAGTGAGCTGCGAACACTCTCTCGAGATCGGGGTCGACCAATCCGTTGTGTAGCACCGCGACGTGACGGAGTTGAGAGAACACCTCGGGCGTCAGGGGTCCGTTGAGTTTCGGGTGGTTCGTGCGCATGATCGACACATAGGTGATGTCGAAGATCGGTTCCGAATGGAATCCCTGGGGCAGCGCGGGGTCGATCGCCAGTGCGAGGTCGATCGTTCCGCAAGCGAGTTCGTCCGCCTGGAATCCCCCGATACCCGGATGTACTTGGAGGCGTACGCCGGGCGCTTTGCGGTGCACTCGCTGCATCAGTTCCGGAAGCAGGCCTGCCTGCCCTGTGTCCTGCATGGAGAGCGTGAACGAGTGAGAGCTGAGAAGAGGGTCAAACGGCTTGCGCGGCGCCAATACGCCCTGAACCTGGCCGACCGCTTGATGGACCGGCGCGAGAAGTTGCTGAGCCCGTGGTGTCGGGACCATGCCTCTGGACGTGCGGAGGAGCAGTGGATCGCCCAGGAGCACTCTCAACCGCTTCAACGCGTGACTCACGGCCGATTGCGACAACCCCACACGCCGCGCGGCGCGGGTCACACTGGATTCCTGGAGCAGGGCATCGAGAACGACCAGTAGATTCAGGTCGACCTGACCGAGTTCTTCATGCTCAATATGCACAGTATTCATGATATTGTAATTTCTGAATGAACACTAATCATTTCACCTGGGTTCTGGAATGATCTTCGCGTAGGGAAGGAGCCAGGTCTCTTGGCCACGTCGATGACGAACGAAGAAGTCGGAGAACTCCTCGAGAACGAACGGACCCTGATCCTCGCCACGACAAGACGCGAAGGTACGCCCGTCATGCACGCGCTCTGGTTCACCTACCTCGAAGGCGCCGTCTACTTCAACATTCAGTCGAGCAGCTTCAAGTACAAGAACATTCAGCACGACAACCGAGTGTGTTGCCTCGTCGAAGCGGGCGAGAAGTATTTCGACCTACGGGGCGCAATGATCGAAGGACAAGCCGAGCTCGTGGAAGATTCCGAGGAGCGTGCGCGGGTCCAAGCTGCCGCCGATGCCAAGAACGCGAGGATCGGAAGCGGGCTCGAGGAAATGCCCGCGTATTTCTCGAAGAACCGTCAGCAGCGCCTCGAGCGCGGCGCCCGGGTGATGATCAAGGTGCCTCTCACTCGCGTTCGCACCTGGCATTTCGGCAAGGCTCGTGATCACTATGAGAGAGCGTCGTTCCGAGAATAGGCTCGCGGAGTCTCGACGGGCTGGGTCGATACACCTTCTGGATTTGAGGAACGGACGTGCGTTTTGGCATCTTCTTCGAGATCGGCGTACCGCGGCCCTTTGTCGACAACATCGAACAGAGGGTCTTCCACAATGCGCTGGAGCAGGCTCGCCTCGCAGACGAGCTGGGCTTCGACTCCGTCTGGGCGGTGGAGCATCATTTTCTCGAGGAGTACTCGCACAGTTCGGCGCCCGAACTCCTGCTCACTGCGATCGCGGCCCAGACCGAGAGGATTCGGGTCGGCCACGGCGCGGTCGTCTGCGTGCCCGAGATCAATCATCCGATTCGTGTTGCGGAACGTGCGGCGGTTCTCGACATCTTGTCGGGCGGCCGCCTCGAGTTCGGAACGGCCCGATCTTCCACGTGGACGGAGGTTGGAGGCTTTGGCGTTGACCCCGACACGACCAAGAAGACCTGGGACGAATACGTTCGGGTGCTTCCCAAGATGTGGACCGAGGAGTATCTGGCGTGGGATGGGGTGTGTTTCTCGATGCCCGAGCGCTCGATCCTGCCAAAGCCGATTCAGGATCCGCACCCGCCGCTCTGGGTCACGGTGACGAGCCCTGGAACGGAACTCGACGCTGCCGAGCGCGGCATCGGTTGCCTCGGGGTTGCGTCGGCGGGATACGCCGAGCAGGAGAGGAGAACGCGCGAGTATCACCGTCGCATCCAGAACTGTGACCCCGTAAGCGACGTCGTGAACGACAACGTATCGACGCTCAACTTCCTCTACTGCCATCCGGATCCGCAGGTTGCGCGGGTGCGCGGTCTCCAGATGCAGGGACGGTTCGGTGTGGAAAACGCGAATCTGCTGTTCACGCGCGAAGCGTTCCCCTCCAACGCCTACCAGTCCCTCGGCAATCTCGCTCCCAAGCCCGCGAAGCGGGAGGCGGGAAGCGCTTCCGACGCGCCGGCGGTTCCGGAAGGCTCCTGTATCGGGGACCCCGAGCGCATCATCGATGCCATCAAGCACTGGGAGTCGATCGGTATCGATGGAATCAACTTCATGGTGAACGGCTGCGAGGTCCTGGAGCAGAAAGAGGTCCTCGACAGCATGCGATTGTTCTCCCGGGAAGTGATGCCCCATTTCAGCGACAGCGGAGAGGCCGGTTGAAATGCTCTACGGTACCGGCAGCATCGACGGGGTCGCGAAGCGCGCGCCCCGAGTTGGATCGCTCGACACGGAACCCCTGACGTTGCCCGGGGTCGAACTGCTCCGCGTGACGTTCGAAATCGCGCGACGCGATGTCGAGACCTTCTTCCCGCCCGCTCTCCAGGCCACGTTGCCGCCCCTCGTCACCTGGTCGGTATACCGCTGCAAACAGGGACCTCTCGGGCCCTTCTGTCTCGCGGAAACCCAACTGAACTGCCGAAGCGGCGCCCGCACGCGTACGTACCTGCTCGGTGGCGTGATCGATAGCGAGAAGGCGGGGGTGGCGCTCTCCGAGCGCTGGGGCTTCGATCCCAGGATCGGCGAGGTCCGCATCCATCAGGGTTTCGACCGGGTGGACGCGACTGTGGTCGTCGAACGCCGCAGGATCCTCGAAATTTCGATGCGCGACCCGGTACCCCTCGGTCCGACGGCCATCCACTTCGCCCCGAGCATGCACCCCTCCAATACGTCAAAGGGTCTGCGCCTGTTGCAAGTCGATACGACTTTTCAGGTGCACCGCAGCGAACGAGGTCGCGCGTCCGTCGACTGCTTCAGTGCCGACGAGTGGAACGAGCCGCGCGTACGGCCGACGAAGTCGGTTGCCGCAACCTTCTCGACCGCAGATCTCACGCTGGAGAAGCTTCGCTTCATGGGTCGGCCGGAAGTCAACGCTTTCGAGGGAACGGAGCCAGTCTGTTGAACTTCCTCGAGAAGCTTCCGTTGCGGGACGACGACGCTCGATCCGAAGTCGTACTCAACCCTGAGCGGAATCCATGAAGCCGGTGATCATCGAAGTCGGACTGAACGAAGCCACCACGCGGGAAGAAAATCCCCACGTGCCGATCACGCCGCAGGAAATTGCTGACGACATCGTGGCGTGCGCGAAGGCGGGCGCGACGATCATCCATTTTCACGCGCGCGATCCAGAGACGGGCGATCAGAGGACCTGCGATACGGCCCTGTACCGGGAGGCCATGTTGCGCGTGCGAGAGGCCGGGTGCGACATTCTCATGTACCCGACCTACGCACCGTTTCTGTCCGGCAAGCTGGATCCGGTGCAGGAGAGGTTCGGCCACGTTCTTTGCCTCGCGGACGATCGGGAACTCGGCCTGCGGATCGGACCCCTCGACATGGGGTCGCTGAATCTCGTCATGGCCGCGCGGGGAGAGCTTCTACCGGGTGCGGACTCGATGCCCCTCGAGTTCAGTGTCTACGAGAATCCCGTCCCGCTCCTCCGGAGGATGCTCGAGGAATACGACTCGCGCGGGCTGATCGCGATGCTGGCCGTCTTCGAGCCAGGACACCTGCGACTCACGATGATCATGCTCGCCGCCGGGTTGGGCCGCAACGCGAGCCTGAAGTTCTTTCTCAGCGACCGCTGGATGCACGGCCCGCTTCCGGATCCCGACGGTCTCGATGCCTACCTGCGAATGCTCGACCAGCTCCGAGGCGATCGGCAGATCGAATGGGTTTGTGCTCCCAGTGGGATCGAGTCCCCCGCAGCGGTCGAAGAGCTGCTGCGCCACGCACTTCAGCGGGACGGCCACGTACGCGTGGGGGTAGGGGACTGTCCGGTCGCGGCGAACGGACGAACGAACTCGCAGCTCGTCGAGGAGGTGGTCGCGATGGCCCGTGCCGCTGGGCGCAAGCCCGCGAGCGCGGAAGACGCTCTGCGCCAGCTCACTGCCCGGACGAACGTTTCCGACGCGGGTCGAATCCCCGCCTAGAAGATCAGCGTTCTCCCCTGTCGAGTGGCGCAAGGCGGCAATCAGGTCGCCGTTGATCGTCTTGTCGCGGACGCCTTCCTTCCGCCGACCACGGGGCGTCTTCGTCACGAGACGCTCCCTTTTCACTCAGGGGCAGGGAGAGCAGATCGGATAAGTAGCTGTTGTATCTATGAATTTCTTGCGTAGCAGCGGACTCATGAGCGGACGCTGCCCGGTTCGAGTCCAGGAGGGCCCATTCCCGCAAAGGCAGCTGGATGCGCCCGTCCTCGCCGCCCACGGCTGCTTGGTGCTCGCCACGCAGCCCACGAACGGACCGCGATAGAATCGCTGCGCCTCTCGAGATCGGAACAGGAGACGACTCGATGACCCCTCCGCTTGGGTGCCTGATCGTGCCGGCCGCACAGGTCTGAGTCGCGGGATGCGCGCGATGCGGCTCGAGCGGCCGGGCGAGCCGCTGCGTCTCGTCGAAACCGACCGCCCGCAGCCGGGGGCGGGGCAGGTGCTGGTTCGCGTGTCGGTCTGCGGGGTGTGTCGCACCGATCTGCACGTGGTCGATGGCGACCTCACCGGCGCGGCGCTCCCCATCGTGCCCGGGCACGAAGTGGTGGGGCGCGTCGAAGCACTCGGCGCCGGGGTCGACGCTTTCGCGGCCGGCGAACGCGTGGGGATTCCCTGGCTGGGATCGACGTGCGGGCGCTGCGCGTTCTGCGCGAGCGATCGCGAGAACCTCTGCGATCGCGCCCGCTTCACGGGCTACCAGATCGACGGTGGCTACGCGGACTACACGCTCGTCGACGCCCGCTACTGCTTTCCGATCCCGGGCGACGCCTCGGACGAAGCCGTAGCGCCGCTCTTGTGCGCGGGACTCATCGGCTACCGGGCGCTGCGCATGGCGGGGGAGGCCCCGCGCCTCGGCCTCTACGGGTTCGGTGCCGCGGCACACATCGTCGCCCAGGTGGCGGGCTTCCAGGGGCGGCGCGTGTTCGCCTTCACGCGCCCCGGAGACACCGAGGCGCAGCGCTTCGCGCGAGACTTCGGAGCCGACTGGGCGGGCGGCTCCGACGAGCCAGCCCCCGAGCCCCTCGACGCCGCGCTGATCTTCGCGCCGGTGGGGTCGCTCGTACCGGCCGCGCTGCGCGCCGTCGACAAGGGTGGGCGCGTCGTGTGTGCGGGCATCCACATGTCGGACATCCCCGCGTTTCCGTACGAGCTCCTGTGGGAGGAGCGCAGCGTGATGTCCGTGGCGAACCTGACGCGTCGCGACGCCATCGAGTTCCTCGCGCTGGCTCCGACCATCCCCGTGCGCACGGAGACCGTCGGATTTCCCCTCGGCGAGGCCAACGAGGCGCTGCGGCGTCTGCGAGACGGCGAGCTGCGCGGTGCGGCGGTGCTCCACGTGGGTGCCGACGCCGTCGCTTGACGCATTCGACGCCCAGTTGAGAACATCGCAGGATCCATCACACGTCCGTCGAGGATGACGCGCTGTGGTGCGTGAACATCACCGACGACGCCCAGTCGCGCCCGACACCCCGCAGGAGCCACAGCCCATGGCCGACGACCTCATTCTCATCGACGAGCCCGCTCCGTACGTGCGCCGCGTGACCCTCAACCGGCCGGAGAAGCGCAACGCCATCAGCAACGCGCTGCGCAGCGAGTTCCTGGCGGCGCTGCAGGCGGCCGACACCGACGAGGCCGTGCGCGTGAGCATCGTCCGCGGATCGGGGACGTGTTTTTCCTCGGGGTACGATCTCAAGTCCGACCTGGGTGCCGACCAGCCCTACTTCACCGCCGACGTCGGAACGCAGTTCAGCCGCCACATCGCGGAGGGCTTCCTCTCGGTGTGGGACCTCGCGAAGCCGGTGATCGCCCAGGTGCACGGCTACGCGATGGCGGGCGGTCTCGAGCTGGCGAGCTCGTGCGATCTCGTCTACATCGCAGATGACGCGAAATTGAGTCATCCGGTGGTCAAGTTCGCGGGTCTGCCCGACTTCGCGCCGTTTCCCTTCCTCGCCCTGATGCGCAACGCCATGGAGCTCCACCTCACGGGTCGCCAGTTCACCGCACAAGAAGCGGTGAGCATGGGTCTCGCGAACCGCGCGTTTCCCGCGGAGGAGCTCGACGAACGCGTACTCGAGATCGCGGTTGAAATCGCCCAGACGAACGCCGCCGTGTTGAGCGTGAACAAGCGCTACGTACACGCCGCGATGGAGGCGATGGGAGCCCGCTCGGTGATCCGCACGGCCCCGGATCTTCAGGCGGGAGCGAAGCTCGATGCCGCCCGCGGCGACATCGGAAATCTCACCGAGCGCGTGAAGGCCTCGTCGAAGGCGTGATCAGTACTGCGGCTCGCCCGTGCGGTCGCGGGTGAAGTATTGGATCGGGTGCCACACCAACCGGTTCCAGAGGTTGGTGGCGCCGTCGAGTCCATCGAAGCCGATCGCCGGAAGCACGAGGAGCGGGTAGAAGCCGAGCCCCAACGGCACGGTCATGACGGCGAGGGGAAACGCTCCGCCGTAGTCGGGCGGGTAGTTCTCCGGAACCGCTTCGGCGAGGCTCTGCGCGGGAGCGAGCCAGACCGCGGTGGCCAGAAGTGCGGCAGCACTCGCGACGGTGAGTCGGGCGCGGGCGTATTCCAACATCGGGCAGACCTCCAGTGCGAAGACCCTACCAAAGTTCGCGACGTTCGCGGGGACCATTCAGCGCGCCCGAGCGTCGATCAGCTGGCGCAGATTCGACGAGCTCTCACTCGTGTCGCCTTCGGCCATCGCCCGTTCGAGGGCTGCCGCGGCGCGCTCGCGGCTCCCGCTCAGGTAGTAGAGGCTCGCGCGCATGAACTCCCGATCCAGGGACGAAGCCAGCGGCGCGTAGCCGCTCGCCAGGCCCGCCAGGCGTTTCCGAAGCCGCGGCTCGACGGGTACGTGGAAGAGCGCGTCGGCATCCACCCGCAGGGCCTCGCGCATCATCTCGACACCTTGCTCGAACTCTCCGAGCGTCGCCGACGCCAGGGCCACACCGACGCGCGGCACCCCGTGGTGGGGGTTTCGTTCCGCCAGGCGGGTGAAGCGCACGAGGGCCTCCCGGCTGCGCCCGTCGGCGAGCGGCGTCCAGCCCGACGCCTCGTA
>JABSQW010000489.1 GCA_013215605.1 Myxococcales bacterium
CGATCATGACGTCTCCTTCGGGCGCTGATGGACGCTAGCGGCTGACGATCGCGGTCGCCTCTCCCGGATGGCTCGAGACCGACACGCTGCCGATGTGGTGAATCCGCACACCTTCCGCGCCGACCTCGCGGCGCAGTGTCGAGTTCGTAGCGAATGCCTCCGCAAAGACATCCACCGGAACGAGCGAGCTGCCGAGCCCTCGGGTCAGACAGTCTCCAGGCAGCCTGCGATCGCTTCTGCCGCTGCGGGGGGTTGCGTGGCCGCGGTGTCGATCACGACGGCGGGCACGGGCGCGAAGTCGAGTTGCACGTCCGCAACTCTAGCCTTCCGCCGCGGGTTCTACGGGTCGAGCGAACGTCCACCGCTGACCGCCGGGATCGCTGGCCGTGTACTGCCGATTCCCGCCGGAATGTTCGTGTGGCTCTTCGCGAATCACCGCGCCAGCCGCCTTCGATCGCGCGAAGTGGGCGTCGACGTCGTCGACGTACACGTAGATCATCGCGGAAACCCGCTCCGGATCGGGTGTACCGCGCGTTCCAAAGAACTCCGTTCCGGGTCCGACGAAGAGCATGCCGCGTCCCGTGCTCACGTGCGCGTGAAGCACCCGGTCGTCCTCGGGACTGCGGAACACGAATTCGATCGTGAATCCGAATGCCCGCTCCATGAACTCGATGGCCGGACCCGCATCCTCGTAGTAGAGGTAAGGAATCACCTGGGGGTCGGGCGGTGTCGAAGACATCGGGTCACTCACTCTCGAGAAGCGCGTGCTGAACTCGCGGCGAACGTATCAGACGCGTGATGGAAACGAAACGTAGAACGCGATGGCATCGGGGCGGGAGCCGCAGCGAGACCGCGCTGGAGAAGGATCTGGCCTCGTGACCCGAGTCCTCTGAAGACGCGCTCGCGCGAGCTCGATGACGACGCTCGGAATCGTTGCTCGCTAAGTCGATCGGCGAGGCGGGCACACCGATGTTCGCTTCGCGCCGGGAGTCGCCCGAGCAATCTGGTGTAGACTCGAATGCGCGACGCCCCCCGACCCGCGAGCGCCCGACGCCAGGAGAACCCGACATGCACGACCTCGTCATCCGAGGCGGAACGATCATCGACGGCACCGGAGGACGCGCCCGTGAGGGAGATGTCGCCATCGACGGCGGGCGGCTCGTCTCCGTGGGGGGAACCGCCGGCGAGGGGCGCCGCGAGATCGACGCTCACGGGCGCCTCGTGACGCCCGGCTTCGTGGACGTCCACACCCACTACGATGGACAGGTCACGTGGGACTCCCTCCTCGAGCCGTCGGTCTATCACGGTGTCACCACCGTGGTGATGGGCAACTGCGGTGTCGGCTTCGCCCCCGCGGACCCGGACGGTCACGAGTACCTCATCGGTCTCATGGAGGGCGTCGAGGACATTCCCGGTACGGCCCTGGTCGAGGGCATCACCTGGGAGTGGAAGAGCTTCCCCGAGTACCTGGACGCCATCGAGAAGATTCCGCACTCGATCGATTTCGCCGCGCAGCTCCCCCACGGTGCACTGCGTGCTTTCGTCATGGGCGAGCGCGGCGGCGACCACAGGGCCATTCCCACGAAGCAGGAGATTGCCGAGATGGCGCGCCTCGCTCGCGAGGCCGTCGAGGCCGGCGCGGTAGGCTTCACGACCTCTCGCACGCGGAACCACAGGACGAAGGACGGCGATCCGACGCCCAGCCTGACCTCCACGCCCGAAGAGCTCTGGGACATCGCAGACGGTCTCGGCGCCGCGGGTCGCGGCGCCTTCGAGATCGTGGCCGACTTCGACGATCTCGAGAACGAGTTCGCGATGATCCGTCAGATGGCGGAGCGCAGCGGGCGCCCCATGTCGATCACCGTCGCCCAGATCCACCAGCGGCCCGAAGAGTGGCGCCGCATGCTCGAGCTGATCGAAGAGGCCAACGAGGCGGGAGTGAACCTCAGAGCCCAGGTGGCGCCGCGGCCGGTGGGCGTGATCATGAGTCTCGACAGCAGCCTGCAGCCTCTGCTCTCGAATCCCGTCTACAGATCCGTCGCTGAGCTGCCCCTGGAGGAACGCGTCGAGGTACTGAAGACCCCCGAGCTGCGGGAGCGGCTCGTGGAAGACGGCACGGTGAGTTTCGACCTCTCGTGCGTCTTCGCTCTCGGGGAGTCGCCGGACTACGAGCCCGAGGCGAGCGAGTCGATTTCGGCTCGCGCAGAACGCGATGGGGTGAATCCCATCGAGCTGATTCTCGACACCCTCCTCGCGGACGACGGCAGGGGCATGCTGTACTTCCCGGCGCTCAACTACGCGAACGGAAATTCCGACCACTGCAGGGAGATGCTCGAGCACGAGTACGCCGTGCCGGGTCTCGGTGACGGCGGCGCCCACGTGAGCTTCATCTCCGATGCAAGCTTTCCCACCTATCTCCTCACGCACTGGGCGCGCGACAGAAAGCGCGGTGAGAAGCTGCCCCTGGAGCTCCTGGTCAAGCGGCAGTCGCGCGACACCGCAGAACTCGTGGGCTTTCTCGACCGCGGTCTTCTGGCTCCCGGGATGAAGGCCGACCTGAACGTCATCGACTTCGACGCCCTCTCCCTGCGGCGCCCCGAGATGCGCTACGACCTCCCGGCCGGTGGCAAGCGACTCGTCCAGAAGGCAGACGGCTACTGCTACACCATCGTCAGTGGCGAGATCGTGATGCAAGATGGCGAGCCCACCGGTGCGAACCCGGGTGCACTCGTGCGCGGAGCACAGGCTGCACCGTAGCGATCGGCGCCGCCGTGCCAGGAGCCGCGATTCGGCCCGATGGACCTCAGTCAGGAGAGTCGTGTGAGCGCTTCGAACGTACGACAGCAACCCAGGTTTGCGATCATCGGTGCGGGAATGTCCGGCATCCTGGCCGCCATCAAGCTCCGGGAAGCCGACCTCGACTTCACGGTCTTCGAGAAGGCCGACCGCGTCGGCGGCACCTGGCGCGAGAACACCTATCCCGGAATCGCGTGCGACGTCCCTTCCCACATCTACAGCTACTCCTTCGAGCTGAATCCCGACTGGAGCTGGCTCTGCTCCCCGGGTGCCGAGATTCAGGACTACTTCGAGAACATCACCCGCCGCCGCGAACTCGAGTCGGGCATCCGCTTCGGCGACGCCGTCGTGCGCTGTGAGTGGACCGACGACCGCTGGGAGGTCGAGACCGAGAGTGGCTACACCGACGAGTTCGAGTGGGTAATCGCCGCCACCGGCATCCTCCACCACCCGAAGCTCCCCGAAATCGAGGGCCTCCATTCGTTCGAAGGGCCGAAGTTCCACAGCGCTCGGTGGGACCACGACGTTCCGCTCGATGATCGGCGTATCGGTATCATCGGTACCGGGTCGAGTGGCATCCAGATCACGGGAGCCCTCGCCCACCGGGCGCGAAAGTTCTCGTTGTTTCAGCGCACCGCTCAGTGGGTCGTTCCCGTCGAGCAGGTTCCCTACTCGGACGAACAGCGCCAGGAATTCCGCACCGACGCCGACCTCCTCCGGAACCTCCACGAGCAGCTCTCCAATTCGTTCAACGACGGATTCGCGACGCAGGTGCTCGACGGCAACTCCGACTTGATCCAGAGCATCGAGGACACCTGCACGAAGCACCTCGAAGAGTCCATCACCGATCCCGAACTCCGCGAGAAGCTCCGCCCCGACTACCGCGCGGCGTGCAAGCGCCTCGTCGTGTCGCACAACTTCTACGAAGCAATCCAGGACCCGAACGCGGAACTCGTCACCGAGAGCATCTCGCGCATCGAGCCGAAAGGAGTGCGCACCGAAGACGGCCGCCTTCACGAACTCGACGTCCTCGCCCTCGCCACGGGTTTTCAGGTCGATCGTTTCATGCGGCCCATGGCGATCAAGGGACGAGACGGCCTCCTGCTCGA
>JABSQW010000490.1 GCA_013215605.1 Myxococcales bacterium
CCCTCATCGGGAGCCTCCTCGCCGACCTCGACGGTCTGGACGCACTTCTCGCCTGCGTCACGGGCGACGTGCCGCTGTCGGACCACACGCTGCACTTCGCCACCGCGAGCGGCCATCCGGTCACCGTGTCAGCGGCGTCGGGCGCGTTCCCGGGACCGGATGAGCAAATCCTCCTCCACCTGCGCGACGTCACCCAGCGAGCTGCCAAAGAGGACGATCTCGCACGCGCCAACGCCGAGCTCGAGCACTGCGTGAACGCTCTCGCCCACGATCTTCGCTCGCCGCTCGTCGCCCTGCTCGGCTTCTCGCGGCTCCTGCGCCAGGACTACGGCGAGCTTCTCGACGAGACCGGCAACCACTTCATCGACCGGATCGATCAGGCGGGCTGCACGATGGAATCGCTCGTCCACGATATGCTCGAGCTGTCGAGTATCGGACGCCCCGGGGAGTCGCGCGAAATGGTCGACACCCGCTCGCTGCTCGCGCAGATCGAGGCGGAGCTCAAGCCCAAGCTCGACGCCGTTGGACTTCACATGGAGATCCCGGACGATCTGCCTCCCGTCTACGCCCATCCCATTCGGCTCTACCAGGTGTTCTCGAACCTCGTGGGCAACGCCATCGAGCACGCCGGCCCGAACCGCGACCCGCGCATCCACATCGCCATCGTCGACGACGGCGACGTCCACAGAATCTGCGTTCGCGACCACGGCCGCGGGATCCCCCTCGAGAGCCAGGAGCGGATCTTCGAGGTCTTCGAGTCGCTCAATACCGTTCCCGGGCGAAAGAGCGGCACTGGGATCGGTCTCGCGATCGTCAAGAAGATCGCCGAGACCCACAGGGGTCGCGTCTGGGTGGAGAGTCGGCCGGGACGAGGCGCCGCGTTCCACTTGACCATCGCGAAACGCGGGGACCCGATCCTGGCGTAGTCTGGCGTTCGCGGTCCCGATCTGACTGCGCTCGCGCTTGCGCGAGAGGACCAGCCTAACCAGTGCTGGCGCTCCTGCGCGCAAGCTTCTAGTGTGGCGCGACCTTGTATCCGATCATCTTCACGATTCCGTTCGTCGACTTTCCGATCAGTTCCTTCGGGCTGATGATGGCGACGGGCTTCCTCGTCGGTACGTGGATCTGCGCAATCCGCATGCGGGAGGAGGGACTCGATCCGGATCTCGCCACCAACCTGCTCCTGTACGTGATGCTCGGCGGCGTGTTCGGCTCGAAGCTCTACTACGCGGTCGACGTGTCGATCCGCGAGGGGCTTCCCTTCACGTCTCTCCTGTTCGCGCGCGATGGAATCACCTTCTACGGCGGGTTGATCGCGGGCGTGGGAATCGGCGCGATTGGATGCCGCATCAACGGCATCTCGGTGGTCACCTTCATGAACTGCTCGGCGATCTCGGTCGCTGTCGGGCAGGCGCTCGGACGGGTTGGCTGCTTCCTCGTCGGCGACGACTACGGCTACGCGACGGACGTTCCCTGGGCGCTCGCGTTCCCCAAGGGCGCACCGCCGACGCTCGCGACCGTTCACCCCACGCAGCTCTACGAGGTCGCGTGGCTCGTCCCGGTGGCGGCCTTCCTCTGGTCTCGGAGGCGGACGAGTCCGTTCCTGTTCGGGGAATACCTCGTCCTCAACGGCGTGGGCCGCATCGCGGTCGAAATCTGGCGAATCAACGAGCGCGTGGCGCTCGGCATGACGGAAGCGCAGTGGATCGGTGCCGCTCTGATCGCGATCGGCGCCACGAGTTGGATCGGTTTCAAGCGACGCGCGCGCGCGGCTCCCGCCTGACGCTCAATCGGCGGACGCCGCGTAGCCCTCGGCGCTCGGGGCGCCGCCCAACGACTCGAGAACCCGTCCGGCTTCCTCGATGAGCGCGGCGTGCTCCTCGGCGTCGAGAAACTTGCCGATCCGCGAGAGTGCCGCGGCAGCCACGGAGGCGAGACGGCGCTCCCGGTCGGGCTCGCCGGCCTGCCCCCAGGCGCGCAGCCTCTCCACGCTGGCCGTGTAGTCTCCGTTGAGGAAGGCTCTCATCCCCGCCGCGTAGGCACTCTTGGGCTCGAGCGTGGTGGGGTCACCGCCGCGGCGCATCGCTTCGGCGAACGTCGCCTCGGCCTCTGTGTAGTAGCCACTGCGCAGATACGAGAGCGCCGCGCTTTCGTAACCGAGCTCTGCGCTGCCGTGAATGCTCGAGAGAAGCCGCTCGAGACCTTCGTCGAACACGCGGCCAACGAGGTCTTCGTTCTCGATGAGGTAGCGCGAGAGATGCCCGTTCGCCGCGTGGTCTACGAGCAACACGCCGAGCTGGTCGCGTGTGCGGTCGATCAGACCGTCGACCTCTTGTAGCCCGTTCGAAAGCCGGTCCGACACCGAGGCGAGGATGCGCTCGAACTCGCCGAACAGGGCCTCCGCTTCGGCACCCGCCTCGGAGCGCAACGCGCGCATTCTCGGTCCGTACACCTCGCGCTGGTAGAAATTCTCGCGGAACGACATCGCCTCGTGGAACAGCGAGCCCACAGCGAGGTCGAAGAGCGCTTCGCGGTGGTCCGGGACGCGATCGCCGTATTCGCCTACCCGGAAGAGTGAATGGCACCGCTCCTTCAGCCGAAACAGCACGCTCTGCTCGTCGTCGCTGATGAGCTGGGCGAGCTCGGCGAATTCCAGCGTCTCGTCGCGATAGCGCGCGAAGAGCGATCGCATCAGCTGATGCGCGGTGAGGAACTCGCGAACGATGTCGACCAGTGCGGCCTCGACGCTGGGCATGGCGGCAATGATAGCGGGCCGCCGCTCGTTCTCGGGAACCCGGTCCGGGCAGTGCCCGGACCGGCCCGGATTTCGCCCCGACAGGGGTACCCACGCTGTCTGCCGGCTCAAGGCCGGCGGAAGCGGGAGGTCTCGCGCCCGAGTTCCAGCGCGTCCGCGCTCTGCGGGTGGAGCTTGCGCACCCGCTCGAACAGGACCTCCTCGCTCTCCTCGCGAGCCTTATCGGGAATGCAGCAATCCACGGGGCAGACCGCCGCGCACTGCTCTTCGTCGTGGAAGCCGACGCACTCCGTGCAGAGCGCAGGATCGATCTCGAACTGCTGCGCGCCCTCGCTGATCGCGTCGTTCGGACACTCCGTCTCGCAGACACCGCAGAGAATGCAGACGTCGGTGATACGAGTGGCCATGAGCTGCTCCTGGGAGTGACCGCGCGCTTCCCGGCGCTCTCCAGCGAGAGGGCGTGTGGGCTGCGCGTCCAGAACCGGATTGGCAGCATCACCGACGCGCGTTTCGAAAGCTGACCGACGGTCCCGCGACGCGTTCTGGCTGCCGATCCGGTGTTCTCCTATTGTCGGAACCACGCGTTTGCGAATTGAGTGGAGGGTCGGAATGAGCCAGGGAAACGGCGGTGAGACGTTCGAACGAGAGAGCATGGAAGTCGACGTGCTGTACGTCGGCGCGGGCCCCGCCTCGCTGGGATCGGCCATCCATCTGATCAGCCAGGTGGAAGCCTTCAACCGCACGGCCGAGGCCGAGGGGCGCTCGCCCATCGAACCGCCGACGGTGCTCGTACTCGAGAAGAGCGCCAATATCGGCGACCACCTGCTCTCGGGTGCCTGTATGAACCCGCGTGCGCTTCGCGAGCTCGTTCCGGATTTCGAGCAACAGGGCTTCCCCACCGAGTACGTGTGCAACTACGCGGGATTTTGGCTGTTCCATCCCTCCGGAAAGTTCAAGCTTCCGATCGTCCCTCCGAACTTCCAGAAGACCGGCTACCACGTCGTCTCCCTCAACAACGTCGCGAAGTGGCTCGCCGAGCGTGCCGAGGCGGCCGGCGTCGACATCTATCCGGGATTCGCCGCCGACGAGCTGCTCATCTCCGAAGGGCGAGTCGTCGGCGTGCGCACCGGTGCCATGGGGATCGACCGGGACGGCGTGCCGAAAGCGACGTTCCAGCCCGGCATGGATATCTTCGCCAAGGTCACCATCCTCGGCGAAGGCGTGCGCGGTTCGCTCGCGAAGCAGCTCATCGATCGCTTCGAGCTCGACGGACGCAACCCGCAGACGTTCGAGACCGGCATCAAGGAGATCTGGAAGATCGATCCCGCGAAGCACGTGCCCGGGCGCGTCGTGCACGGGATGCAGTTCCCGCAGATCCTGAACGGCTTCCACGGCATGTGGCTGTACGACATGCAGGACGATCTCGTCTCGTACGGTTACGTGACCCTCCTCGATTCGGAGAATCCGTTCAGCGATTCGCACCTCGAGGCACAGAAGTTCAAGACGAACCCGTGGATGACGTGGCTGCTCGAGGGCGCCGAACTCGTGCGGTACGGCGCCAAGACCATCCCCACCGGCGGCCTCTACTCGCAGCCGAAGCTCTACACCGACGGTGCCATGCTCATCGGCGACGCCGCGAGCTTCTGCAACGCGCAGAACCTCGCCGGTATCCACATGGCGATCAAGACGGGGATGCTCGCAGCGGAAACGGTGGTCGAGGCCCTCGCACGGCAGGACTTCACGTGCGTCACCCTCGGCGGCTTCGCCGAGCGGGTTCGCCACAGCTGGGTGCACGACGAGCACTACCAGGCACGCAACTTCTCGCCATCCGTCGAGACGGGCATCGCGTTCTTCGGACTGAACGAGCCCATCCGCATGATCACGGGTGGGCGCGGCCTGATCGACAACATGCACCAGAAGGCGGGCCACCTCCGGATGAAGCGACTCTCGGAGCTCCCGGAGTCGAAGCGCAAGCCCGAGGAGTTCGAATTCGACGGCAAGCTCACGTTCAGCAAGGAGCACCTCGTCGGATTCAGCGGCGCTGCCCACGAAGTCGACCAACCGTCGCATCTCGTGGTCGCCGATACCGACCTGTGTCGCGACGTCTGTGCCGAGGAGTAC
>JABSQW010000491.1 GCA_013215605.1 Myxococcales bacterium
GAATACGCGCGGGAAGCACAAGATCATGTTCGCATCCGATCACCCGGTTCTCTCCATGGAACGCTGCACCCGGGAGGCGCAGGCGCTCGACCTGCGTCCGGGAGTACTCGATCGGTACCTCTACGACAACGCGGAGGCGGTACTGTTCCAGACGAGGAAGCCCAGGTACTAGAGGCGGCCGCGTTCAGTCCGACACGAGCTGGTTCTCGACCAGATCGCGGTAGACGGCGGACCGGCTCAGGAGCTCGTCGTGGCGGCCGCTCTCGACGATCCGCCCCGCCTGCACGACGATCACCCGGTCCATGTCCACCACGGTCGAGAGTCGGTGGGCGACGATGATGACCGTCGGCCGATAGGGGAGCTTGCGGAGCTCGTTCTTGACGAGACCCTCGCGCTCCGAATCGAGCGCGCTCGTGGCTTCATCCAGAAGGATAACTGGCGCCTGTCGCAGGATCGCGCGAGCGAGCGCGATCCGCTGGCGCTGTCCGCCCGACAAGCGCGCCCCGCGGTCCCCCACCTGGCTGTCGAGGCCGTCCGGCAGCTCGTCGAGAAAGTCGTTTGCGTGGGCGATGGCAATGGCTGCATTGATCTCATCGGACGTCGCGTCCTCGCTGCCGAACTCGACGTTCTCCGCGATCGATCGCGAGAATAGTGACGAATCCTGGGACACCAGGGTGACGTGCTTGCGAAGCCAGCGCGGATCGAGGTCGCGCACGTCGACGCCATCGAAGAACACGCGGCCCCGGTCGGGATCGTAGAGGCGTGCCACCAGGCTCGCGATCGTCGACTTCCCCGATCCGGACGCTCCGACGACGGCGAGGAACTCTCCCGCGGGCACCTTCAGGTTCGCCCCCTTCAGGATCTCGATACCGGGGCGCGACGGATAACTGAAGTGAACGTCCTCGAGTTCGAGCTCGCCTCGTACGAATTCCAGGGTCGCTCCACCGCTCACGGGCATACCCGGCTCGCGGTTGATGAGCTCGAAGATCCGCTCGGTCGCTCCGAAGCTCCGCATGACCTCCGCGAAGAAGCGGGAGAGATTTCGAAGCGAGCGCACCACCAGACCGGCGTAGAAGATGAAGGAGACCAACGCTCCGGCCGTCAGACTCCCGCCCAGAATCAGCATGCCCCCCGCCCAGATCGAGAGCACCACCGCCATTTCGCCGGCCAGCGTCGTAAAGCCCTCGAGCGCAGCTCCCGCGCGAGTGTGGCTGTCGCCAACCCGCAGTAGCTCATCGAGCCTGCGGCTGAAGCGATCGAGCTCAGCGCCCTCCTGATCGTACGCTCGGACCGTACGGATGCCGCTGTACGCCTCCAACGTGGTGGCGGAAGCGTTGGCCGTCGCCTCCTGAACGGATTTCATCCGATTCTGAATCTGTCTCCCCAGAAGGCTCGTCCCGATGAAGACCGGAGGAGCCACGACCATGACGTACAAAGTCAGCAGCGGCGAGGTGTGCAGCATGAACCCGAGACCGAACAGCCCGAACAGAGCGAAGCGCACTCCCTCGGGGCTCGACTGCGCAATGAGCAGGCTGATCTGATGCGTATCGCTGTTGAGGCGCGTTGCGAGCTCGCCGACGCTCTCCTTGTCGAAGAATCCGATCTCCTGGCTGAGCGTGCTCCTCAAGAACCGCTTCTGCAGCGCGGCAACCGTCCGGCGTGAGCCGACGTCGAAGAAATACGTGCGCAAGTAGGTGGCAGGCGCTTCGACGAAGAGAATGGCCACCATCAACAGCGCGAGCTCGTTGACGCGGTCCATCCGCCCGGCCTGTATGCCCTCGTCGATGATGATCCGGATGACCTGCGGGTACACGAGCGTGAGGCCGATGCTCATGAACACGAAGACCAGGCCCCAGAGAAACCACTTTCGATGGGGTCGCAACAGCGGGCCAAAGCGCTGGGCAGTGGCGACGAGAGCACGAATGACGGACATCGATTCAGAGCGCACCAGAGTCTCCGCGGGAGTTCACGGTCGGGATCACCGATGTCCGCTCCGCAGTATTTTCGTGATGGATTCGCGCGTGGAACGGATGGGGCGACACGTCGATCGATCCGCATGATAGCCGCTGTCGCTCCGGATGAGGATTGCGCTGCGGCGACGGGAGGCGACTTGACGCCGCACGTTCCCGCGGAGCAGAGTCGCGATGGAAGTGCAGATGGCGACGATGTACTGCGACGCCGACGTCGATCCGTCCGTTCTCGCGGACGCCCGAATGTTCGCCCTCGACGCTACGCTGCTCGACGAGATCAAGACTCCGCGCGTTTCGGACCGGAGACGCGGCGGGAAGGAAACCACTCACCCGAAGCCGCTGCACGTCGATAAGACAGACGGCGCCAGGCGCGAGGGGGAGAGAACCGGATGACTGGAGAATTCCAAGCCTTCGAAGCGAAGATGCGTGGAGAGGGATTGCCCGACCTGGCGATCCGGGCGTTCGAACAGAGTTTCGAGGCGCTGAGTTCGGGAGCGACCGGTCTGATCGCGGAGAGCGACATCTCGCCGCTTCACACGCTCCAGAGCCTCGACGAGATCAAGGGCCATTCCGACGCGGGCCAACAGGTGATCGGCCGCACGGTGGTGCTGAAGCTGAACGGCGGCCTCGGCACATCCATGGGCATGACCCGCGCGAAGAGCCTGCTGCCTGCGAAGGACGGTATGTCCTTCCTCGAGCTGATCACGCGCCAGGTACTGAGCCTGCGCGAGCGCTTCGACTGCCGCATCCCACTCGTGCTCATGAACAGCTTCCGCACCCGAGACGACTCTCTCGCAGTGCTCGCCCAGCACCCGGCCATCGACATGGGCCTCGATCTCGATTTCGTCCAGCACAAGGTGCCCCGCATCGTCGCGTCCGACCTCACACCCGTCGCGTGGCCGAAGGATCCGAGCTACGAGTGGTGCCCGCCCGGACACGGCGACATCTACACCGCGCTCACGACGTCGGGCATGCTGCCGGCGCTTCTCGACGCCGGATACGAGTACGCGTTCGTCTCGAACTCCGACAACCTCGGAGCCACCCTCGACCTCGGCATCCTCGGTTGGCTCGCCTCGGAGGAGATCCCATTCCTGATGGAGGTCGCCGATCGCACGGCAGCGGACCGCAAGGGCGGACACCTCGCAACGTCGATCCCGAGTGGCCGGCTGATCCTCCGCGAGTCCGCCCAGTGCGCCCGTGACGACGAGCGGTCGTTCCAGGACATCGAAAAGCACCGCTACTTCAACACCAACAACATCTGGCTCGATCTCCGGGCGCTGCGCGACCGTCTCGAAGAGACGGGCGGCGTACTCTCACTGCCGATGATCCGCAACGAGAAGACCGTCGACCCGCGCGATTCCAACTCCGCCGCGGTGATCCAGCTGGAGACCGCCATGGGCTCGGCAATCTCGTCGTTCGACGACGCCCGCGCGCTCCGCGTGTCGCGCGAGCGTTTCTCGCCGGTAAAGACCACGAGCGACCTGCTGGCACTCTGGTCCGACGCCTACCAGCTCATGGACGACTTCCAGGTCTGCCGAGATCCCGCCGTGAGCCCCGACCTGGCGATCGACCTCGGCAAGGAGCACTACGGGCGGATCGACGAGTTCATGAAGCGCTTTCCCGACGGTGCGCCGTCGCTGCGCGACTGCCGGAGCCTGCGGCTCAGCGGTGACATCCGTTTTGGCAAGAACGTCGTGCTGCGCGGTGGGGTCGAACTCACGAATCGCGAGCCCGAGCCGTTGGAGATCCACGACGGGACACGGCTCGGCTTCTAACCCGAAGGCTGTTGCGCGGCGCGAAGAGCCGCGTTCTCCCTTTCGATCGCGAAGATGCAGGCGCCCGGCGAGCGGGGGGCCAGCCGCCGATCGACGGCAGCGCGGGCAGCGCCGCTGCCTGGTCTGACCGTCGAAGCTCCCCAGCAGTTCGCGTTCGCTGAGCGAATGGGGGCGCCGCCCATTCAGCAGCGTGCCCCCCGCTCGTGTAGATTGCCCCTTCGCGGTCGCTGCGAGTTCGCAGCGTGGCGAACCCGGGAGATGACGTGGCGCGACGGTTGCTGATGGGTCTCGACGTGGGAGGGGGAAGCGGTCGGGCGCTCGTCGTCGATGCGAACAGCGGTACGGTCTCCTCGGCCCGCAGCCCTTGGAGCTATCCGCGCGCGGAGCACAGCGGGCCGCTCGGCTTCGATGCCGACATCGACGCGATCTTCACCCACCTCTGCGACGCCTCGCACCGCGCCCTGGCGGACGCGGATGCCACCTCGGGCGACGTGGTGGGGATTGCCGTCACCAGCATGCGGTACGGGCTCGCGATCTTCGACGCAGCGGGCGCCGCACTCTACGCGGGCCCCAACCGCGACGCGCGCGCCGTCGGCGAGGGGCTCCGGCTCGCCGCCGAGCACGGCGAAGCGCTCCACGCCGCGACGGGACACTTCCCGATGCCAATCATGGCGGCCCCGCGTCTCCAGTGGCTCCGGGCGAACGACTCGGACGCCTGGTCGCGCGCGCACGCCGTCCTCGCCCTCAACGATGCCGTCACCTACCGCCTGTGCGGCCAGTTCTCCACCGATCCCAGCCAGGCCGGCGAAACGCTGCTGTTCGACCTCGCCGATCGAAGTTGGGCGTGGGACTGGATCGATCGGCTCGACTTCCCTCGAGCGCTCTTCCCCGCGCCTTCGGAGCCGGGCTCCCGGATCGGGGAACTCTCGTCCGACGCCGCTGACGCCCTCGGACTGCGCGCCGGGATCCCCGTTGCGGTCGGCGGTGCGGACACCCAGTGTGGTCTGCTCGGCGTCGCGGCCCTCGAAGCCGGTGACGCCGCCGTCATCGCGGGCACCACGGCCCCCGTGGAGATCGTCCTCGACCGCCCGGTCGCCGACCCGGACGCGCGCTGCTGGCAGGGTCACCATCTCGTGCGCGACCGCTGGGTGATCGAGAGCAGTGCGGGCCCCACGGGCGAGGCCCTCGACTGGTTCGCCGAGCTCGTACACGGAGACGTGTCGGATCCCGTGGGAGCGCTCCTCGCCGATGCTGCGGACTCGTCGCCTGGCGCCGGGGGACTGTTGTCGACCTACGGCACGCAGCTCATGAACGCGCGAGCCCCGGCCCTGCCGATCGGCCAGCTCTTCATATCCCACCTGCTGGCCGCTGCCGGTGCGGAGCGTCGCGCTCACGTCGCGCGGTCGGTCGTGGAGGGCATCGCCTTCGGGATGCGCGTCAACCTCGAGCAGGCAGCGGGCATCGCTGGGGTGCGCGTTGACCGCCTGCGACTCGGCGGCGGCATGTCGCGGAGCGCAACCTTTTCGCAGCTCCTCGCCAACGTCACCGGCCTTCCCGTCGAGGCCGGAGGAACGAGCGAAGCCACGGCGCTCGGCGCCGCGCTCTGCGCGGGCGTCGCGAGTGGCGTCTTCTCCGATCTGCGCGAAGGCGCGTCGCGGCTTGCGAATTCGCTCAGAGTCTTCGAGCCGGAAGCCAACGCCGCTGACCGATACACCGAGGTCTACGAGGGCTGGAACCAGCTCCGCGAGGCGTCGGCCCCGGCAGAGG
Source organism: Myxococcales bacterium (assembly GCA_013215605.1). Taxonomy (GTDB): domain Bacteria; phylum Myxococcota_A; class UBA9160; order UBA9160; family SMWR01; genus JABSQW01. The sequence goes on from JABSQW010000491.1 coordinate 5,513, forward strand.
AGTTGGCGCGCGGGCTCAGCATGCGCGCGATGATGCCCCCCGCCGCGACCGCCACGAGCAAAGTACCCTCCGCGCGACCGCGCATCCTCGTAACGGCCGCGCTCGACGCTACGTCTCTCGCACAGCTCGGCGAGCTCGGCGACGTCGAGTATGCGAGCTACCGCGAGGCAAAGCGCATGCTGCAGGGCGAACCGCTCGTGGAGGCACTGCAGGGCTTCGAGATCTTCATCACCGAGATCGACGTGGTCGATGCCGATTCCGTGCGCAGCCTCCCAGAGCTCCGCGTCGTGGCTTCGTGCCGCGGGAACGCCGTCAACGTCGACGTCGAGGCGTGTTCGCTGCTTGGCATCCCCGTGCTCAACGCTCCGGGTCGAAATGCTGATGCGGTTGCCGACCTCGCGCTCGCCTTCATGCTCATGCTCGCGCGTCGCTTTCCGGCGGCGGCGGCGCTCCTGCGCGACACGCCCCACGAGCCCGGCGAGATGCGCATCCTGGGGCGCGCGTTCGGCGAGCTGCGCGGGCAAGAGCTCTGGCGCAAGACGGTTGGGCTGATCGGACTCGGTGCGGTCGGACGCGGCGTGGCAAGACGCGCGCGCTCGTTCGGCGCGAGCGTCATCGCATTCGATCCGTATGTCGATGCCGAGCGCTCCGCCCGGGATGGCGTCGAAGCCGTATCCTTCGATGAACTCCTCGAACGCAGCGACTTCGTGAGTCTTCACGCGCCGGTCAGCGACGAAACGCGCGGGCTCCTCGGCGCGCAGCAGTTCGCGCAGATGCGTGCCGGCTCGTACGTGATCAACACGGCGCGCGCGGTCCTGCTCGACGAATCGGCGCTCGCCGACGCTCTTCTGAGCGGCCACCTCGCCGGCGCAGGACTCGACGTATTCGTCGACGAGCCCCCGGGGTCGAAAAACCGCCTGCTCGCGTTTTCCAACGTGATCGCGACGCCGCACATCGGCGGGAACACCGGGGAAGTCGCCGCGCACCAGGGCCAGATCATCACCGAGGACCTCGCCCGGCTGCTGCGCGACGGCTCGCCCCGCTTCGCGCTGAACCCCGAAGTCGCGTTGTCCCTCGATCTCACGACACCGCGATCGGCGCCCGATGCTGCGGTGCTGGCGCGCCTCGCCGAACTCGCGGAGGGACCCGGTCCCTCGTCTTCCGACCTCAACCGCACGAAGCGCTGACTGCGATTGTCCCAGTCGAGCCAACAGGAGACTTCCATGGATACTGACGCGGGTCGCATGCAAGACGAGATCGCGATCGTCACGGGTTCGAACTCCGGACTCGGCCGCGCGATTGCCCGACGCTTCGCCGCCGAAGGCGCTCGCGTGGTTGTGACCGGTCGCAACACCGAACGGGGCGAGGCCATGGTGAAGAGTCTCGCGGGGCTCCCGGGCGAGTCCGTCTTCCTCCCGGCGGATCTCAGCGACGAGAACGCGTGCCAGGGGCTGGTTGCGTCCTGCGTCGAGCACTTCGGCGGGCTCTCCGTGCTCGTCAACAACGCGGTGTCGGGCGCCGTCTCGCCCCGCCAGACTGCCGTCGAGACCCTCGCCACCGAGACGTGGGAGCAGGTGTTTCGCGTGACTCTCACGGCTGCGATGTGGATGTGTCGAGCCGCGATTCCCCACATGCGCACCGCCGGGGGGGGCTCGATCATCAACGTGTCGTCTCGCGCAGCCGAGCGCGCCACGCCGGGCCTGCCCGCCTACGTCGCGGCGAAGGGTGGAATGAATGCCCTCACCCGATCGATCGCTACCGACTATGCGGCAGACGGCATCCGCTGCAACACGCTCGCACCGGGGTACGTGATCAACGAAGTACGCGAGGTTCTCTCCGAAGAGCGCCGCGCGCATTTCGAACGGATGCACCTCACCCGGATTCCCATCGCCGACGACATCGCCGCAGCCGCGGCCTTTCTCGCGAGTCGCGACGCCGAGGTGATCACAGGCGTGCTCCTTCCGGTCGACGGGGGCAGCAGCACGGCGGCCCGCGCGGCGGCGTTCGGCTGACCCGGAACGCGCCAGCGGCGACCGGAGCAACTCGATGCCGCCCGCAAGATCGACGATCGCGAGCGTGGCGCTTCTCGGAGCGTTGGTCGCGTTGGCGGTGACACTCGTGTCGCCGAGGGAACACCGCCATCCGCGCGGCATCGTGATGATCGTGGTCGACTCGTTGCGGGCGGATCACGTGGGTACATACGGCTATCCACGCGACACGACGCCGCATCTCGACGCGCTGGCCGCCGAAAGCGTCGTTTTCGAACGCGCGTACAGCCAGAGCTCGTGGACCACTCCGTCGTTCGCATCGATCTTCACGTCGCTCTACCCGTCCGTGCACCGTGTGGGCCACGCGAAGACGCGATTCGGGTACACGTGGAGCCTCGCGGAATCACCGCCGACGCTGGCTACGAGCCTGAGCGACGCCGGATTTGCGACCGCCGCCCTGGTCGACATTCCCACGCTCTCGAAGCGCCGGGGCCTCGGCCGCGGATTCGACTCGTACGTGAATCTCGAGGAAATCGCGAAGGACGGGGCGGTCACGCGACGCACCGATCCGGATGCCGTTGCGGTGCTGCGCGAGCTGGCGGGCCGGAACTTCCTGTTCGTCTGGCACATCCTCGACCCCCATTGGCCCTACCACCCACCGCCGGAACACGATCGCTTCGGCCCACCCGACTACGAGGGTTCCTTCGAGAACGGACTGGACCGCACGGGCGTCAGCGAGCTCGTCGAAGGCCGGCTCCCTCTGAGCGCCGCAGACCGGAAGCGGCTCGTCGCTCTCTACGACGCCGAGGTCCGCTACGCGGACGAGCAGATCGGCAGCCTGGTCGATGCGCTCGATGCGATCGGCCTCGCCGACGCGGTGATGTTGATCGTCACGAGCGACCACGGCGAGAGCCTGCTCGAGCACGGCCACTACGGGCACTCCCTCCCGATGTACGAAGAAACGCTCCGCGTGCCGCTGATCGTCCGGCGGCCGGGCGTCGTGCCGCGGCGGGTCCCGAACGTCGTACAGTTGATCGACCTCATGCCGACACTCCTCGATGAGATGGACGTCGAGGCGCCAGACGGTCTGCAGGGGCAGAGCCTCTCTGCACTCCTGCGCGGGGAAGCCGGCTGGGTCGAACGGCCGGCATTCTCCGAGGCGCCGCAGTTCGTCGAGCGCAAGTCCCTGCGTACCGGCACCCACCGTCTCATCTTCAACGCCGACGTCCAGATCCTCGATGACCAACACGTCCCAGGCGATCGCAGCACCCGGTATCTCCGGTTCGGATCCCCCAAGCTCTACGCCGCGTCGCCCGCCGTGGGATCGATGCGACGAGTCATCCGCCCGGACACCGAGATGATGCGCACTCTCGGAGGCGAGATCCGGGCTCGAATCCTCGCCAACCAGGCACGCCAGATCACCGACCAGAGCGCCTACTACAGCTTTCACGCACACGCCGCGTGGCGGGATACCGCCGAGA
>JABSQW010000492.1 GCA_013215605.1 Myxococcales bacterium
ATATATAGTTCCTAGCCCAATACCTGGATATCTCATACTGGTTATTGTGGAATAGAAGTTCATACTAGCTGGAAGGGAGGAAACACCATTAGCTATCAGGGCCTTTATAATAGTATATATATGTAATGGAACTGTAAGGGAAATACTTAGTGGGGGATAGAGAGTTCAGCCAGTACCTCCAGGGAACTCTATAACACTAGCCACCAGTATAAGGGAAATAGATACTGGAAATAATAATAGTAATGAATATCCATTGGTCCTAGGGAATCCTACTTCATTAGCTCCCAGGTATATAGGAATTATATAGTTACCTAACCCTCCAATCATACCTGGCATAACCATATAGAATATCATAATTATACCATGGAGAGTATAGCTCAGGGAATAGAAGTACTGGTTCTCTGGACTAATGATTCTATTACCAGATCCATATAACTCTAGTCTTAGTAGTATAGAATATAGACTCCCTGAGACCCCTAACACTAAGGATGTATATATATAATATAGTCCCAGGGTCTTATGGTTACAGTGTAGGAAGGAGTGGCTGGGAGAGGAGCTGCTAGTGGTTCAGGAATATATATTAATATAACCATGGATAATACAGTTATACCAGAGCCCATGGAGGATAGGAAGTTCCAGGAGTTATAGCTATCCAGAGTCTCAGGTATTCTACGGGGCTGATAGGAATATCCTAGGAGATGCATTGGAGTGAAGGTAATAATAATTCCTATAGATATCTGGATGTAATAGTATATATATATGATGGAGATATAGAGGGGTGACCCAGCGGTAAGGATCTCCTGGGAATATAATACTCCAACAATAGTAGATATTATAGCACCAAGGGATAGTATGAAGTGGAAGTGGGCTATAACATAATAAGTATCATGCAAGGCCACATCTATAGCAGCATTCCCTAAGACTATTCCTGTAGTACCACCAAGAGTAAACATCATTAATATTAATACCATGAATAGACATCCAGATGTAATATAAACTCCTAATACACCTCCAAGAGTAGTAGATATCCAGTTCATTAACTTAGTGCCTGTAGGTAAAGATATCATTACTGTAAGACCTGTAAAGTATGATCTGGTATCTGTTTCTAATCCTACTGTATAAATATGATGTCCCCATACAAGGGAGCCTATACTGGAGATACAGCTCATAGCCAGCACCATAGATGGATCCCCATACATTATTATATTCCCTGCTACTCCTGATAGTATCTGACTAAGGACTCCAAATGCTGGTACTATTAGAATATAAACCTCTGGATGTCCAAAGAACCAGAAGAGGTGTTGATACAATACAGGGTCACCCCCAAAGGCTGGATCTATATATACTGTATTGAAGCATATGTCTGATACCAGGATTACTATAGTTCCAGTCAATACAGGCAGCATTAAGATCAGTAGAATAAATACTATAAATATAGCCCAGGGGAATAGATATATAGTTCCTAGCCCAATACCTGGATATCTCATACTGGTTATTGTGGAATAGAAGTTCATACTAGCTGGAAGGGAGGAAACACCATTAGCTATCAGGGCCTTTATAATAGTATATATATGTAATGGAACTGTAAGGGA
>JABSQW010000493.1 GCA_013215605.1 Myxococcales bacterium
CGGTCCTTTCATCGATGCCACGTCTCGAATTCTACTGAACGAATCGCTTTGCGCTGACCGGCGGGCGCGAGTCGCCGGCGCGCGATTTCGACCCTCGGCGCGATCGTAGGCCCTGTGCACCTCTTCGGGCATCGAGAGCGACATCGCGTTCCGCTTGCCGTCGTCCAGGGTCGGCGTCGCGACACTTCTCGAGAGCTCGTAGGAGGTGATCCTGCGTCGCGGGGCTTGGCTCTCCAGGGCGCGGCAGTTCGGATAAATCGTATCCATTGTCCGTCGTGGGGGATCATACTTGGCGTGTCAGCCAAGGAGGGGAACATGGCGAGCAACGGCGATCCGACCGACGGTCCTCTGTCGGGAATTCTGATCCTCGATGTTTCGATCTGGCAGAACGGGCCCTATGCCTCGGTGCTGCTGTCCGACATGGGAGCCGACGTCATCAAGATCGAGCAGCCGGGGAGCGGTGATCCGGGTCGCGGCTTCGTCGAGCGCGGGAGATGGGGCGAGGTCAGCAGCTATTTCGAAGCGATGAATCGAAACAAGCGCTCGGTCACGCTCGACCTCAAGCGCGACGAGGGTCGCAAGGTCTTCTACCGACTCGTCGAACGGGCAGACGTCGTCGTGCAGAACTTTCGCGTGGGCGTCTCGGAACGTCTGGGTATCGACTACGACTCGCTCGTCGAGCACAACCCCCAGATCATCACGGCGAGCGCGACGGGCTTCGGTCGCAAGGGCCCTGACGCGACACACGGAGTGTTCGACCTGCTCGGCGTGGCGCGCGCCGGAACGCTGCGCGCGTTGCAGTACCCGGACAGTGAGCCCGTGTATTCGAACGGCTTCGCGCTGGGGGACCAGACCGGCGCCATGGTGCTCGCTCACGCGATCACGATGGCGCTCCTGGCGCGAGAGCGCTTCGGCGTCGGCCAGGACGTCGAGGTGTCGCAGATGGGTGCTCAGCTGCTGCTTCAGAATCTCGGGCTGGTGCGCTTCCTGGCCACCGGAGCCATCGTTCCCCCGACGCGACGCACCGAGGCCTTCAATCCGCTGTTTTCCATCTATCGGTGTCAGGACGACGCCTGGATCGCCCTCGCTTGTCTGCAGGCGGATCGCTATTGGCCCGACGTGTGCGAGATCCTGGAGCTGGGCGAGCTACAGCACGACCCGCGCTTCTCGAACATGGAAGCCCGCAACCAGCACTCGAGCGAGCTCATCCCGACGCTCGATCTCGTATTCGCTTCGAAGCCGCGCCAGCACTGGTTCGAGGCGCTGATCGAGCGCAGGATTCCGAGCGCACCGGTGAACGACTATGCGGACCTGGTGGACGATCCGCAGGTCATTGCCAACGAGTACCTCGTCGAAGTCGACCACCCCGTTCTGGGTCGGGTCAAGGAGGTGGGCATACCCATCAAGATGAGCAAGTCGCCGGGTCGCGTGCGCCACCCTGCACCGGAGCTGGGGCAACACACCGAGGAATTGCTCCTCGAGTCCGGCTTCTCCTGGGACGAAATCCAGTCGTTTCGAGAGGCTTCGGTGATCTGACGGCGCCAATCGGGCAACGATCGATCGGGCTCGGTCGGGGAGGCGTGCGGGTGAACAAGACGGGGCGACTGCAGGAACTCTTCCAGCGGGACGAGATCTTCAGCATCGGCGGTGCGGCGAGCGCCATCTACGCGAAGATCGTCGAGTTGGCGGGCTACGAGTGCGTCTACATGGGGGGCGGGCTCACGTCGGCATTCGAGTTCGGCATCCCTGATGCGGGCACCATCACGGTGACCGAGCTGGTGGATCGCGCCCGCGTGATGTCCGGGGCGACGGAGATCCCGCTGATCTCCGATGCCGACCAGGGCTTCGGCAACGCGGTCGCGGTGCGACGCACAGTGCACAGCTTCATCCGTGCCGGCGTTGCGGGCATCCACATCGAGGACCAGGTCTATCCAAAGCCCTGTGCCGAGAAGCGGGTGCTTCCTGTGGAGGAAGCGGTAGAGAAGTATCGCGCAGCGGTGGATGCCAAGCGTGAACTCGACGCGGACTTCGTCCTCATCGCGCGCTGCGATGCGCGGGGGGCCGAGGGCGGCTCCCTGGAGGCCGCAATCGATCGCCTCAAGGCGTACAAGAAGACCGGAGTCGACGTGTTGTGGCTGGAGCCCCTCCACGACCGCGAGGAGGTTCGCACGCTCCGCGCCGAACTCGACGGTCCTCTCATGGGGACCCACTTCTTCGACCCGCCGGCAGAGCTCTCGGAGATCGCCGATCTCGGCTTCTCCGCCGGCTACTTTCCGATGCTCACCCCACTTCCAGCGCTCGAAGCCGCCTGGGAGTACGCCCACGACCTTCGCGAGCGAGGCGTTGCGGCCCAGCTCGAGTACGAGCAACGCCCGCGCAAGTACCCGATGCCCGCTTTCTTCGATCTCGTCGGCCTGCAGGAGGCGCTGGAGCTCGAGGCAAAACACACACCGCCGAAGAGAGAAGGTCGCTAGGAGCCGCGATGGCAAGGAACGGGTTCAAAGCCATGGACTGTGACATGCACGTCTTCGAGCCGGCGGACATGTGGCAGCGCTACATCGATCCGAAGTTCGCGGATCGGGCGCCGGTCGGGACGGGCGAGACGGCGGTCACCTTGGAAGGCAAGGACCTGATGGGCGTACCGCTCATCGACACCCCTGGCGCCGACGAGCAGCGCCTCCGACAGCTGCGCGAGCGCGAAGCCGTCTACAAAGACCACCTCGAACGAAGCTGGGATTCGAAATCCCAGCTTCTCGCGATGGACCGCGAGGGGCTCGATGTCGCCGTGCTCTTTCCGACCCGGGGTCTCTACACCCACGCCGTCGACGGTATGGACCCGGAACTCGCAGACGCCATCAGCCGCGCCTACGACGACTGGATGTACGACTTCTGCCAGGCCGATCCGAATCGCCTCTACGGGATGGCCCACGTCTCGCCTCACGACATGGACAGTGCGGTGCGCGAGGCGCGGCGCAGTGTCGAGGAACTCGGCTTCCGCGGTGTATTCCTGCGCTCCAACATCGCCAACGGGCGCAACTGGCACGACGGGTTCTACGACCCGCTGTGGGCGGAGTGCGAGCGGCTGGGCGTCCCCGTGGCCTTTCACGGCGCCGGCAACCCCCCCCAGATGTCAGACGCAGCGCAAGTAGCCGAGCATTTCGAGAGCCTGATGCTGCAACACACCGCGTATCACCCGATCCCACAGATCCTGAACGTCATCAGCTTCTGCGCGGCCGGAATCCTCGCGCGTTACCCACGGCTTCGCGTGGCGTTTCTCGAGGGCAACGCGTCGTGGGTCCCCTGGCTGATGTACCGAATGGACGAGAAGTACGAGTGGATCGGCTACGAATCACCGGATCTCGAGATGCGTCCCAGCGAGTACTTCAAGCGCCAGTGCTACGTGTCTGCTGACGCCGACGAGTGGACTGCCAAGTACGTGGAGGACGCGGGCTTCGGGGAAAACGTGGTCTTCTCCACCGACTATCCCCACGCCGATGCAAAGTTTCCCCGCATGCTCGATATCTTCCTCGAACAGAAATTCTCCGAGGAGTTCAAGCGCAAGGTGTTGTGGGACAACTGCGCCCGCTTGTACGGATTCGAGTAACGCGCTGCCCGCTCAGTCGCCGAGGTCGAAGAGCCGGATCGGGTTCGAGCCCATGATCTTCTCGCGCGACGCCGCGGGGATCTCCTTCATCGACTCGAGGGTCATTTCCACGGCCCCCGGGAAGGGTCCGTCCGAGTGCGGGTAGTCGCTGGCCCACAGGAGATTCTCGTCGCCGACGTCCCGTACGACGGAGGCGACGAATGACTCGTCGGGATCGCAGGACACGTAGCACTGGCGTCGAAAATACTCGGACGGTGTCGCGCGCATCGCCGGAAACAGCCTCTGCCACTGCTCGTAGTGTCCGTCCATGCGATCGATCCAGTAGGGAAGCCATTCGCAGCCGGATTCCAGGAACGCGAAGTTGAGTCTCGGAAAGCGCTCGAGCACGCCGGTCATGATGACGCTAGCGAACGCCGCCATCTGCTCGAAGGGGTGCTCGAAGAGGTGAAGGAGGGCAGGGTTCTCGACGCGATCGCGTCCCAAGGTCTGCAACGTGTCGGAGATTCCCTCGTGAATCGAGATCGCGACACCCAGGGACTGGCAGCAGTCCCAGAAGCGATCGTAGGCGGTCGCCTGGATGACGCGACCGTCGTAGGGATTCGGGCGGAAGAAGGCGCCGCGAAAGCCGAACTTGCCCGCGCAACGTTCGAGCTCTGCGATCGAGGCATCGATGTCGCGAAGCGGCAGCAGGGTTACGCCGTACAGCCGGTCGGACGCCTCGGC
>JABSQW010000494.1 GCA_013215605.1 Myxococcales bacterium
ATGCAATGGAGTCCGGCCGTCTGGGTCAATGATTCGAGACAGTTCTTCCGCGAGGTGATGACGGAAGCAAAGAAGATCACCTGGCCGACGCAGAAGGAAGCCGTAGCGGGAACCGTAGGGGTCGTGGTCGTCGTCACGATCATCACGATCGTGCTGAGCATCGTGGATGCCATTCTGGGTCAGTCGATCCAGTGGCTGTTGCCTGGATAGAGCCAACCCGGACCCTCGGGTCCCGGAGAGCGAACTGAAATGGCGAAGCAGTGGTACATCGTCCACACGTACTCGGGTCACGAGGCGAAGGCCATGCAGGGGCTTCTCGAACGTGCCAAGACCATGGGGAAGGAGGATTGCTTCGACGAGGTGTTGATCCCCGAAGAGACCGTCGTCGAAATGGTCAAGGGGACCCGGCGCACCTCGAAGCGGAAGTACTTCCCCGGCTACATCATCGTGCGGATGGAGCTCACGGACGACACCTGGCACATCGTTCGGGGCACTCCGAAGATCACCGGCTTCGTGGGCAGCGACAAGAACCCGCCGCCCATCTCCGACGAAGAAGTCGCCCGGATGACCCAGCAGATCCGCGACGGCGCCGCAAAACCGAAGCCGAAGATCATGTTCGAAGACGGTGAAAACGTGCGCGTAATCAACGGACCCTTCGCGAATTTCTCGGGCTACATCGACGAAGTAATGCCCGAGAAGGAGAAGCTCAAGGTGATGGTCCATGTGTTCGGGCGCGCGACACCGGTAGTCCTCGATTACACCAACGTTGAGAAAGCCTAGGAAGACGTCGTGGCGAAGAAAGTTGTAGCCGTCGTGAAGCTCCAGTGCCCCGCAGGGCAGGCGAACCCGTCGCCGCCCGTCGGCCCTGCGCTGGGTCAGCACGGCGTGAACATCATGGAGTTCTGCAAGGCGTTCAATGTGCGCACGCAGGACAAGCAGGGTCTGATCATCCCGTCGATCATCACGATCTACGCGGACCGGTCGTTCACCTTCGAACTGAAGACGCCGCCGGCGGCCGTCTTGCTCAAACGCGCCGCGAAGATCGCGAAGGGTTCGGGCGAGCCGAACCGCGAGAAGGTCGGCAAGGTGACGAAGGCACAGGTCAAGGAGATCGCCGAGATCAAGGCGCCCGACCTGAACGCTCACGACGTCGAGATGGCGATGCGCATCGTCGAGGGCACCGCCCGCTCGATGGGCATCGAAGTGGAGGGCTGATCGATGGCCAACAAGCGCTTCAAGGCCGCCCTGGAGAAGATCGACCAGGAGAAGGTCTACTCGATCACGGAGGCCGTCGACCTTCTGAAATCGATGCCCGCGCCGAAGTTCGACGAGAGCATCGACCTCGCCCTGAACCTCAGCGTCGACCCGCGCCACGCCGACCAGATGGTGCGCGGCGCCATCGTACTCCCCCACGGCGTGGGCGGTAACACCCGCGTCCTCGTCTTTGCGAAGGGCGAGAAGGAGACGGAGGCCCGGGAGGCCGGGGCCGACTACGTGGGTGCGGAAGATCTCGCGAAGAAGATCACGGACGAGGGCTGGCTCGACTTCGACCGCGTCATCGCGACGCCGGACATGATGAGCGTGGTTGGCCGTCTCGGTAAGGTACTCGGCCCGCGTGGTCTCATGCCGAATCCCAAACTCGGTACCGTCACCATGGACGTCACCACCGCTGTGCAGGAGAACAAGGCCGGCAAGGTCGAGTACCGCGTCGAGAAGGCAGGGATCGTCCACGCCGCCATCGGCAGGCGTTCGTTCGAGGCCGCACATCTCGTCGACAACGCCAGCGCCCTGATCGCCGCGGTGATCAAGGCCAAGCCGGCCGCGGCGAAGGGTACGTACCTCGGGAAGATCACGATTTCGTCGACGATGGGACCGGGCATCCGGATCGATCCCTCGAGCATCGATATCGCGACTGCCGCGTAGCGGCGGAGCGAACCAGGGCGAGCGCACCCGGGCCAACGCCCAGGACGTTCGCGAAAAAGCGAGCCGAGAAGCGGCGAGCCACAGCAAGGAGCCGTCAACAGCGACCTCGAAGAGCCGCCCTCGGCGGCGCGCAGCGAGCCAAAGGCGAGCGAAGTCGAAATAACAGGAGAGACGCGAGTGCTGTCGCGTGCACAGAAAGAAGATCAGGTCGCTGAGCTGAAGGACAAGTTCGGCAGGGCCACGTCCGTCTACGTCGCCGACTATTGCGGCCTCGACGTGGAGTCGGTCAACTCGCTCCGCCGCCGCATCCACAACGAGGGTGCTGGCGAGTACGAGTACCGCGTCATGAAGAACTCCGTACTGCGGCGGGCCGCCGACGGCTCCGTCTTCGAAGGCGTCACGGAGCACTTCCAGGGGCCCACGGTGATCGCCCTCTCGTACGGCGACCCGGTGGGACTCGCGAAGATACTCACGCAATTTCAGAAGGAGCACGAGGTCTTCGAGCTGAAGGCTGGCGTTCTCGACGGCAAGGCGATTACGCCAGCCCAGATCGGGACGATCGCGACGCTCCCGAGTCTGGAATCACTGCGGGGGACGATCGTCGGACTGATCGTTGCGCCCGCGACCAAGCTTGTGCGCTTGGCGGCCGCCCCCGCCGCCCAGATCGCGCGTCTCGCAGAGGCGCGTCGCAAACAGCTCGAGGAAGCTGGTTAGGCGCTTCGAGCACAGATTTAACTGGGCGCGACCGAGAGGCCCCGCGCCAACGAACATTCGCCAACACAGCCGGAAACGGCAAGCAGAGGAACTCTCATCATGGCCGACCTCAACGCAATTGCAGACACGCTTTCGAGCCTCACCGTCATGGAGGCTGCGGACCTCGCGACCCTTCTCGAAGAGAAGTGGGGGGTGTCGGCCGCTGCGCCCGTCGCCGTCGCCGCCCCCGGTGGTGCTTCGGTCGAAGCCGTCGCCGAAGAGCAGGTCGAGTTCGATGTCATTCTCATCTCCTCCGGCGACAAGAAGATCCAGGTCATCAAGGAAGTGCGCGCGATCACGAGCCTCGGCCTGAAGGAGGCCAAGGAGCTCGTCGAGAGCGCACCGAAGGCGATCAAGGAAGCGGTGGCCAAGGATGAGGCCGAGAAGATCAAAGAGAAGATCGAAGGCGCCGGTGGTCAGGTAGACATCAAGTAGGTCAGGCGAGGAGCCCCCATCCCTCTCTTGTTTCGAGGGGGAAGACCACGGTGTTGCAGAGCGCGCATCGCCTTAACCCTCTGAATTGGAGGCCGAGACGAGCCAGTGACTGAGATTCTCATCTCCGAAAGCGTGCCGCGTGTGCGGAAGGCATTCTCGAAGATTCCGCGGATCGTCGAGATTCCGAACCTCATTGAAATCCAGAACCAGACCTTCGAGCGTTTTCTCCAGACGAATGTAGAGCCGGAGAAGCGCGAGAACGTGGGTCTGCAGGCGGTTTTCAATTCGGTCTTCCCGATCAAGGATTTCAACGACTCGGCGTCTCTCGAGTTCGTCGGGTACACACTCGAAGAGCCGAAGTACGACGTGCAGGAGTGCCTTCAGCGAGGCATGACGTACGCGGCGCCGTTCAAGGTGACGATTCGACTCGTCGCTTGGGACGATGCGGACGGCTCGCAGGCCATTCGCGACGTAAAGGAGCAGGAGGTCTACTTCGGGGAAATCCCGATCATGACCGAGAACGGCACCTTCATCGTGAACGGTACGGAGCGGGTGATCGTCTCTCAGCTCCACCGCTCGCCGGGCATCTTCTTCGACACGTCGGTGTCGACCACGGTCACGGCGGCTGGTAAGAAGATCTTCTCCTGCCGCGTGATCCCCTACCGGGGGTCGTGGCTCGATCTCGAGTTCGACCACAAGGATCTTCTCTTCGCGCGGATCGACCGACGCCGGAAGATCCACGTCACTGTGCTGCTGAAGGCCCTCGGCTATTCGCCCGAGGAGCTACTCGCCTATTTCTACGACTCGGAGACGATCCGTGTCGACGGGAAGAATATCGAGAAGACGGTCACACCGTCGCTCCTCGTGGGTCAGCGCTGCACGAAGGAGGTGAAGGACACCTCGGGCAACGTGCTCGTTCGCAAGGACAGAAAGTTCACCGCCGCCGCTGTCCGCAAGATCGTCGAGGCGGGGGTCGAGTGGATCCCGATCTCGCTCGAGGACCTCATTCGCGTCGACGCGGTCAAACGCGTCGCACCCGAAGACTTCGTCGACGAGACCACGGGCGAGGTCATCATCGAGAGTGGAGAGGAGCTCACCCAGGAGCACCTCGACGAACTCAACGAGCGCGGAATCGACGAGTTTTCGCTCCTCTACCTCGACCCGCTCACGTCGGGCACGGCGCTTCGCGACACGCTCCTCGCGGACAAGACCCTCACCACCGAAGAGGCGATCATCGAGATCTACCGGCGCCTGCGCCCCGGTGATCCGCCGACGATCGATACAGCCACCAATCTCTTCAAGAATCTCTTCTTCAACCCCGAGCGCTACGACCTCTCTCGAGTGGGTCGGCTCAAGGTGAACCACAAGCTCGACTTCGACCCGGAAGAGCGTGTCGAGGCGCGGCTCCCCGGGCCGAACGCTCCGGTCGAAGAGGTCGCCCTCGGCGATCTCCAGACGCTCCGCCGAGAGGACATCCTCGCCGCTGTGAAGTACCTGGTCGATCTGAAGAACGGGCTCGATCCCGACAAACGCATCGACGACATCGACCACCTCGGCAACCGGCGGGTGCGCGTTGTGGGCGAGCTGCTCGAGAATCAGTACCGGATCGGACTGGTGCGCATGGAGCGGGCGATCAAGGAGCGCATGTCGCTCCAGGAGATCGAGACGCTGATGCCCCACGACCTGATCAACTCCAAGCCGGTCTCGGCCGTCGTGAAGGAGTTCTTCGGTTCGAGCCAGCTGTCGCAGTTCATGGACCAGACGAATCCGCTGTCCGCGGTGACCCACAAGCGGCGCCTGTCGGCCCTCGGGCCCGGCGGCCTCACCCGCGAGCGCGCGGGCTTCGAGGTGCGCGACGTCCATCCCACCCACTACGGGCGCATCTGCCCGATCGAGACGCCGGAAGGGCCGAACATCGGTCTGATTGCGTCGCTGTCGACGTACGCCCGTGTGAACGATCTCGGATTCATCGAGACGCCCTACCGGGTGGTCGAGGAAGGAACCGTCACGGGCGAAGTGAAGTACCTGTCGGCCCTGGACGAGGAGCGCCTCGCCATTGCGCAGGCCAACGCCCCGATCGACGAGAAGGGAAATTACGTTCGCGACGTCGTGCAGTCGCGACAGGCGGGCGACTTCGTGACGGTGCCGCCCATCGACGTCGACATGATGGACGTGTCGCCTAATCAGCTCGTGTCGGTGGCGGCGTCGCTCATCCCGTTCCTCGAGAACGACGACGCGAACCGCGCCCTCATGGGATCGAACATGCAGCGGCAGGCCGTGCCGCTCATGCGCACCCAGGCGCCGCTGGTCGGGACGGGCATCGAGGCCGTCGTGGCGCGTGACTCGGGGGTCACGGTCGTCGCCAAGCGCGATGGTGTGGTCGAGTCGGTTGACGCTGCTCGCATCGTGATCAACCCGGATGAGGACAATCCCATCGGGTCGAACATCGACATCATCAACCTCATCAAGTACCAGCGCTCGAACCAGAACACGTGCATCAACCAGAAGCCCATCGTCCACAACGGCCAGCACGTGAAGAAAGGGCAGGTGATTGCCGACGGTCCGGCCACGGAGCGCGGCGAACTCGCGCTCGGGCGCAACGTGGTCGTCGCGTTCATGCCCTGGGGGGGTTACAACTTCGAGGACTCCATCCTCATCTCCGAGCGCGTCGTCAAGGACGATTCCTACACCTCGATCCACATCGAGGAGTTCGAGTGCGTCGCCCGCGACACGAAGCTCGGCAAGGAGGAGATCACCCGCGACATCCCGAACGTCGGTGAGGAAGCCCTGCGCGACCTCGACGAGTCGGGCATCGTGCGCATCGGCGCCGAGGTCATGTCCGACGACGTGATGGTCGGAAAGATCACGCCGAAGGGCGAGACGCAGCTCTCTCCGGAAGAGCGTCTGCTCCGCGCGATCTTCGGCGAGAAGGCCGGCGACGTTCGCGACACCTCCCTGCGCGTGCCACCGGGAGTGACCGGCACCGTCATCGGCGCGCAGGTCTTCTCTCGCCGCGGCGTCGAGAAGGACGAGCGCGCCCAGGCGATCGAGGAAGCGGAGATCGAGCGGCTGCGGAAGGACCAGGAAGACGAGATCCGGATCATTCGCAACAGCGCGATGAAGACGGTGCGTACGATCATCCTCGACAAACGAGCCGCGAACCGGGTCGGCGACGAGCGCAAGGGCATCACCTGGCTCGAGGCCAAAGACACCATCACCGGCGAAATTCTCGACGAGATCCCGATGCGGCGCTGGAAGGACATCCAGGTCACCGAGGCGAGGGTCCAGGATCAGGTCGACCGCGCCGTCGAGGCGGTCGAGGAACAGGCCAACCTCATCAAGGCCGTCTTCGACGAGAAGATCGCGCGCCTCCGCAAGGGCGACGAGCTGCCGCCCGGCGTGTTCAAGATGGTCAAGGTCTATCTGGCGATCAAGCGCAAGCTGTCGGTCGGCGACAAGATGGCGGGCCGCCACGGCAACAAGGGCGTGATCTCCCGGATCCTTCCCGAAGAGGACATGCCGTACATGGCGGACGGCCAGCCTGTGGACATCGTCCTCAACCCGTTGGGCGTGCCGTCACGCATGAACGTTGGGCAGGTCCTCGAGACGCACCTCGGCTGGGCGGCGCACGGTCTGGGGGAGCAGGTCGCAGACATGCTCAACGGCCAGCGGACCGTCGAGGTCGACAAGCTTCGGGAAAAGCTCAAAGAGGTATACGGCAACGAGGTCAACGCTTCGGAGATCGACTCGATTTCCGAGGAGGGCATCATCTCGCTGGCCGAGAACGTCAGCCAGGGCATCCACGTCGCCACCTCGGTGTTCGATGGCGCCAAGGAGGACGAAATCCGGGCGGAGCTCGAGCGAGCGGAGCTGCCACAGACGGGGCAGACGATCCTGTTCGACGGTCGCTCCGGCGAGCCGTTCGACAAAGAGATCACGGTGGGCGTGCTCTACATGCTGAAGCTCCACCATCTTGCCGACGACAAGATCCACGCCCGGAGCATCGGGCCCTACAGCCTCGTTACCCAGCAGCCGCTCGGCGGCAAGGCCCAGTTTGGTGGTCAGCGGCTGGGTGAGATGGAGGTCTGGGCGCTCGAGGCGTACGGCGCGGCCTTCGCCCTGCAGGAGTTCCTGACGGTGAAGTCCGACGACGTCCTCGGCCGCACCAGGATCTACGAGTCGATCGTGAAGGGCGAGAACGTGCTCGAGCCGGGTCTGCCCGAGAGCTTCAACGTGCTTGTGAAGGAACTCCAGGCGCTTGGGCTCGATGTCGAGTTGATGGAAGACAAAGACTAGAACGAGGGGATTCACATGCGCGATTTCTACAATCTCTTCGAGAAGCCGAAAGACCCGCTCGCGTTCAACGCGCTGCGAATCTCCATTGCGGATCCCAACAAGATTCGCGAGTGGAGCTTCGGCGAGGTCAAGAAGCCGGAGACGATCAACTACCGGACGTTCAAGCCGGAACGCGACGGCCTCTTCTGCGCGAAGATCTTTGGACCGGTCAAGGACTACGAGTGCAACTGCGGCAAGTACAAGCGCATGAAGCACCGGGGCGTCGTCTGCGAGAAATGCGGCGTCGAGGTCATCCAGTCGAAGGTGCGCCGCGAGCGCATGGGCCACATCACGCTCGCGAGCCCGGTGGCGCACATCTGGTTCCTGAAATCGCTGCCGTCGCGCATCGGGAACATCCTCGAGATCACCCTTCGCGATCTCGAAAAGGTCCTCTACTTCGAATCCCACATCGTCACCGATGAGGGAGAGACCGAGCTGAAGTTCGGTGAACTGCTCAACGACGAGCAGCTCATCGAGGCGCGCGAGCGTTTCGGGCGCGACGCCTTCGAGATCGGGATCGGCGCAGAAGCGGTGCGCGAAATGCTGTCGTCGCTCGAGGTAGAAGACGAGTGCAAACGCCTCCGCGCCGACATGCGCGACGCCACGAGTGAGGCGAAGCGCAAGAAGATCAGCAAGCGGCTGAAGGTGCTCGACGCCTTCCGCGAGTCGGGCAACAACCCCGAGAACATGATCATGGAGGTGATTCCGGTGATTCCGCCGGACCTCCGCCCGCTCGTACCCCTCGACGGAGGCCGGTTCGCGACGTCGGACTTGAATGACCTCTACCGCCGTGTCATCAACCGAAACAATCGCCTGAAGCGCCTCCAGGAGCTGAACGCTCCGGAGGTCATCATCCGCAACGAGAAGCGGATGCTCCAGGAAGCCGTAGACGCCCTGTTCGACAATGGCCGTCGCGGCCGCGTCATTACAGGTCCGAGCAAACGTCCGCTGAAGTCACTGTCCGACATGTTGAAGGGCAAGACGGGTCGCTTTCGACAGAACCTGCTCGGCAAGCGCGTCGACTACTCGGGTCGCTCGGTGATCGTGATCGGTCCCGAGCTGCGCCTCCACCAGTGCGGTCTGCCCAACCGGATGGCGATCGAGCTCTTCAAGCCGTTCATCTACTCCAAGCTCGAGCAGCGCGGCTACGTCACCACCATCAAGGCCGCGAAGAAGATGGTGGAGAAGGAGCACCCGGAGGTCTGGGACATCCTGGCCGAGGTGATCAAGGAGCACCCGGTGCTCCTGAATCGCGCCCCCACGCTGCACCGCCTCGGAGTGCAGGCATTCGAGCCGGTGCTGATCGACGGCAAGGCGATCCAGCTCCACCCGCTCACCTGCGCGGCGTTCAACGCGGACTTCGACGGCGACCAGATGGCCGTCCACGTCCCGCTGTCGGTCGAGGCGCAGATCGAAGCCCGCGTACTCATGATGTCGACGAACAACATTCTGAGCCCGGCGACGGGTCGCCCGATCATCGGGCCCAGTCAGGACATCGTGCTCGGCTGCTACTACATGACGCGAGAGCAGCACGACAGCCGCGGCACGGGGATGCGCTTCTCGAACGCCTCCGAGGTGCGCATGGCGTTCGACGCCAACGAGATCGATCTCCACGCGGCGATCAAGGTGCGCATGAACGGCGAGTTGGTGGATACCACCACCGGCCGCATCCTGCTGCACGAGATCGTGCCCGACGAGATCCCCTTCGAGTTCATCAACGCCGTAATGGACAAGAAGGCCCTCGGCGAGCTGATCGACCAGGCCTACCGCCGCCTCGGCAACAAGGCGACGGTGCTTCTCGCCGATCAGCTGCGCACTCTCGGCTACCAGTACGCGACGCGGTCCGGCGTCTCGATCTGCATCGACGACATGCAGATCCCGAGCGGCAAGCAGGCCTACATCGACGAGGCGTACGAGGACGTCCGCGAGATCGAGGAACAGTACCAGGAAGGGCTGATCACCGATGGCGAGCGGTACAACAAGGTCATCGACATCTGGGCGCAGACCACCGAACGGGTCGCGAGCCAGATGCTCGACCGCCTCGGTACCGATCACGTGAAGGGTGAATCTGGCGAGGACATCCAGGTCCCGAGCTTCAACTCCATCTACATGATGGCCGACTCGGGTGCGCGAGGTTCCGCGCAGCAGATGCGCCAGCTGGCGGGCATGCGCGGTCTGATGGCGAAACCGTCGGGCGAGATCATCGAGACCCCCATCACCTCGAACTTCCGCGAGGGGCTTTCTGTCCTCCAGTACTTCATCTCCACGCACGGCGCGCGGAAGGGTCTGGCGGACACAGCGCTCAAGACGGCGAACTCGGGCTACCTCACGCGCCGCCTCGTCGACGTTTCGCAGGACATGATCGTCCGCGCGAGCGATTGCGGGGCCCAGGACGGAATCGAGACCGGCCCGCTCGTCGAGGGCGGCGAGATCATCGAGCCCATCGGCGAGCGCGTACTCGGCCGTGTGACGCTCGAGGATGTCCGCGATCCGCTCAACGACAATGTGCTCATCCCGGCTGGCGAGGAGATCACCGAAGAGCGGGTCCGCATCATCGAGGACGCGGGGATCGAGTCGGTAGCCATCCGCTCGGTGCTCACCTGCGAGACGCCCTTCGGCGTGTGCAGCCTGTGTTACGGCCGCGACTTGTCACGCGGTCATCTCGTGAACGACGGCGAAGCCGTCGGCGTGATCGCCGCTCAGTCGATCGGCGAGCCCGGTACACAGCTCACCATGCGCACGTTCCACATCGGTGGCGCGGCGCAACGCCGCGTCGAGCAGAGCCACGCCGAGGCCACGAGCGAGGGGGAGATCCGCTACTCGAATCTGCGTACGGTCACCGACCGCGAGGGTCGCCGGATCGCGATGAGTCGCAACGCCGAGATCGGCCTGTTCGATCCCAGCGGGCGCGAGCGGGAGCGTTACCCCGTGGTCTACGGCGCCCACGTTCGGGTGGAAGACGGCGTGCACGTCCCGGCCGGCGAGATGCTGACCGAGTGGGACCCCTTCGCCAATCCGATTCTGTCGGATGGCGGCGGCACGGTGAAGTTCGGCGACATCGTCGAGGGCGCCACCATGACGGAACAGGTCGACGAGTTCACCGGCCTGTCCTCGAAGGTGATCATCGAGTCCAAGGACCCCGACCTGCGGCCGCGCGTCTCGATCAACGACCCGGAGGGCAACACGGTGGCCCAGGCCCTGCTGCCCGTGGGTGCCAACCTGGTCGTCGTCGACGGCCAGGAGGCGGCCGCCGGAGACGTCCTTGCGAAGATGCCGAGGGAGACCACGAAGACCAAGGACATCACGGGCGGTCTGCCGCGTGTGGCCGAGCTCTTCGAGGCCCGTAAACCCAAGGATTTCGCCATCGTCACGGAGATCGACGGCACGGTGTCCTTCGGTCCCGACTCCCGCGGAAAGCGCCGGGTGATCATCACCCCGGACCTCGAGGACGCGGAGCCGAAGGAGTACCTGATTCCCAAGGGCAAGCACATCAGCGTGCACGAGGGTGACCGGGTGCGGGCCGGCGAGCCTGTGATGGACGGCTCGTCAAACCCGCACGACATCCTGAAGATCAAGGGCGAGAAGGAGCTGTCGAAGTACCTGGTCGACGAGGTTCAGGAGGTCTACCGCCTCCAGGGCGTAAAGATCAACGACAAGCACATCGAGGTGATCGTTCGCCAGATGCTGCGCCGCGTCCGCGTCAAGGACGTGGGCGACACGGACTTCCTCGTGGGCGAGCATGTCGAGAAGCTGATCTTCAACGACGTCAACGATCGGATGTCCGCCGAGGGAAAGCAGCCGGCGATCGCGGAGCCGTTGCTCCTGGGGATCACGAAGGCGTCGCTCTCCACTGAGTCCTTCGTCTCGGCGGCGTCCTTCCAGGAGACCACCAAGGTGCTCACGGAGGCCTCGATGTGGGGCAAAGTTGACACGCTCCGCGGCCTGAAGGAGAACGTCATCATGGGCAGGCTGATTCCTGCCGGTACCGGCATGGCGCGCTACCACAACATCGGAATCCAGATCGACGCACCCGAAGAGCTGCTCGACGGGGCGGACGAGGACCTCCCGTTGGAGTCGCCCGAGGTTCCGGCCGACGGTACCCAGCCCGCCGAGGGCCTGGTGGCCCGGCTGGCGCCGACGGATCTGCGCGAGGGCTGAACATCTACACACCCCGAGGGGGCATCCCCTCTATTTGTGGCTTCTTCGTCCCGTCCTCCCCCGTCCCCGCGCGCACCCATCGGTTGGCCGAGCCGGTTGAGACCGCGGCTCGGCGTTGGGGATTCGAGGGCCGGAATCGACGTCTGCGAGGGGCTTCGGGTCCCTCTCGGCCACGTTGACAGGGGCCGGAAGCCAGCTAAAATGCAGCGGTTTTTGGGATTGACCTGCCTTCCTGCGGTCCGCCCCCGAACAGACGACGGGTATGCGCCCGAGGGTTCTAGAGTTTGGACTCTCCGGCCCCGTCGTCGGTGGGGACATGGACAAAGGGGAGGCGTGTCTCTGCACTTGTACTCATTGCCACCTCGACGCTTTCGTTAAAGCAGAGGTGGATCTTCCCGGTCGGTTGGGGCGAAGGCGCTCATCGACTTGATGTCACCAGATGGTGTCGCCCTCGCTCGAGTGGCCGGGAAACCCGTGGAGTTCGCATGCCCACGATTCAGCAACTCATCCGCTCGGGGCGCTCGCGTCCCACTTCGCGCTCGAAGGCAGCCGACCTCGGTCAGTGCCCGCAGCGACGCGGCGTGTGTCTGCGCGTGTTCACCATGACACCGAAGAAGCCGAACTCGGCGCTTCGCAAGGTGGCACGTGTTCGTTTGACCAACGGCCGCGAAGTCAACGCGTACATCCCCGGCGTCGGTCACAACCTCCAGGAGCACTCGGTGGTCCTGGTTCGTGGGGGTCGCGTCAAGGATCTCCCGGGCGTCCGCTACCACGTCGTGCGCGGAACGCTGGACACGACCGGCGTCGACGGCCGCCATCGGGGCCGTTCGAAGTACGGGGCGAAACGCCCCAAGTAGGTTCGATCGAGCGGTCGGTCGGGCGTCGGGCGACGCATCCTCTGGCCGCTCTTGCATTCCTGGCAAGCGCCCGAAGGGCGCGCGCAGCGAGCCAAAGGCGAGCGAAGTCGAAAAGGAAGCTCAATGCCGCGACGTCGCGAAGTACCGAAGCGCAAGATTCAGCCCGACGCGAAGTACAACGATCGCATGGTGGGCCGGTTTACGAACATCATCATGCTCGACGGCAAGAAGAGTGTCGCCGAGCGCATCGTCTACGGAGCCTTCGAGGTCATCGAATCGAAGACCCGAAACGATCCGTTGGCGATGTTCCGGAGAGCCCTCGAGAACATCCGCCCCCGCGTCGAGGTGAAGTCGCGCCGCGTTGGCGGCGCCACCTACCAGGTGCCGATCGAGGTACGGCCTGAGCGAGCCACTTCGCTCGCCATGCGCTGGCTCGCAGGCTACGCGCGTTCCCGCTCCGGTAGGAGCATGCGCGAAAAGCTGGCCGACGAGATCATCGACGCCGCGAACGAGCGCGGCGAAAGCGTCAAGAAACGAGAAGACACGCATCGGATGGCCGAGGCCAACAAGGCCTTCTCCCACTACCGCTGGTAGCGGGTCCATCGGACGGGCTCGAAAGTTTCGGGTCCCAGGAGCGTCGAGAGAGTCCCATGCCCCGCACGACGCCGCTCGAAAGGACACGGAATATCGGCATCATGGCTCACATCGATGCCGGGAAGACCACGACCACGGAGCGAATCCTGTTCTACACGGGTGTGAACTACAAGATCGGCGAAGTGCACGATGGCGCAGCCACCATGGACTGGATGGAACAGGAACAGGAGCGGGGCATCACCATCACGTCCGCCGCCACGACCAGTTTCTGGAACGACCACCGTATCAACATCATCGATACCCCTGGCCATGTGGACTTCACCATCGAGGTAGAGCGCTCGCTGCGTGTGCTCGACGGCGCGATCGCTGTGTTCTGCGGTGTGGCTGGCGTCGAGCCCCAGTCGGAGACGGTCTGGCACCAGGCCGACAAGTACCGCGTTCCGCGAATCGCCTTCGTCAACAAGATGGATCGTGTCGGTGCAGATTTCGAGCGCGTCGTGCACATGATCAGCGAGCGCCTCCACGCAGTTCCGATCCCGATACAGATCCCGATCGGCAGCGAGGACGCCTTCGAGGGTGTCGTCGACCTCGTCTCCATGCGAGCGATCTACTGGGACGATGACTCCCTCGGTGCGGAGTACGAGGAACGCGACATTCCCGAAGATCTCGCGGATCTCACCGCCGCCGCGCGTGACCGCATGCTCGAAGTCGTGGCGGACCACGATGACGGCGTCGCTGCGCTCTACCTCGACGATCAGCCCGTCGCGGCCGACTTCCTCCGCAAAGCACTGCGTGACGCAGCCCTGCGCCTCGATGTCGTGCCCGTGTTCTGTGGCAGCGCCTTCAAGAACAAGGGCGTGCAGACCCTTCTCGATGCCGTGGTCGACTATCTCCCGTCCCCGCTCGACGTGCCGCCCATCCAGGGGCAGATCCCCGACAAGGACAAGACGATCGAGTTACAGCCTGACGATGCCGAACCTTTCACCGCGCTCGCGTTCAAGATCATGAACGACAAGCACGTGGGGCAGCTCACGTACGTGCGCGTCTATTCGGGCAGCGCGAAGTCGGGCAAGGCCGTGCTCAACGCTTCGCGCGGCAAGAAGGGGCGCCTCGGTCGCATCCTCCAGATGCACGCGAACAAGCGTCAGGATCTCGAGGAGATCTATGCCGGCGACATCGTCGCCATCGTCGGACTCAAGGAGGTCGCCACGGGCGATACCCTCTGCGAGCCCCAACACCCGGTGATCTTCGAGCCCCTCGAACCGCCCGAGCCGGTGCTGTCGATTGCCATCGAGCCGCGAACTCAGGCCGATACCGACAAGCTGAACTCGTCGCTCGGGCGCCTCGCGGTCGAGGACCCGTCGTTCCGCGTAGCGAGCGACGAGGAGACGGGCCAGACGATCATTTCGGGTATGGGCGAGCTCCACCTCGAGATCATCACGGATCGGCTGCTCCGCGAATTCAACGTGAACGCCAACATCGGGCGACCGCAGGTTTCCTACAAGGAGACCATCACGGCGCCTGCCCGCGCCGAGGGCCGCTACATCAAACAGAGTGGCGGTTCGGGTGCTTACGGCGTCGTCGTGTTCGAGATAGAGCCCGGCGAGCTCGGATCTGGGTTCTCGTTCGAGAACGCCGTGAAGCGCGGGGCGGTGCCGAAGGAATTCATTCCCGCCGTGAAGCAGGGCTGCGAAGAAGCCACCACGAGCGGCCCTCTCGCGGGCTACCCCGTGGTGGACGTTGTCGTGAAGCTCGTCGACGGCCAAGCGCACGACGTCGACTCATCGGAGCGCTCGTTCAAGATCGCGGCGTCGATGGGAATGCGAGAGGCGCTCCGCCTCGGGTTGCCGGTGCTTCTCGAGCCGGTCATGTCGGTCGAGGCCGTGACGCCCGAAAACTTCGTCGGCGCGGTCCAGGGCGACCTCAACAGCCGGCGCGGCAACATCACTGGATTCGTTCTTCGCAACAACGTGCAGGCGATCACAGCGAAAGTGCCACTCGCCACGATGTTCGGATACGTGAACAACCTCCGCTCGATGACGCAGGGCCGGGCCACCTACACGATGCAGTTTGCCCATTACGCGCCAGTGCCTCCCGAGGTTTCGGAAGGGATCGTCTACCACTGATCGAGCGGCGGCTCGAGTCGCCGAATACCGAAGAGCCGAGTGCCGAAAGGCCGAGTGCCGAAAGAAAAGGATTCGAATCAATGGCCAAGGAGAAGTTCGAGCGTACGAAACCGCACGTGAACGTGGGCACCATCGGTCACGTGGACCACGGGAAGACGACTCTCACGGCGGCGATCACGCAGCGCCAGGCGGCGAAGGGCCTGGCG
>JABSQW010000495.1 GCA_013215605.1 Myxococcales bacterium
CGCCAGGCCCTTCGCCGCCTGGCGCTGCGTGATCGCCGCCGTGAGAGTCGTCTTCCCGTGGTCCACGTGACCGATGGTGCCCACGTTCACGTGCGGTTTCGTACGCTCGAACTTCTCCTTGGCCATTGATTCGAATCCTTTCGACCTTTCACTCGCCTGTGGCGCGCGACTCCAATTCTCGAGGAGACTGCCCGGCCTCGTGGTTGTTCATCTCGTGCGGCGCCGATTCACGGCGCCTTCCTCATCCGAAACTCCGAAATCGCTCTCCTGCCAGACTCGCTGGACCGCGTTGCCAGACCGCGCTCGCCGTTCCCTTCAAGATCGGCCCTTCGAACCCCTGATCGCGTGTGCAGTGGAGCCCACGAGCGGACTCGAACCGCTGACCTCGTCCTTACCAAGGACGTGCTCTACCACCTGAGCTACGTGGGCAGACCCTCCGTGAAGATCGAGCGATGCATGGAGCGGGAAACGGGACTCGAACCCGCGACCCCGAGCTTGGAAGGCTCGTGCTCTAGCCAACTGAGCTATTCCCGCGCGGTACCGTGGTGGAGAGGGGAGGATTCGAACCTCCGAAGGAATGATCCAGCAGATTTACAGTCTGCCCCGTTTGGCCGCTTCGGTACCTCTCCGCGATCGATGTTCCCGGGTGCGCGTTCACCCGCCCGAACTCGTAGGAAGTCATCCGAACTCCCGGGGCTCGTGTCGCCGCTACACGTCCCGGTTCTCGACGCGCGCCTGGCATCGACCTGCTGTCCGCAGCCGGTTCCAACGAGCGCGAAACGTCCCCAGTGCCGATCCCCGGCTCGCCGTCCGAAATCTCGGAGGGAGAGAAGGGGCCAGTCGATCGGATAGGGAAAGCCTCTCTGTTTTTCTTCTTGGGTCCGGCGCCACGCTCTGGCCAGACCTCGCCGCTCACACCGCCACCACACCGTTTGAAACATCCCGGTCTCGCGCTCGCGAGGCCGGTTGAAAAACTCTGTGTCGCTGTTTCCGCTCGCCTCGTCGTCAACCTCCCGAGACATCCTCGCGACACTTTTCAGCGCGACCACCGCCGCCGTGTTTCGTGGAAACCCTCGCCGGATATCTGGAGCTGGCGATGGGACTCGAACCCGCAACCTGCTGATTACAAATCAGCTGCTCTACCCGTTGAGCTACGCCAGCCCGATTGAATCTGAAGACGAACGATCCGCGACTATAGATGGACAGACGTTCCCGGGCAACCGCGCTAGCAAATGGCCTGCCAACTCATCTCCCCCTCCAGATCCTCCGGGTCTCATTTTTGGCTCGGAGTTCGATCGCGGGAGGGGATGCGCGTCTTCGGGTCGGAAGTATTCCCTCCTTTAGGTAGGGAAATCAAAGCAAAGTTGCCACAGCCCGCCGGCGTCGGATCTCGAACAGAACCACTGCTGCGGCGGTCGAAACATTCAGCGAAGCCACTTTTCCGTGCATGGGGATTTCGACCCGATAGTCGAGTGCGCTGGCGACGCCCGGCCGGATCCCGGCGCCTTCGGCGCCGAGGACGACGACCCGGTCGCCCTCGAGCGCGCGTTCGGGCAGTGCGTAGAGATCTTCGGCGTCGTCGAGAACGGCTCCAAATACCCAGAAACCGGCGGATTTCAGCATATCGAGCGCACGTGTGAGGTTCGCGACCCGAGCCACGGGAACCCACTCCGCCGCCCCCGCGCTGGCGCGCGCCACGGCCGCTGTCAGCGGCGGCGCGCGGCGACGGGTCAGCACGAGACCGTGAACCCCCGCAGCCTCGGCGACCCGGAATATCGCTCCCAGATTCTGCGGGTCTTCGACCCGATCGAGCGCCACGAGCGTGCGGTGCCCCTTCGGACCCTCGGCGAGAAGCTCTTCCAGGGACCGTTCGGGCAGGGGTCCGACCCGCAGTGCCACCCCCTGTGCGTTCGCCGCATCCGCGGGCCGCGCGCCGCCCAGGCCGGCGTCTTTCCGAACGGAGATGGGGATCCCGCGCGCGCTGACGGTCTCCAGGATCCCCACCAGTTCCCGGTCGCCGCCCCGATCGGTTCGGACGCGGAGCTCGTGGATCTCGCGGCGGCCCGACGCCAGCGCCTCGCGAACCGGGTTGAGGCCATACAGCCATTCCCCGGGGGGATCGCCTTCGGTCCCGTCCAGCCGCTTGCGACCTCCGGAGCGAGACCGGCCAGGAGGCCGACTCACGAGTCGGCGTCCGCGAAGCGAGCCCCGGAGCTGGAATCGGCGCACCCAGGTCGGCCGAGCCGACCGCACAATCGCCGCGCAAGCGAAGCGCGCAGCCAGGCGAAGCCGAGGGGAGGCTGGCAGGCGGGCTTTGCCCGCCGAACCCCAGCCAGACTAGCCAAGGGCGAGTCCGATCTCGTCGACGATGCGGCGGGCAGCCTTGCCGGGATCCGGCGCGTGGCGAACCGGTCGGCCGACGACCAGCAGGTCCGCGCCGGCCGCGATCGCCGCGCGCGGTGTGGCGACGCGCTCCTGGTCGTCGGCAGGATCACCGCTCGTGCGGATGCCCGGAGTGACGAGACACGCCTCCGGGCCGAGGACTTGTCGAAGCGCCGCGGCCTCCACTGGCGAGGCAACGACACCGTCGACTCCGCTTTCGACGGCGAGCTCCGCGAGTCGCTGTACCTGGATGTCGGTGGCGTCCACCGCCACCCCGACATCGCCGAGATCGGAAACCGTCAGACTGGTCAAGACCGTGATGGCGACCAGGATCGGTTGCTCGACGCCGGCGGCCGCGGCGGCATCGGCGGCGGCGTCCCGGGCAGCGCGAAGCATCGCCCGTCCGCCCTGGGCGTGAAGGGTCAGCAGGGAGGCCCCCGATCGGGTGGCCACGGAGACCGCGCTCGCCACGGTGTTGGGAATGTCGTGGAGCTTGAGGTCGAGAAAGACCCGCGCATCGCGGCCAGCCATCTCGACGGCGGCCGGACCCGCCGCGGTGTAGAGCTCGAGCCCGACCTTGAGCCAACCGCTGGCGCCACCGAGGGCGGCGATCAGATCGCTCGCACCGGCGAGATCCGGGACGTCGAGGGCGACGGCCAGTCGATCGCGTGCCGCTTCCATTCCCCGCATGCCGCCATGATAGCGCCAAGTCTTTGGAGTCCCGGAGCGGCTGGAGCCTGCCGCGGAGCGACTCGACCCCGCGAACACCACCTCGCCGTGGTGCAGGGAGACCGATTGACTCCACTCCCCGTGCTCGAAGGCGAGGTACCCGGACTGTGCGCAGCTCCGCGGCCCGTTTTCGTCGAATTCGAGAATCTTCTTGAGACGAGCGGACCTCCGAAAACAACTGCTCAAGCTCATGCACTCGAATTGCCGATGAAATTCCGTGGAGGAAAGGCACATGTCGGACAGCTACGCGAGCCAACGTCGACACCAGCGGGTCGACACCACCATCAACGTCCGGATCTCGACGATCGAGCCCGAGCGCGATCCGTGGACAGGACGTCCCTTCTTCCGCGCGTCTCACGAGACCTGCGCGAACGTGTCGCGCGGAGGCGCGTTCGTCATGACCTCGGAGCCGCTGCGCCCGGGACGACGCCTGCTGCTCGAAATGCACCTGCCGGGCGGTGAGCCTGTCGAGGCGATCGGACGCGTCGCGTGGTCGAAACGCCTGGTCGGGGAGAGCCCAGCTGATGCCGCGTCAGGTATCGGGATCGAATTCCTGGGCGGTTCGGCGGAGCAATTCGCCTTGCTCGAAGAGTTCATCGCCGGGGCGGAGGAAGAGGAAATCGTGGAGAGGGCCGACAGTTGACCGGCGCTCTGTACCACGAACCCACGACCCAATGCAACTTGAAGAGGCGTAGATCCGCCTTGTATCCTCTTTCTCCAGATGAAGCCGCCCGGTGCGTACAAGATCGCAAGACGATCCCGCTCGAGTCAGTCCTGCTCGAGTCGACCGGGAATGAACGGATCTCACGCGAGCGTCCGTCGCGTCTTCGACGCCTTCGTCGATCCCATTCCGGACGACGACATCCGCACGCAGCGCATTCTGGAGTCGCTCCGGAGCGAGATCCTCGAGAGCGGCTGCGACAATCTGCGCATCCGCATGGTGTTCCGGAACCCGCGCGAGATCTATCGCCTCGAGCTCGAGCTCCCGGAGCTCGGATACCAGCGCACGACGCTCCTCGACCGCGATGCACTGGAGGAGCTGCTGGCCGCGGACGATGTGCGCGAA
>JABSQW010000496.1 GCA_013215605.1 Myxococcales bacterium
GCGGACGAGCACGGCGAGCTTCGCGAAGAGGAAGTGGACGACCGCCTTCGGCAAGCGCTCGCGCAGGCGCAGAGGGTCGAGGCGCAGGATCGCGGCGACCCGGCGGTTGCGCCCGTCGAACCAGGCGCGCACGGGGGGCGAGGCGCCGGTGCCGCGAATCTCGACTTCGGAGAAGCGCGTCGTCAGCAGCGCCTCGAGCTCGGCCGCCGTGTACTCGCGCAGGTGGTAGGGGTTGACGCCGTCGGACGTGAGGCGGTTCGGTGTCGTCAGGATCACCTCGCCCTCGGGGTGGACGGCACTCTCGAGGGCGTCGAGGTAGACGCCGGGATCGTCGAAGTGCTCGATCACCTGGAAGCTCAGCACCCGCAAGAACGCACCGCTCGCGAGGGGCAGGCTCCGGAGGTCGCCCACCACGAACGCCGCGCCACAGTCGCGCAGGTTCGGATCCGGAGCGATGCGGTCGACGGCGGCGACACGCGGGCGCGACGTCGCGAGCTCCGCCGCGCCGTGTCCCGAGCCCGAGCCGAGGTCGAGGAGCCAGCCGTCGTCGCCGCGCGTTCGCGCGAACTCGTACGCCGCGCGGTGTCGGGCGAGATCGACCGAGAAGAGCTCGTCGGCGGTGTGGAGTCGCTCACCCGTGAAGTCGCGGCGGCTCACGACTCGGCCCCGGCGAGTGCGGCGTCGCGCTGCTCGGCGACGGCCTCGCGGGTGAGCTCCCGCGCGAAGATCAGACCCATGCCCACCCGCAGCAGGATCATCCCCGCCGAGAGGGTGAGGCTCACAGCGAGCAGCGTCTCGTCGTCCGCCACGCCCTGAAAGACGCCGACGAATGCCGCCTGACCGGTCCCGAGGCCCGCGACGGCGATGGGCAGCGCGCTGACCGCCGCCACGAGCATCATGCCCACGACCACGTGCCACGGGTCGACGTCGACCTCGAAGCCCACGAAGGCGAGCATCGAGAAGCCGATGAGCGAGCAGGAGAATACGGCCCGTAAGGCGAAGAGCTGCGCGAGGCGGCCAATCGGTACCACGCGCAGGGCGGCGCAGAAGGCGAGCTCGCGCACGCGGTCGAGGGGCCCGAGAGATCTCGGTGTGCGGAGCAGCGCGAGGCCGCCGACGAAGCCCGCGCCCGCGAGGGCGAAGACCCCAAACACCGGGATGTCCATGCCCAGGACGCCGCTGCCGATTGCCGCGAGGCCGAGCACGACGAGGATGTCGGTGGACGAGATCAGGAGAACGACGCTCGCGGCGTCGGAGATCGAGACGCCGGCGCGTCGGCGCAGGAGCAGCGTCATCGCGCCGACGCCGAGGGCGTAGTGGAGCGTGCCGAGGAGGTAGCTCGCGCAGCGGATCCGGGCGGCGTCCGCCGCGCCGAACTCGGGCCGCGCCCCATCGATGATCCGCAATACGCTCGCTACCTCGAGGGAGAGGGTCACCGCGCCGTAGCCAATCATGCCGACGACCATGAAGCCGGCGACGCGCCAGCTGAGCGTCGCCACGACCGCGCCCGCGTCGATCCCCGCGAAGAGCGCTGCGAGCGCTAGGGCGCTCACGACGAAGGGCAGGACGCGTTGCATGAGCACCCGCGCGGTCACGGCTCGGCCTGCTGCCAGGGCAAGCCCGCGACCTCGGTCTTCTCGAACGCCAGCCCGAAGGTCGAGGCGGCGGTCGAGCCGGCGGCCAGCAGGGCGAGCGACAGCCAGATGCAGAGCGCCGCGCGGCGACCGCGGCGCGACCAGGCGATGAGCTCTCCGCTCGCGTACCACGCGAAGGGCAGACACATCGCCAGGAGCGACGTTCCCTTCACGACCGTGTACCACGGGTTGCGCGCGTTGAAGGTCGCGTAACCGCCGAGCGTGAGCGCGCAGCACAGAATCAGGGCGACGTCGGGTCCCGACGGCGAGACGAGCACGCGCCGAACGCCCCGAAGCAATCCGAGAGCGAACGCCGCACTCGGCAGCAGCGCGAGCACGAGCACCGCCGTACCGAGCCGGTTCACACCAACGCTCTCCAGCGGCAGGAACGAGCGGTGTCCATCGAACCAGAGCGTCGCGTACGTGCCCCCCCACACCGAGCGGAGGAGGTCGGGATTCAAGAGCTGCGGATCGGTGAAGGTCGCCAGCGGTACCACCACGAAGTCGAGAAGCGACCGCTCGCCCGGCGGCAGCTCGAACATGATCTGGTGGGCGGGCAGGCCGAAGGGCTGGATGTAGCCGTACAAGACCTGATTGCGGGCAAAGTACCAGCCGCCGGCCAGCATTGCGGCCGCGCCCAGCACTGCGATCTGCGTTACTGCGCGCCCGACGCGCCGCTCCCGGAGCCCCTCGATCGCGAGCGTCGCCGCCGCGTTCACCACGACGAGGGCCCCCGTCAGCTTCGTGAGCACGGCGAGCCCCGCCGGCAGGCCCACGCGCACGGCGCGCCGCCAGCCGCCGCCTGCGGCAGCCGGGTCCGAATCCGCGGTGGGCGCGGTGAGGGCGTACAGCGCGAGCGCCGTGAAGAACGCGCACACGATCTCCTCGTTCACCATGACGCTCATGTAGATGTGCGCGGGCAGGAAGAGCAGGAGCCCCCCGGCGAGCAGCGCGCGCTGGGGGTCGTCGGGCGCACTGCGGCGCGCGAAGGCCACGGCGATCGCCACGATGCCGAGTCCCGCGGCGCTTCCGAGCAGGGGCACCGCGAGCAGCGCCGTTGCCTGGGATCCGAGCGCCTCGCACGCGCGGAGGAGCAGGGCGCTCGCGTAGAAGTAGAGGGGCGGGTCGGCGGTGGCCCAGCTCGCGGCGGGGTGGGGGAGCGAAAAGTCGCGGCCGAGCCGCGCGATGTACGACCAGTTGAACGTCGCGTCGAAGCCCCAGTCGGGTGGGTAGCTCGCGGCGTTGTGGATGCGCATCCACACGCCGACGCCGGCGATCGCGAGCACCGCGGTGGCGGCCCGGGGCGACAGTCCCGGAAACAGGCGCGCGACGAAGGGGAAAGTCACGACGCGCGTTTGACCGCTCGCAGCGAGTCGGCGAGGTCGTCGGCCGCCTGGTCCCAGTCGAAGCGGCGCGACCACGCGCGCGCGTCGTCGCCCATGCGCGCCGCGAGGTCGTCGTCGTCGAGCAGCCGCCCGATGCGTTCCGCGAAAGCGTCGACGTCCGTGTCGGGGACGAGGAAACCGGTCTGGGCGTCGCGGACGCTGTCGCGCAGGCCCGGAACGTCACTGGCCACGACGGGCACCCCGCAGGAGTTCGCATCGA
The DNA here is from genome assembly GCA_013215605.1 of Myxococcales bacterium. Lineage (GTDB taxonomy): Bacteria > Myxococcota_A > UBA9160 > UBA9160 > SMWR01 > JABSQW01. The sequence goes on from JABSQW010000496.1 coordinate 3,240, forward strand.
TCACGGTGAGTCCCCATCCCTCTTTCGTCGACGGGCAGACGCAGACGCGAGAGCTCTCGAGGAGAGCGTCGCGCTCGGCGTCGGAAACGAAGCCGGTGAAGCGCGTACGGTCGGCGATGCCGAGCTCTCGCGCCACGGCTTCGAGACGCGGCTGCTCGATGCCGCGACCGATCACGAGGACCTCGACGTCCGGGAAGCGGTCGGTGAGGCGCGCGACGGCCCGCAGCATGACGTCGACCTGCTTGTAGGGCTCGAGGCGGCCCAGGTAACACACCCGCTGCTTTCGCTGGGCGAGCGGTGTCGCAGCGGTCGAGGTGGCTGTCTCCCTCGAGCCAGCGCCGTAGTGGATCAGGCGGATGCGCTCGGCGCCGATCCCGCGCGCAACGAGATCGTCGCGGGTGCTCGGTGAGCCCACCACGAACGGAACGCGCCGGTAAAAGGTCGGAATCGCGTACTCCGCCGCGACCACCGTGGCGGCCACCGGCCACGGGACCTGGAGGAAGGCCGTGCGCCCGAAGAGGTGGTGGCAGATCGCGAGGACCGGTACGCCCGAGTAGAGCGAGGCGTAGAAGGGGAGCTTCGCGAGCACCTCGATGACGACGTCGTAGTGACCGCGCCGCGTTTCGCGCGCGCAACGGTACGCTGCGCGCGGGTAGTAGACGGGCAGGGGGCCGAGTCGAACGACGTGCAGGTCGTCGACGCGTTCTTCGGCTGCACTGTCGCGAAACGAGCAGGCGAGCTGGGTGAACTCGAAGCCGCGCGCGCGCATGCGCGGCGCGAGCTCTGCGAGATGGACCTCGGCGCCGCCGGCCTTCGGATGCCGGGGGTCGCGCTCGTTGAGGACCAGGACGCGTGTCGGTTCGGCCATGGAGCTCTTGCCAAAGCTACAGGCGTCCGCGGGCCCGCGCGATGCGCAGCCGCCAGGCGACCCACAGGGCCTCGAGGCCGATGCGCGGCGTGAGCTTCGACTGACCGTGGGTGCGATCCAGGAAGAAGTACGGCAGCTCCTTGATGCGTGCGCCCACGTGAACGAAGCGGTGGTTCATCTCGATCTGGAACGCGTAGCCGTTCGACCGGATGTTCTCGAAGTCGATCCGTTCGAGGATCTCGCGGCGAATGCAGCGAAAGCCACCCGTGGTGTCGCTGATCGGGAGTCGCGTCACGAGGCGCACGTACGCGTTGCCGAAGTACGAAAGCAGGATGCGCTCGATCGGCCAGTTCACGACGGTGATGCCGTCGAGGTAACGCGATCCGAGGACGACGTCGAAGCTCTCGATCTCCCGCAAGAGCTTGGGCACGGCATCCGGCGGGTGGGAGAAGTCGGCATCCATCTGGATCACCCACGTGGCCCCGAGGCGCAGGGCCTCTGCGAGTCCCTCGCGGTAGGCCGGGCCGAGGCCGTCCTTGCTCGCACGGTGGAGGACGTGCACCCGTGGATCGGCGTGCGCGAGCTGGTCGGCGACCCTCCCCGTGCCATCGGGCGAGGCGTCGTCGACCACCAGCACCTCGATGCGCGGGTCCAGTTCGAGGAGCCGCGGCACCAGGCGCGGGAGGTTCTCGACCTCGTCGTAGGTCGGGATCACGATGACGCAGCGGCTCACGCCAGGGCCACCGCGGCATCGCCCCGCGCGGGAGACATCAGGGAATCTCGGGTTGGACGCTCTTGCGCGTCAGCTTGGTGCCGATCGGGCCGCCGGGGATGTAGAGCGTCAGCTCCTGCTCGCCGCGCTGCACGCGCATGCTGACCGGACTGCCCACCGGGACCGTCGTGGTCGCGTGCTGCAGGTCGCGCGGTGAGAAGACGCGCTCGTCGTTGTACGAGAGAATGATGTCGCCTCGGAGCAGACCGGCCTGCGCGCCCGGGGAGCCGCGCAGGACGTGTTGCGCCGCCACCCGATTGCGCCTGTGCGAGGCGTAGAGCATGAGGTCAAAGTCGTCGTCGCTGAACTCCTCGCGCACGGTCGACCGGTGCTTGTCGAGGGACTTGCGGAAGCGCGGGCGGTTCAGCCAGCCCTCGCGCGTGGCGCGGTCGCGGATGTAGAGCTCTCCCATCTCGGCCTCGTCGAAGCGCTCGCGCAGCCGCTCGATCTCGGCCTCGGAGACCCCGCTCGCGATCAGGGCCTCCTCGTCGAACACGCGGGTCCGAGGGGGCGAGGCGGGCTTCGACGGGGCCGCGGAGACGTCGGGTGCGTCCGCTGGCTCGTACGAGTCGGCGTTCTCGTAGGGTGCGATGATCTCGAGCTCCTCGCGCAGCCAAGCCACCTCTTCCTCCAGGTCGCGGTGCGCGCGGCGCTCGTCGTCGAGCGCTGCGCGGATCGTCGCGAGCTCAGCGCCGAGATTACCGTTGCTCGAGAAGAAGAAGGAGCTTCCTCCGGTGCCATTCGCGCCGTTCGGCGAGCCGGTACTCACGAGCAGGGATCCCCAGGCCAGCCCCGTGATGAGCGCGAGCCCGACGGCGGCGGCAACGGCGATCTTCGAAGCACGCATGAGAGAACAGCATCGCCCACAGCCGAAGCGCCTTCAAACGCGCTTCCGGGGGGCGCCGAGCCGAAACCGGGCAGCGAATGCTCTCCTGGGGCACCCTCCGTCGGCGTGCGCTGCGGGTGTTCGGAGCCAACGTGAGGGGGTGGGGGGGCCTGGCGCTCGCGTGGGCCGCGGTGATCACCGCGGCGGTGGGCGTCCGGCTGTGGAACGCGCTCTACGGCCCGATCCTCTGGGGCTACGACGCCTGGGGCCACGTCGCCTACGTGCTCTTCCTCGACGTCTACAGAGGCCTTCCCTGGGCCGATCAGGGCTGGTCGTACTTCCACCCCCCGCTCCACTACGCGATCGGCTGGGTTCTCGCCCAGGTGGGCAGCAGCGAGTTCCTGATCCGCGGACTCGCCCTGCTCGGCAGCGCGGCGAGTCTCGCCACCGCCGCGCTCGCCGCCCTCGTGGCGGCGCGCGCGTGGCCCGCTCGGCGCGACGCGGTCTTCATCGCCTTCGCGTCGATCGCGTGCCTGCCCGTGCACCTCTACGTGAGCCCCATGCCGGGGAACAAGCTCACGGAAGTGGTCCTGTCTTCCGCGGCCGTGGCGGTCTTCGTGGCGGCGGGGGGGCCGCGGCGCGGCAGCGTCCGCGCCGATCTCGCGGTCGGGGGTCTGCTCGGCCTCTCGCTCCTCACGGCGTTCAGCGGGCTTCTGGCCCTGCTCGCCATCGGCGCGGCGCTCCTCGCCGAGAGCTGGCGGCGACACCGCAAGGCCGGGACCGGTCCAGCGGGTGACCGCCGGAACCCCGCCGCACGCGCCGGACTCGTCGTGGGTGTCGCGCTCGCGCTGTGCGCGCCGTGGTACGCGCGCAATGTCGCAGAGTTCGGCGCGCCCTTCCAAAAGAGCAGCGACTTCGCACTCGTGGCCCGGGCCGAAAGCCGCCAGCCGCCGGGAGAGCGGGGCTGGAGTGACTTCACGACGTTTCCACCCCGTCTCTTCGTCGCGCCGGCGGTGCGCACCGAGCCCCTGCTGCGTTCGGTGTGGGGCACGGCGTACGCGGGGACGTGGGCGGATCTCTATCGCGAGACGGCCATCGCACGGAGCCCGGCGTCGCACCGAAACGACCTCGATTGGAGCGCGCGCATGACGTGGGTCGGTGTGCTTCCGACGCTACTCGTTCTCGCCGGAGCGGGAGCGCTCGGTCGCGACGTGCTGCGCGGTCGCGGTGGCGCCGCCGGAACGACCGTCCTGCTGCTGGCCGCCGGAAACGTTGCCGCCTTCGGCCTGCACGCTGTGTGGACGCCGACCTGGGCGGCAGCGAAAGCCTCCTATCTGCTCGGAGGATCCCTCGCGTTCGGGATCTTCGCAGCGCGAGGCGCGCTGCTTCTCCGCGCGCTGTGGCCGCGCGGTGGCGGCCCGGCGGCACTCGCGGTGGTGGCCGCCAGCGGGCTCGCGGCTGCGGCGGTCGCGGTGGAGGGCTTCGTACTGACGCCGCGCGGCGAGTCCCCCGCCGTGGGCGCGGCCCATTACCAGTTTGGCGAGTACGACGGTGCGCGCCGCGTGTTCGCGCGGCTCGCCTCGCGTGCCCCGTTTCCGGTGCCCTGGCTCGACAACCTCGCGGCGGTCGAGGTCGCGACCCGGCACCCGGATCGCGCCGTACGGCTGTATGCGCACGCGGAGCGCCTGGCGGAGGCCGCCGGTCGCCGCGACCCCCAGCGCATCGCGAGGCACGGCGTCGCGCTGACCCTCGCGGGTCGCAGGGCCGACGCGCGCGAGCGCTTCGATACGGCCCTCGAGCGCAGTGCGGACACGGACTGGGTGCGCGCGAACCGCGGCGTGCTACAGGCCGTCATGGGCGACCTCGCTGGCGCCGAGAGCGACCTGCGTGCGGCGCTCGACAGCGATCCGTCGCTGACGCCCGCCTGGCTCGCCCTCGGCAGCGTGCTCGCCGCGGCGGGCGATCCCGACGCGGCACGCGCGGCGCACGACCGAGCCTCGCAGGCAGCGTGTCGGACGCCGCGCGGCTACCCCTACGGACTCGGGCCCGGAGAGGTGCTCGAGTGGGGGATCGGGAGGCGCTGGCTGCTGTTGCTCGATGACGTCGACGGCGCGGGGCTGCGCGTTGCACTTCCCGATTTCTACCGCCTCGCGTGTGCGCGGTTGGCTCGGGGCGGAGCGTCGTGAGCGAGATCGCGCGAAGTGCTCCCGCCACGCGCCGCGAGATCCTCGCCGTGGCCGCGCTGACCCTGCTGCCGCTCCTCCCGTTTCTGAACGCCGCAGTTTCCTTCGACGGCCCGGTGTTCATCGCGGTGGCGCGGCAGATCGTCGAGGCGCCCCTCGATCCGTTCGGCTTCGAGATGCTCTGGGATTCGACCTCGCTCGAGGTCGCGAAGTTCAACCGGAACCCACCGCTCCTCTCCTACTACCTGGCGGCCTGGATGACTCTTTTCGGCGAGCGAGAATTCTTGCTGCATCTGGCACTTCTGCCGTTTCCCCTCATGTCATCTCTCGCTTTCTTCGGCATCGTGCGCCGGCTGACGGACGCTCGCGTCGCGCCCGTTGCGCTGCTCGTGGCGAGTCCCGCGTTTCTCGTCCTCTCCACGACGTTTCTTCTGGATGTCCCTGTTCTAACAGCGGGTTTGGTTGCCATTTACGCGCTGCTCCGCGGCCGCGAGCCCGGCGGCGAAGCGTGGTGGGTGGTGAGCGGTCTCGCCGCCGGCGCGGCGGGTCTTCTCAAGTACGTGGGCTTCTCGACGCTGCCCCTCGTGGCTGCCGGGGTCATGCTCCTCTACCGGCGCCGCGCACTGCCCGGTCTGATCATCTGCGGTCTGCCCGTCGCCCTCTTCAGCGCGTGGGGGGCGTTCACGGCCCATGTCTACGGCGAGGTCCATTTCTTCGGAGCCACCGATGTGGTCGCCGACAAGAGCTTCGCTTCGGGCCACTTCCTGAACAAACTCCTCTCGACGCCGATCTACTACGGCGCGGGTCTGCTGTTTCCGGTTCTCTTCTGGGCGCGCGCGTTTCGGCCGAAGGGAAGCGGCACCGAGCTCGCGGTGGTCGGCGTGTTGATCGGTGCCGCCGCCGTGGGCTGGGTGCTGCCGGACGGACAGCCGCCGCGCCGCATCCCGCTCGAAGCCGACGAGTCGCTGATCGCGGCTCTGGGTTTCGCCGGTGCGTTCGCCCTGTGGTGTGCGGTTCTGGATCCGCGGCGCGCGTTGGCGAGCGCCGAGGATCGTTTCCTCGCGCTCTGGCTCGCCGGCCTCTTCGTGTTCAGCGCTTTCTTGAACTGGCACGTCAACGCGGCCGACGCACTCCTCGCGGCACCGCCGGTGCTCATCATGGCGTTCCGTCACCCGGGCCTGCGACTGTCGCAGCGGGCCGCTTGGCTGACCGTGGCCGCGATGCTGCCGTTCTCCCTGCTGCTCGCCTCTGCCGATGTCCAGCAATCGAACCACTACCGCGCCGCGGCGCGGGGCATCGCGCAGGAGATCGGAGACCGGGCCGGCGCTCGCTGGTTCGTCGGCCACTGGGGCCTGCAGCACTATCTCGAGCGGGAGGGCTTCGAGCCCGTCAAGCCACCGATGTACGGCAAGCTCGAGCTCCACCCGGGGGACTGGGTGGTCTCCGCGCGCAATGTCTCGCAGCTCGACGTGTATTCGACGATGAACCCGTACACGATCCGCTCGGTGTGGACCTGGAAGCTCGAAAGCTGGCTGCCGCTGCGCGCGACGAACGGCGATGCGGGCGCCGGCTTCTACAGCCACCACAGCGGCTACACCCCGTTCGGATTCAGCAGCGCGCCAGTCGAGGTCGTAACCCTCGGTCGGATCACAGCCGCGCGGCGCTGAGCGGGCGCGGGCCGGGAGCCCGAGCGAAGGCGGGCAGGCGGGCTTTGCCCGCCGCACCCCAGCCACACTAGAGGCGGGGGTGGATACGGCTGCAGGGGAGCCAGATCTTTCGCAGAACCAGGGCCCGATCGCGGACCGCGACGCGACAGCGCTGCTGGTCGGCCGAAACCTCGGTCAGCACTCCCTTGCCGGACCAGAAGCTGCCCGCCCGGGCGTCGACGAAGACCGGGGTGCCGCGCCGGGGCATCGTGCAGCCGGACCCGGAGAGAAACAGGGTCGCGATCAGTGCGATCCTGAGGGTGCTTCCGCGCATGCTCTCCGCATCGGTGCCGCGCCCACCCGGCTGAACTCCGCGCCGCTGCCAGGGGCGGTCCCGGGGAGGAGCCGAAAACCCAATTAGGACTGGACTTTCCAGCGGCTTCCGCGTAATTTTCCGGCCGCCCGCGGGGGGCGGCTGCACGTCGAAGCGCGGGGCCCGAGTTCAGCGCGCACCCCCTTCCGTGGCGCCGCTCGAGCCCATCCAGAGCGTCCAACTTTTCAGCCGCGGCACGCGCGGCTCTCACCCCATCAGGTTGGGAGAGACCCATGGTATTTCTCGCTTTCCTCGCGTCGATCGTCGCCCTCGCCTATGGGGTCGTGCTCTTCCAGAAGGTGCTCTCAGCGCCGACGTCCACGGAAAAGGCGAACGAAATCGCGAAGGCCATCGCCGACGGCGCTGCTGCCTTCCTGAGCCGCCAGTACCGCACGATCGCCGTCGTGGGTGTGCCCATCCTCGTGATCATCCTGATCTTCCTCGGCAAGTGGTACGCGTTCGGCTTCCTGGTCGGCGCGCTGACCAGCGCAGGTGTGGGTTTCATTGGCATGAACGTCTCAGTGCGCGCCAACGTGCGTGTCGCCGAAGCCGCCAAGAACGGCTTTGCTGGGGCTTTTGGCCTGGCGTTCACCGGCGGATCGGTTACGGGCCTCATGGTCGTGGGCGCCGGCCTGCTTTCGCTCGCGGCCCTCGTCGCGATCATGCACTCGGCGGGCTACGAGGAGCCCGACGCGCTCATCGGTCTGGCCTTCGGAGGCTCGCTGATCTCGGTGTTCGCGCGCCTGGGCGGCGGCATCTTCACGAAGGGTGCGGATGTGGGCGCCGACCTCGTCGGCAAGGTCGAGGCGAACATCCCCGAGGACGATCCCCGCAACCCCGCCGTCATTGCCGACAACGTGGGCGACAACGTGGGCGACTGCGCGGGCATGGCGGCCGATCTCTTCGAGACCTATGGCGTCACCGCTGCGGCGTCGATGCTCCTCGCCCACATCATCTTCCCGGGCGACGAGTCGATGTTCCTCTACCCGCTCGCCGTGGGCGCGGCCGGCATCTTCGGCTCGCTCATCGCGATTCCGATGGTGAAGATCGAAGAGCCGGCCCCGGGCGCCCAGCCCGCCGTCATGGGGGCCATGTACAAGGGCCTCGGCGTCGCGACGGCGGTGCTCCTCGGCCTGCTCGTCATCATCAATCTCTTCGTCGACATGCCGGACCAGGACATCAACGGCGCCGCCATCGGCGGCTTCCGCCTGTGGCTCTGTGCGCTGATCGGCGGCGTCGTGACCTTCGCGATGATGTGGATCACCGACGTCTACACGGGCGACGGCTCGCGCTTCGTCGATCGCATCGCGCAGGCGAGTGAGGGCGGCCACGGCACGAACGTGATCTCCGGTCTCGCGGTCGGCATGCAGTCGACGGTCGTTCCCGTCCTCGTGATCGTCCTCGCGATCGTGTTCACGTTCGAGCTCGCCGGCCTCTACGGCGTTGGCGTCGCGGCGATGGCCATGCTGTCGCTCGCTGGCGTCGTGGTCTCGATCGACGCCTACGGCCCGATCACCGACAACGCCGGCGGCATCGCGGAGATGGCGGACCTCGGCGACGAGGTCCGGGCGGTCACGGACCCGCTCGATGCCTTCGGCAACACGACGAAGGCGGTGACGAAGGGCTACGCGATCGCGTCTGCGGGTCTGGCGGCGGTGGTGCTCTTCGCCACCTACATCGAGGACCTCGCGCGCCTCGGCGGCATCGAGACCCATTTCGAGCTGTCGAACACGATGGTGCTGGCCGGCCTCTTCATCGGCGCCATGGTCCCGTTCGTGTTCGCATCGTTTGCGATGGACGCGGTCAGCGTCGCGGGCAAGAAGGTGGTCGAGGAGGTGCGCCGCCAGTTCCGCGAGATCCCCGGAATCATGGAGGGCACGGCCCAGCCCGACTACCGCACGTGCGTCGACATCGTGACCCAGGAAGCGTTGCGCCAGATGATCGCTCCCGCGCTGATCCCCGCCTTGATTCCCATCCTCGTGGGTCTGGTCCTCGGGCCGGAGGCGCTCGGCGGTCTACTGATCGGTTCGATCGTCGCGGGCGTCTGCGTCGCCCTCTCGATGACCACGGGCGGGGCGGCCTGGGACAACGCGAAGAAGTACATCGAGATGGGCCAGTACGGCGGCAAGGGCTCCGAGGCCCACAAAGCGGCGGTTACCGGAGACACCGTGGGTGATCCCTACAAGGACACGGCTGGCCCGGCCATCAATCCGATGTTGAAGCTCATCAACGTCGTGGCCCTGCTCATCATCCCCTACTTGGGCTGAGGGGCATAAAGAAGGGACCGACGGGCGGCGTATATGACGACGGCCCCGTCTCACCATCCCCGCGACCGCCTTGCCCGCGACCTGCGGCTGCGGGACGCGACCCTGTTGGTCGTGTCCGGGGTCGTGGGCTCCGGGATCTTCCTCACACCTGGCGCCATCGCGGGCATCCTCCCGCACGCCGGACTCATCTTCGCCGTCTGGATCGCTGGCGGGGTTCTGTCCCTGGCCGGCGCCCTCGCCAACGCCGAGCTCGGCGCGATGTATCCCCACGCCGGTGGCGATTATGTGTATCTCCGCGAGGCCTTCCACCCGGCCGCCGGATTCCTCGTGGGGTGGCTGAGCTTCTTCGTGATCTACGCGGGGACGGTGGCGACGCTCGCGGCGGGCTGCGCGGCCGGGGTCGGCGCTTTCGTCGATCTGCCGAGCGGCGGCGAGCTCTCGATCGCCGTGGGGCTCACCGTGGCCGTCTCGGCGCTCAACTACGTGGGGGTGCGCTGGGGGGCGCGCGCGAACAACGTCACGGCCGTCATCAAGATCGTCGCCCTCGGCGGGTTCGCGGTGATCGCGCCTTTCTTCGGCAAGGGAGATCTCGGGAACCTCGTCGGAAGCGGCGAGGGGGCTTCGGCCATCGGCCTGGGCGCCTTCGGCCTCGCCCTGTCGCCGGTGCTGTTCAGCTACCTCGGATGGAACTCGTCGATCTACGTGGCCAGCGAAATTCGGAACCCCGGGCGCAACGTTCCGGCTTCGCTCTTCCTGGGACTCGCGATCTGCACGAGCCTGTATCTGCTCCTGAACGCCGTGTACCTCTACGCGATTCCCGTCGACCTGCTGCGCGGCACGGCGAACGCGGGAGAGGCGACGGCGCGGGCCATGTTCGGTGGGGTGGGGGGCGAGCTGGTCGGGGTCTTCGTCCTGGCGTCGATCCTCGGCACGCTCAACGCGACCGTTCTGGTCGGTCCGCGGATCGCCTACGCGATGGCTCTCGATGGCCTGTTCTTCCGCGGAGTCGACCACACCCATGAGCGCTTCCGGACGCCGTCCGTCGCCATCGCGGTCCAGGCCGTCATGGCGGTGGCGATCCTGATGTCCCTCGAGAGCTTCGCGCGCGCGCTCTCGTACACCACCTTCGCGATCCTGCTGGCCACGATGGCCGACGTGGCCGCCCTCTACCGCCTCCGCGCGCTCGAGCCCGACCGAGAGCGCCCCTACCGCGCCTGGGGCTATCCCTGGGTGCCGGCGCTCTATTTCGTCGCCTGCGGGGCCATCGCGCTCGTGCTGCTCGTCGAGCAGCCGGTCGAGAGCGCGGTCGGGCTCGCGATCACCGCGACGGGGCTGCCGTTCTACGTCTGGTTCACCCGCCAGACGAGAGGCTGAGAGCGCCTCCTCGCGACTCGGCGCCGCATCCCATACATTCCTTCGCCCCAGGAGGGTGGAGTGCCCCCCAGGACGAAGCGGAGAGTTCGCGCGCCGAGGGGGGCCATGAGCGAGTTGATCCAGATTGGCGAGGGTGCTTCGGCCTTCACCCATCGCCGGCTTCCGAGCCACTGCGTTCGTCCGCAAGCGCGCACGCCAGAGATCGCGGGCATCGAACGCATGCTCCGCGCGCGCAGACTCCACAGTGTCTGCGAAGAGGCCCGCTGCCCGAACCGCAGCGAGTGTTGGACGGCGGGCCACGTCACCTTCATGCTGCTCGGCAGCGTGTGCACGAGGGCGTGCCGCTTCTGCGCGGTGGAAACCGGCCTGCCGGCGAACGCGCCCGATCCCGCGGAACCTGAACAGGTGGCTCGAGCCGCCGCCGACCTCTCGCTCAGCCACGTCGTCCTCACGTCCGTCGACCGCGACGATCTCCCCGACGGCGGGGCCGGCCAGTTCGCGGCCACGGTCCAGGCGCTTCGAGAAGCGCGCGCCGAGACGACGGTCGAGGTGCTCACCCCTGACTTCCAGGGCGATCGGTCCAGCGTCGAAACGGTGTGCGATGCGCGCCCGGACGTCTACAACCACAACGTCGAGACCGTCCCGCGCCTGTACCGCACGGTGCGCCCCGGCGCGCGTTTCGAGCGCTCCCTCGACGTTCTGTCCTCGGCACGCTCTGCGCGTCCCGGCGCCGTCGTGAAGTCGGGTCTGATGCTGGGGCTCGGTGAGAGCGAGGGCGAGGTGGTGGAAGTCCTCGAGGCGCTTCTGGGCGCTGGCGTCGACAGCGTCACCATGGGCCAATACCTTCGCCCCACGCGCCACCACCTGCCCGTCGACCGCTACTGGGAGCCCGAAGAGTTCGAGACCCTCGCCGGTGCCGCCCGCGATCTCGGATTCTCCCACGTCGCGAGCGGCCCCCTGGTTCGCTCTTCGTATCACGCGGGAGACGCGTACGCGCAGATGCGCGGCGCGCGACTCTCGGAAACGCCAGCAGAAGGTTGGCGCTGAACCCACAGGGGGCTTCCCATGGCGGGACGCATCCGTCACGACTTCGACAAGCTCAACCGGCTGCCGCCGTACATCCTCTCCGAGGTGATCAACCTGATGATGTCGGCGCGCCGCGCTGGCGAGGACATCATCGACCTGGGCATGGGCAATCCCGACCTCCCCACGCCGCCTCACGTGGTCGAGAAGATCGCTGAAGCCGCGCGCAATCCGCGCAATCACCGCTACTCGGCGTCCCGCGGCATTCCGAACCTGCGCGCCGCGATCTGCGAGTGGTACGAGCGCCGGCATTCCATCGAGCTCGACCCGGACTCCGAGGCGATCGCAGTGATCGGCGCGAAGGAGGGTTTCTCCCACTTCGTGCTCATGACCATTGGCCCGGGCGACGTCGTGCTCTGCGCCGACCCCGCGTATCCGATCCACCAGTACTCGGTGATCATCGCCGGCGGCGACCTGCGGCATGTCCCGCTCACGCCGGACACGGACTTCATCGCCAACCTCGAGCAGGCGATCGCGCGGACTTGGCCCAAGCCGAAGATGCTGATCCTGTCCTATCCCCACAATCCGACCACCCAGGTGGTGGACCTCGCGTTCTTCGAGCGCGTGGTGGACTTCGCGCGACAGCACGACCTGATGATCGTCCACGACTTCGCGTACGCGGAGCTCTGCTTCGAGGGCTACGAGCCACCGAGCATCCTCGAGGTGCCGGGGGCGAAGGACCTCGCGATCGAGTTCACGTCGCTCTCGAAGAGCCACTCGATGGCGGGCTGGCGCGTCGGCTTCGCGGCGGGCAACAAGGACATGATTCACGCTCTCGCGCGCATCAAGAGCTACCTCGATTACGGGATACCCCAGGCGATCCAGATTGGTGCGATCGTGGCGCTCCGAGGTCCCCAGGACGTGGTGCGCGAGAACGCGGAGGAATACCGCCTGCGACGCGACACCCTGATCGACGGTCTCGGTCAGCCTGGCGAGGGCGCGTGGAAGATCGACAAGCCCCTCGGCACGATGTTCGTCTGGGCGCCCATCCCCGAGCTCCTGGTCTCGATGGGGTCGCTCGAGTTCGCGAAGCGCCTGCTCCTCGAGGCGAAGGTCGCGGTGTCACCCGGTATCGGATTCGGTCAGACGGGCGAGGGCTACGTGCGCTTCTCGCTGATCGAGAACCGCCACCGGATCCGCCAAGCCGTGCGTGGGATCCGCCGGTTCCTGCGCGAGGCGGGCGTTTCGGCCGGGTCTCCATCGGCAGAGTCGTAGTCGGGGCTCGAGGCGGCGCTCTCGAGGGAGGGGGCGTCGGTCCGCCCCGCGCTGTTCCGCCGCGGACACGAAGATCCAGTACGATGACGGGGCCCCGGAGCACGCGGCCCGCGCGGCGGCCGGGAATTCCGCTCGAAGGTCCGGGCCGCGTCGAAGCATCGTGGAGCGCAGTGTGAGCGAGCGAAGAACCGTCGGTGTGGGCCTGGTGGGGCTTGGAACCATTGGCACCGGCGTAGCGAAGGTGATCCAGCAGAACGCCGCCGTCATCGAGCAGCGGCTGGGCGTGCCGCTGCGGCTGGTGCGCATCGCGGACCTCGACCTCGAGACGGACCGCGGCGTCGACCTGTCCGGCATTCGCTTCGATTCCGACACGCCGGGACTCATCTCCGATCCCGAAGTGGACATCGTGATCGAGCTGGTCGGCGGCTACGACTTTGCCCGCGACCTCATCCTCAAGGCCATCGACGCGGGCAAGCACGTGGTGACGGCGAACAAAGCGCTGCTCGCGCTCCACGGGAAGCAGATCTTCGACGCGGCCTTGAAGAGGGGTGTCGATGTCGCCTTCGAGGCCAGTGTGGGTGGCGGCATCCCGATCCTGCGCTCCCTGCGCGAGGGCTTCGCGGCGAACCGCATCCTGAGCCTCCACGGCATCATGAACGGCACCACCAACTACGTGCTTACCGAGATGGAGAAGACCGGCGAGCTCTTCGACGTGGTGCTGAAGCGCGCGCAGGATCTCGGTTATGCGGAAGCCGATCCGACCTTCGACGTCGACGGCATCGACGCCGCCCACAAGCTCACGCTCCTCGCCGCCATGGCGTACGGAGCGGCGATCACGTTCGAGGAGATTCCCACCGAGGGGATCCGCGCGCTCACGCCCTTCGACTTCGAGGCCGCCGACGAATTCGGCTACCGGATCAAGCTCCTCGGCATCGCGAAGGGCCACGGACGCGACGCCGAGCGCATCGAGGCGCGCGTGCACCCGACCCTCGTTTCGAAGGGCAGTCTCCTCGCAAACGTCGACGGAGCGATGAACGCCGTCGCCGTGACGGGCGACGCCGTCGGGCGGACCCTCTCCTACGGCGCCGGCGCGGGCGAGATGCCGACGGCGAGTGCGGTGGTGGGCGACCTGATCGAGCTCGCGCGAGAGGTGCTGCGAGAGAGCTCCGGCCGCGTCGCGCCGCTCTCCTACCTGCCCGAAGAGCTCGTGCCGAAGCCGATCGTGCCCCTCGACGAGCTCTACGGGCGCGCGTACCTGCGCTTCACGATGCTCGACCGGCCGGGCGTCTTCGGACACATCGCAAGCGTGCTCGGCGAGAACGAGATCGGGATCGAATCGGTGATCCAGAAGGGCCGCGGCGGCTCGTTCGACTCCGTCCCCGTCCTCATGCAGACCTACCCCTCGAAGGAGAGCGCCCTGCGCAGCGCCCTCGAGATCATTGATGGCCTGGAGGACGTAACGGCCCCCACGGTCCACATCCGCGTGGAGGAGGACCTCTAGCCATGGCGGGAAAACCCGAGTACCGGGCGTGGTTCCAGAGCATCGAGGACGCTGCGGAGCGCTACCCGCTCGACGAGGTCGTGTACACCGCGAGCAATGGGAGCCTCCTCGAGGTCGCCCACGATCGCGACGAGCTCTCGAAGACCTCGGCGACCGACTGGAAGGCGCTCTTCCGGGACCGCAGCCACATCACCGAGTGGCCGTACGGATCCGGGGTCTGGGGCAAGAAGGAGTGGGTGCTCCCGGAGGTCGACAACGAGAACATCGTCTCCATGTACGAGGGCAACTCGAACCTCTTCTGGGCGGACCGCTACGGGCGCGAGCTCGGCCTCGAGGACCTCTGGATCAAGCAGTGCGGCAACTCCCACACCGGTTCCTTCAAGGACCTCGGCATGACGGTGCTCGTGTCGATGGTGAAGGAGATGGTGTCGCGCGGAAAAGCGATCCCGGCCGTTGCTTGTGCGAGCACCGGCGACACCTCGGCGGCGCTGTCCGCCTACGCGGCGGCGGCGGGTCTGCCTGCGGTGGTGTTCCTGCCGCGCGGGAAGGTGTCCATCGCCCAGCTCATCCAGCCCATCGCGAATGGCGCCATCGTGTTCGCCCTCGACACCGATTTCGACGGCTGCATGGAGATCGTGCGCGAGGTGGCGCAGAAGGACGGCATCTACCTCGCCAACTCGATGAACAGTCTGCGAATCGAGGGGCAGAAGACCGTCGGAATCGAGATCTGCGAGCAGTTCGACTGGGAGGTGCCCGACTGGATGATCATCCCGGGCGGCAACCTCGGGAATGTGTCGGCCCTCGCGAAGGGCCTCGACATGCTCGTCGACCTCGGCCTCGTCGATCGCCGCCCTCGCATCGTCTGCGCCCAGGCGGAGGCCGCGAATCCCCTCTACCTCTCCTACCAGCGCGACTTCGCGGTCTTCGAGCCGATCGCGGCGCGACCGACACTCGCGACGGCGATCCAGATCGGCAACCCGGTGTCGATCGCGAAGGCGATCTCCGCGCTCCAGCGCTACGACGGCATCGTCGAGCAGGCGAGCGAGGCCGAGATCGCAGACTCCTGCGCGCGCGCCGACAAGACGGGGTTGTTCAACTGCCCGCACACGGGCGTCGCCCTCGCGGCGATGGAGAAGCTCCTGAGGCGCGACGTCATCAAGTCGAGCGACCGCGTGGTCGTTCTGTCCACCGCCCACGGGCTCAAGTTCATCGACTTCAAGGTCAAGTACCACGAGATGGCGCTGAAGGGCATCGCCTCGGACCACGCGAATGCCGCCATCGAGCTACCGGCGCGCTACGGCGCCGTGCGCGACGAGATGCTGCGACAGATCGATTCGCGCTTCGGCGGCTGAACCGGTCTACCGGGATCGTCGCAGCGGCGGATGTTCCCGACGCGTATGTGCGCCGGTGCCCGGAGCGGATTCAGCGCTAGCGCTGACGGGTGCGCGTCGCGAGGCGCTCGATGATCAGGCGCCGCTGAACCTGATTCGTCGCGGCTGTTCGCGGAATCTCCGAGAGGATCTCGAGCCGCCGCGGCACCTTGAACCGCGCGAGCCGCGACTCGCAGTGCTTCTGGAGAGCTTCGAGATCGACCGTCGCTCCGGCGCGGGGGACGGCGATTGCGCACACCATCTCGCCCCATTTCGCATCGGGGACCCCCACCACGGCCACGTCCAGGAGGGCCGGATGGTCGGCGAGCGCGGCCTCGACTTCGCTCGGGGAGACGCTCTCCCCACCGGTTCGGATGATGTCGCGGGCGCGTCCGACGATGCTGAGAAAGCCCTCGTCGTCGAGAACACCGAGGTCTCCGGTGTGGTACCAGCCGTCGACGAGTGCCTCGGCGGTTGCCTCGGCGTTGTCGAAGTAGCCGTCGAACAGCACGGGGCTGCGCGCGCACACCTCGCCGGCGTCGCTCAGACGAAGCTCGACGCCGCTGTGGGGAGGCCCACAGCTGCCGGGCTTGCGGGGGACATCGTCGTGTTCGAGAAGGGTGATGCTGCCGGCTTCGGTGGATCCGTAGAAGACGCGCAGGATCGCGTCGGGCAACCGGTCCGTGATCGCCGCGAGGAGCTCGGGAGGGGTGGCGGACGTACCCGAGTCGATGACGCGCAGGCTCGAGAGGTCGAAGCGGTCGCTGCCCTCGTCGAGGATGCGCTGCCACACCGCGGGGATGCAGTTGAGGCGCTCGGCGCGGTGGGTCTCGACGGCGCCGCCCACCTGCTCGGCGGTGGCGGCTTCGAGCAGCACCACGTGGGAGCGCGCCTGCCACGCCTGCAGGGCGAGAGTCCACGCGCCCATGTGGAACAGCGGGTACATGCACACGGTGGTGCCACGCGGCTCGAGGAGTGCGCCGGGATGGGTGCGCAGGAAGTTCACGCGGTGCGAGAGGACGACGCCCTTCGAGCGCCCGGTACTTCCGCTCGTGAAGAAGATGACGTGGGGATCGCGTTCGACGAGGTTGGGCGCCTCGACGTCGTCGGCGCTGGCCGAACCTGTGAGGTCGGCGAGGGGGCGTCCGGGCAGGGCGGAGGCCGACTCATCGCCGGTTCGGAGGAGCGGGACGCCGACGTCCTTCGCGACCTGCTCGGCAGCCTCGGCGTGCTCGGGATCCACGACGAGGAGCTTCGGTCGCGCGAGGGCGATCATTTCTGCGGCTTCGGCGGGGCCGAGGCGGGCGTTGGCCGGTGCGAAGGTCGTCCCGAGCTTGGCGAGTCCCGCGAATAGCGGCACCGCTTCGAGCGACGTGTCGCTCCACAGCACGACGCGGTCGCCGTGGCGCACCCCGAGTCCGCGGAGCGCGTTCGCACAGCGGTTCGCCTGCTGGTCGAGGTCGCCGTAGCTGAGGCTGCGGTTGCCGAGTGTCACCGCGGTGCGTTTCGGCGTGGAGAGCGCAGCACTGCGGAAGACGTCGCCGATCAGCAGGGGCATCGCGGGAATGACTCTACACCAGGGGTCGGCTCCGGTTCTCCCGATCCGATCGGGTAGACTTCGGCCGGGAGAACCCCGAATCGATGAGCTGGCTCGAGAAGGCGAAGAACGCGCTGTTCGGACACGAGGACGGCGCCCCGCCCGCTGCACCGGCGCAGAATGGGCGGGACGTCTCGAGGCCGTCGGATTCTGTCGTGGCGGCGGAGCTTGTGGCGCAAATCGTCGAGCTCTCGAGCGACGGACTCTCCGCCGCGCACCTCGACCTGCGAGCGCACCTGTTCGACTACGGATATCTCGACTCCATGAGCGCGGTTTCGCTCATTGGCTTCATCGGACAACGCTACGGTGTCGAGATCTCGGAATCCGATCTCATCGGGGCGCTCGACTGCATCGACGCACTCGCGCGCCACATCGAGCACGACCGGGGAGCGGCCTGAACGTGGGCTTCGCCTGGCACGAATTCGGCTTCAACGTCGGCATGCCCCACATGGCGGCCGGCGAGAAACTGTCCGAGGTCGAGTTCCTGAAGACCCTCGCGCTCTACCAGTGGGAGTCCATCGCACGCCTGCTCGGTCGCCAACCCCGCGACATCGCAACCGATTCGGGAGAGCGACTGTACGGCTCGGTGATCGACTTCCAGATGTCGCTCGGGCGGCACAGCCCGGAATCACTCGGGGAGGGCGCCGACGTCTTCGTTCGAAACCGCATCAGCGTCTTTGCGAACCGCTTCGTCGAGGGGCTGTTCGTCTTCGACGACGCACCGATCCCCGACTCCGACCTCGCGAAGATCGCGTCGCTCGAGGACCTGCGCGCCCAGGAGCGCCCGTGGGCGTACATGACGAACGCCTTCATCGCGCGGATGGGAGGCAACGCGCGCCTGAAGATCTACGTTCCAAGCGGCATGGACGCGCTCGACGTCGAGCCACTGGCGTCGTCTCCGCCGGGAATCGAGGACCAGCGTGTGGCCCAGGCCACGGGCGAGATGGCGGAGTTCGACGAGACGCCGAAGCGTCGGATCGAGCCCGCGCGCAACGTGGGGCCGATCGAGTACCAGATCCTCTGGGAGAGCGACGTCAATGGCGCGGGGCTCGTGTACTTCGCGCGCTACGTCGCCATGGCGAACTATGCCGAGCGGATGTTCCTGCGCGACCAGCTCGACGTGCCGCTCACGAGTCA
>JABSQW010000497.1 GCA_013215605.1 Myxococcales bacterium
AAGTTGTCCCAACGCACCACCCGGAGGATCGCCGGTACGACGCACGCGAACGTCGCGCCCATGCCCACCGCGAGCCCGACGGGGGTGTCGGTCAACCACTCGAAGCCACTTTGGAAGTGTCGCCGAAGCCCGAGCCGCGCTAGCAGATTTGGCCAACCCTGGACGAGGGCCAGCGCGACGGCGGCGGCAATCGCCAGCGCCTCGCGGCGATGCTGTCTCACGGCGCGCCACGGGCGGTTCGGCGACGCGAAACCCGGCAGGCCCCAGGCCGCCGCGGTGTCCCCGTGCAGCCTCGGTGCAACGCCCACCATGAAGATCACGCACGCCGCGACCGCCGCGTTCCCGAGCCACACCGCGGCCGTCCATCCCAGCGAACCGCCGCCGAAGCCGACGCAGCCCCAGATCGCGAACTCGAGTCCCCCGAACACCGCGAAGGCCTCGAGCCGGTTGGCGCGCGCCGATCGCCGATCGCGCTCCGCTTCGCCGGCCGCGTTCACGCTCGCGCCTGTCACCGCCGGGTCACGCCGCCGCGCCGTCGGACGCGCGCGCCAGCCGGGCGCGCAACGCGAGCGCGCGACCGAAGATCACGAGACCCGCGAACTCCACGAGCACGAGGGGCGCCAAACCCGGCAGGAAGTAGCGGTTCCAGCGAACCGATGGCCACGTACACACGGCGATCGTCGCGACGACCCACCAGATGAGGAGCACGCGAGCGGCCGAATCGCCGCGCGCGTGCCACGCGAACGCCGCGAGGCCTGTCAGCGCGAACAGCGCCTCCCCCGGGATGCCGACCGTCGACCGCAGCATCCCGAACTCGCCCAACAGGATCGACGCCGCGGCGGAAGTGCGGCTCGGAAAGTCGGGCAGTGCATCGCGCGGGAACAGCAGGGGTAGATCCCCGAGCTCGCCGCCGAGGCGGAACATGTCGCGGAGGCCCTGCACGGGCGCCCCGTAGAGCGTCGGATTGAGCGCGACGAACGGCACCAGCGCGACGAGGCCGACCACCGCGAGCCGCAGGACGGGTGCGGGCGAACGCCGGCGCCAGGCCTCGATCGCAAAAACGATCACCACCACCGGCACGAGTACGCCGGCGTTGAGCTTGCATCCAACAGCCGCGCTCAGCGCGAGCCCCAATCCCACCGCGGGTGCGAAGCGCTCGCGGCTCTCTGGCCGCACGGCGATCAACAGCGCCAGAAAGCTGGCGAGGGAGAACACGTAGGCGGGTCCGTCGAGCATCGCGCGCCGACACACCAGCGTAACGAGCGGGTTCGCGGCCAGAAGCAGCGCTCCCGCGAAAGCCCAACCCGGCGCGAGCCAGAAACGCAAGATCGCGAACGCGAGAACACCGCCAGCCACACCGAGCAGCGCCACCGGAACGCGCGCCGCGAGGAGCGTCGCGTGAGGCGGCAGCCGCCCGTTCGCTCGGTTCCACGCGGTGGACCGAGCGAAGGCGTACTGCGTCCACTGGACCTCGGGAGCGCCCCCCAGGTGCATGGCGCCGCCGAGCAAGAGCATGCCGAGCTTCGGATTGCGGCTCGCGGCGGCCTCGCGCTTCTTGTCACGCGCGAGAATGTGGCGAGCGACGCTGCTCCTCCAGAACACGTGGTCGAAGTCGCGCTCGACGAAGAACAGCTGGGTCGCCTGCCAGCCGGCGGCCGTCCAGTAGACCTCGTCCGCGTGGGTCTGCTCATCAGACGCGAGGCCGTCGAAATACCAGGCCGACAGGACGACCGCGATCGCGCAGGCGAGGGCACGATCGAAGCGTCGCGTATCGGCCGGGAGCGCGGCCACGGGCGCGGTCAACCCGCCTCGTACAGGAAGCTGCCGTCCTTCTCGAGGGTGCGCTCGGCCTGACCCGCGATCCGCAGGTGCTCGAGGTGCGCATAGGTCTCGCTGTCGGCCATCGGGCCCCAGCTCCGCCGCTTGAAGAGCCGCTGCGTGAAGGCCTCGACGCACGCGGGACCGATCTCCCTCGAGATCGTCTTCACACTCGCGAGGCGCTCTTCGTGATGCCGCTTGATGGCCTCGGTGCGCGCCGGGAGGTCGCGAAACGGGTGGCCGTGCGCCGGGAGAACCTGCTCGACCCCGGTGATTTCCGCCACGCGGTCGAGCGAGTAGAAGAAAGAAGCCAGCGGGTCACGCGAGCTGCCGATCCCGGAGATGTGCGGCGTGATCGTGGGCAGCACGTGATCCCCCGCGATGAACACGCCCTGCTCCGGATCGTGCAGACAGAAGTGGTCCGGCGTGTGGCCCGGCGTGTGGACGACGAACCACTCGCGACCCGCGAGTCTGAGCACGTCACCGTTTTCGACCGGGTGACTGATCTCGGGGATGATGCGACCGCCGAGCATCCGCATCGCGGTCCACTTGAGGCGCACCATCACACCCGGGTGCGGATGCTCTCCGCCCCACGGTGTGCGACCGCGCGACGTGGCTTCCGCCATCGCCTCCGCGACGTTCTGATCCGCTTCCGTCGAGCCCGAGGCATCGGCGCGCGCCGCGTGAAGCGCCTGGTGGGCATCGAGGTCCTCCACAGAGACCTCGGGCTCCGCGGCGGCAGGCGACCTTGCGCCGAACGAAAACGCCCGGTGGGCGATCACGCGCGCCCCCGATTCCTTTGCCATGCGCGCCACGCCCCCGAAGTGATCCGGGTGCGAGTGCGTGACGATCACGCTGTGGACGTTTCGGGGCTCGAGTCCGACCTGCTTGAGGCGATTGACCATCGCCCGCCAGGTGGACGGACCGGGCAGACCGGGATCCACTACCGCGGCACCGTCGTCGTCCAGAAGTGCGTAGCAGTTGACGTGGCCGAGTCCCGGCATTCGGATGGGCAGCTGCATGCGCAACACGTTCGACGCCACTTCGGTGACTTCCGTCGATGCGTCTTCCTGTTCTTCGCGTCGCTTCTTGGTGCTCGCCATGGGGCCGGAGCCTAACGGATCGCGGACACGGCAACACCGCTCTGCGGGCGAGTCGCGGCCGAACTGGCACTCTGCTGCGCACACTCCAGCCCGCAGGGTTCACGATCCCGCGCCGCGAGGTCACGCGGCGTGCCGAAGATTCTCGGCCCGCGGACCGGAGGACGCCGAAGGCGCACCTGACGGTACATCGAGGGGCACCCGGAGGGAGCCGATCGCGAAGCTGCGGAGCGATCCGTGACCGCATGAGAGGGTTTCGTGAAAAATGCGGGCTAGGGTTCGGTCCGTGCTCGAACCGTCGCGCCATGTCTCGCTACTCGCCGCCGCGGCGTTCCAGGTCACGACGGTCGCGGCCCTGCTCGCGTGCGAGCGGGACACGGGGGAGACGAACGGGCTTCGTGCCTCCGGACCGCCGGCGCGCATCGAGGCCATCGAAGCGGCCGAGCGCCCCGATGTCCTGCTCGTCACCATCGATACGCTGCGCGCCGATCACGTCTCGGCGCTCGGCTACGAGCGCCCCACGACGCCGCACTTCGACGCTTTCGCAAGGGGAGGCGCGCTGTTCGAACAGGCGTACAGCGTCACGCCCACCACCCTCCCCGCCCACGCCGCGCTGTTCACCTCGCGCTTCGCGACGGAGGTCGGCGTGACGAAGAACGGCACGCCGCTCCCCGAGACGGCCACGACCATCGCCGAACGACTCGCGGATGCGGGCTATGCCACTGCGGGGTTCGTGAGCTCGTATGTGCTCGACCGCCGCTTCGGTGCGGCCCAGGGGTTTCAGCACTACGACGACGACTTCACCGGTGCCGACAGCAAGCTCCCCCAGGGCACGCGGTGGCACGACGAGCCCATCGAGGTCACGTTCGATCGCCGCGGCGGCGACACGACCGACGCGGCGCTGCACTGGATCGCGGCGAGTCCGCAGGAGATCCCGCTGTTCGTCTGGGTCCACTACTTCGATCCCCACCAGCCGCTGATGCCGCGAGAGCCGTTCCGCTCGGAGTTCGCGAGCGGGTCGATGCAACAGCTCGAGATTCTGGCGGACGGCTACGACGCCGAAGTCCGCTACGTGGACGAGCAGCTGGGTCGCCTGCTGGCGGGCTTCGGCGAGCGTGCGCCGGGTGGGCGAGGGCTCGCGGTCGTGACCTCGGATCACGGCGAGGGCCTGTGGGATCACGGCTGGCTCACGCATGGCGTGAACCTCTACGAGGAGCTCGCCCGCGTACCGCTCGCATTCCGTTGGCCGGGGCGCATCGCGCGCCCGCTGCGCGTGACCGCACCGGTTTCGCTCCTCGACCTTGCCCCGACGCTCTACAGCCTGCTCGGGCTCGACGCCGCGTCGGACGGGCTTCGCGGTCGCGACCTCTCCGCCGTGTTGTCGGCCGAGGTCGAAGCCGATG
>JABSQW010000498.1 GCA_013215605.1 Myxococcales bacterium
CAACGATGCCGGCATCCGAGATCGGGCTGAACAGGCGCACCACGACCCCGGGCTGGTCCTTGACGCCGGCCAGTCGGATCTTCGCCTCGTTGCGGTTGTAGGTGACGCCCGACACGACGAGCTGCTCCATGACCTCCTCCTGCCCCACCACCCACGTGCCGGGCTCGCGATTGAACGAAGAGCGGACGTGCAAGCGAACGCCGTAGCGCATGGCGAACCGGACCGCGCGAATCTGCAGTACCCTGGCGCCCAGGCTCGCCATCTCGATCATCTCATCGTACGCGATTCGTTCGAGCTTCCGCGCGGCCGGGACGAGGTTGGGATCGGTGGTGTACACCCCGTTGACGTCCGTGTAGATCTCGCACTCGTCGGCCCCGAGTGCGGCGGCGATGGCGACCGCCGAGGTGTCCGAGCCGCCGCGACCGAGGGTCGTGACGTTGCCTTCGCCGTCGGTGCCCTGGAAGCCGGCGATCACGGCGACGGTGCCCTGATCGAGGACGCCCGACAGCAGCTCGCGATCGACGCTGGCGATCCGGGCGCGGGTGTGGGCCGCATCGGTGACCAGGCCGATCTGCGCGCCGGTGAAGGACCGCGCCGGCTGTTCGAGCTGCTGGATCGCCATGGCGAGCAGCGCGATGGTCTTCTGCTCACCGGTGGAGACCAGGACATCGTACTCACGCGGATCGGGCAGCTCTCCGCCGATCTGTCGCGCGAGCTCGACGAGGGCGTTCGTCTCGCCCGCCATGGCGGACACCACCACGGCGACGCGGTGGCCGGCGCGGACCGTCTCGACGACGCGGAGCGCGACGTTCTGGATCCGCTGCGGGTCCGCGACGCTGCTTCCACCGTATTTTTGGACGATCAGTCCCACCGCTCCTCCGGGGATCGAGCGCCGGTTTCGAGGTCGCGCGCGGCCGGGCCTGTCCGGCGGGGAACCCGGCCTTCGATTCCGTCAATCCCGTCCCGTCGCGCCCTCGGAAATCGCCGCCTCCCAACGCTCCAGGGCGGTCTCCGAGACGGCGCCGAAGGCTACCGCGTTTACCACGCGCTGTAGGCTTTCTGGTGATTTGCGGGCTCCCCGCGCGACCGGCTCCCCGCAGAGAGACGGGCGGGTGATGCGCACCTCGAGGTGATCCGCGGGAAGCGCACCCGGCAGGCGATCGCCCCATTCGACGAGGACCAGCGTCCCGGGATCGAGCAGGTCCAGAAATCCAGCCGCGTCGAGCTCGGCGATCGATGCCACCCGGTAGAGGTCGACGTGGGCGAGCCGACGCGTGCCCTCGCTGCGGTACTCGCTCGCGATGGCAAACGTCGGGCTCGTGACGGCGTCGGGGTCGATTCCGAGGCCCGCTGCGACTCCTTTCGCGAAGACGGTCTTGCCCGCGCCGAGAGGGCCGATGAGCGCCACCACGAGCCCGGAGTCGTCGACCACCGAGGCCAGAGCCGCAGCGAACTCTCGGGTCGTCTCAGGTCCCGGGGAAGTCAGCTGCAAGCCGGGTCTCGCGTGGTGCTGCCCTGCCGAGCCCGCGGACCGCCTCGCGGAGGCGCTCCGCGGTGCGGGGCAGCTCGTCGAGAAGATCGCCGGCCAGGAGTCCACTGCCTCCACGAACCTGCGCGAGAGCGTCGGCGGCCGCCCCGTGCCAGTAGGCGCCGAGCGCCGCGGCTTCGAAGCCCGGCACGCCCTGTGCGAGGAGTGCCGTGACCATCCCGAGGAGCACGTCGCCGGTGCCCCCGGTCGAGAGCGCCGGGCCGCCGGTCGGGTTCACGACGAGCTCGCCCGACGGGTCGGCGATCACGCTGCTCGCCCCCTTCAGGAGGACCACCGAGCCTGTCCGCTCCGCGAGACGACGCGCGGCGCCGACCCGGTCGGCATTGATCTCGTCGCTGCTGGTGGAGAGCAGGTGCGCGGCCTCGCCGGGGTGCGGTGTGAGCACGGTGTCGCGGCTTCGCGCGGCCAGGAGCTCGGGCTGATCGGTAAACGGTCGGAGCCCATCGGCGTCGAGCGCGAGCGGCGCCTCGATCTGCTTGGCGAGGCTGGTGACCAGGCGGAGCGTCTCGGCGTCTCGGCCGAGGCCGGGTCCGAGCCCCACGGCGTCGCGTTCTGCAGCCAGGCCCACGAGCGCGCCCTCGGCCTCCGCTGCGAGCGCGCGCCGCGGAGTATCGGCCACCGGGACGGTCATGGCCTCGGTGCACTTGATTTCCAGGATGTCGTGAATTCCCGCCGGACACGCGACGGTGACGAGGCCGGCGCCGGCCCTTCCCGCCGCGGTCGCGGCGAGCGCGGCAGCGCCCGTCTTGCCCTCGGAGCCGGCCACGATGAGCGCGTGACCGAACGTGCCCTTGTGTCCCGCTGCGGGGCGCGCGGGCAGTCGGGCCCCGGCGGCAGCGGCGGTCAGGACGTGCGCGTCGATCCGCGTGTCGGGGGCGGTCCGGGCAATGCCCACCCGTGCGACCTCGACGCGGCCCGCCAGCGACCGTCCCGGCTCGAGGATCAGCCCGAGTTTGGGGATCTCGATGCAGAGGGT
This sequence comes from Myxococcales bacterium, assembly GCA_013215605.1. Classification (GTDB taxonomy): domain Bacteria; phylum Myxococcota_A; class UBA9160; order UBA9160; family SMWR01; genus JABSQW01. Next base: position 2,526 of record JABSQW010000498.1, read on the forward strand.
GATGTCTGCCGCGACGGCGTCCGCGAGCCGCTGGCCGGTGTCGGAACAGACGCCCGACGGCACGTCGACGGCCACCACGCGCAGCGCCGCGTTCGCCTCGCGGGCCTGGTTGATGCGGCGGATGCTCGCCTGCGCCGCTCCGCCGACCGCCCGGGTGAGACCGGTTCCGAAGATCGCGTCGACCACCACGCCCGCCTGGGGGGCGCGCCAGCGATCGCCCGTCACGTCCACGCCAAGGGCACGCAGGCGCGTGAGGTTGGCGGCGGCGTCACCGCGCAGCTTATTCGCCTCGCCGATGAGTGCGACCTTCAGCGGCACGCCGAGGCCAACCAGGTGTCTCGCCACCACGAAACCGTCGCCGCCGTTGTTGCCGGTTCCGCACACCACGAGCACTTCCGGGCGCGACGCCCGCGGCAGCGCCGACCACTCGCGCAGCACGACCTCGACGACCGCCCGCCCTGCACTTTCCATCAGGATCTCGCCGGGGACGCCGAGCTCCTCGATCGTGTGCGCGTCGAGGGCGCGCATCGTCGCAGCGCCGACGATCGGCCACACCGCGGGATCGACGTCGTGTCGGGTTCGGGTCACGCGGGAGCTCCTTCGAGCACGACCTGGCCAACGGCGCCTGCCGGGTCGTGGGTGAGGGACAGCGCGATGCCGGTGACGCCGAGCTGCAGGGCGCGCTCGGCGGCCCGGCCGTGGAAGCGAAGCGTCGGGGCCTGCCCCTTCTCGCGGTGCACTTCGACCTCTTGCCAGCCGAGAGCGGACAGGCCGAGGGCGCGACGCGCAGCCGACTTGGCGGCGAACCGGACGGCCAGGCTCTCGGCCGCCGCCTTGGCGTTCTTGCGCGCGACGAAGGCGCGCTCTCCCTCGCTGAAGACGCGCTCGCGCAGGCGGTCGCCGTAGCGCTCGAGGCAAGCCTCGAAGCGGTCGACGTCGACCCACTGGACACCGAGTCCCAGGATCCGGGGCGACACGTCCTGCTGGCGCCGGGGTCGGCTGCTCACGGGAGGCCTGCATGCTCCCGAACGATCACGGAATCCGTGCGATCACGCAACGACTCCGCGCAGATCGCGCAGCGCTCGGTCGAGCCCCACGAGCATCGCTCTCGCGATGGCGCCGCGGCCCACGGCCACGCCCTCCACGGCCGGCGCGGCCTCGAGGATCTCGGGCAGTGCGCGGTAACTGAGTCCGCCGCCGAGACTCACGCCGATGTGGAGCTTCGCCGCCAGTCGCACGGCGTCACCAAGCCCCTCGAGGGCGCTGTGGCGCTCGGACATCGGGAGATCGACGAGGACGCCCGTGAAGAGCTCGACCCTCCCCACGCCCTGTCCGTGCGCGGTCTTCACGGAATCGATGTCCGGCTGCACCAGCGCGCCCACCGGGATTCCCGCTTCGCCGAGCACGCGGATGACCGGCTCGAGCGCGCCACGACGGCCGCGCAGATCGAGAGGCCACGAAGGCGAGCGTCCGTCGCGACCGGGCGACGCGAGCAGGACGCGGTTCGGCCGCGCTGCAAGAGCGACCTTCACGAGCCCCGGAACCGGCGGCATGCGCAGCTCGAGCACGCGCGTGGCGCGCCGCGCCTCGAGGACATCCTGCTCTCGGACCGGTTTCAAGTCTTCGGTGATGCCGAGGCGGACGGCGTCGACACCGGCGAGCTCCGAGAGCGTGGCGGCGGCCGCGACATCGATGTCGGAGTGAGTCGCTTCTCGCAGGCTGGGCAGCGCGTCGAGCCCGAGGGTCAGCTTGCGCACGGTCAGGCTTCTGCGAGCGAGCGCTGGAGTTCGTGCGCAAGCTCTTCCGCGTGCGCGGTCACGAGGGCTTCGTCTTCGCCCTCGACCATGATGCGGGCCTTTGGCTCCGTGCCGCTGTAGCGGATGAGCACGCGGCCGCGGCCGGCCAGCGCCTCCTCCACCTTCGCTACCGCGGCCTGCACGCTGGGCAGGTTCTCGATCGGCTGCTTGCGCGCGACCTCGACGTTGACCAGTACCTGGGGGAAGTGCTCGAAGCCTGCTGCGAGATCGTTCAACGAGCGGCCGCGGCGCTGCATGATCGCCAGCACCTGGAGTGCACTGATGAGTCCGTCGCCCGTCGTGTTGTGGTCGAGGAACAGCAGGTGTCCCGACTGTTCGCCGCCGAGGTTGTAGCCGCCCTTGCGCATGGCTTCGACGACGTAGCGGTCGCCCACCTGGGTGCGCTCGAGTCCGACGCCCATCTGCTTGAGGGCCTTCTCGAGACCGAGGTTGCTCATGACGGTCGCGACGACCTTCTCACCGCGAAGCGCGCCGTGCTCGACGAGGTCGCGTGCGCACAGCGCCAGGATCTCGTCGCCGTCGAGGATGCGTCCGTTTGCGGACACGAGCACGACACGGTCGGCATCTCCGTCGAGTGCGACGCCGATATCGGCTCGCACCTCGCGAACTTTCGCCGCCGTACGCTCGGGAAACAGAGCGCCGCAATTGTCGTTGATGTTGCGGCCGTTTGGCTCGACGCCAATTGCGAAGACCTCCGCCCCGAGCTCCTCGAACACCGTCGGGCCGACCTTGTAGGCCGCGCCGTTCGCGCAGTCGAGCACGATGCGCATGCCGTCGAGCGAGAGCTGCTTCGGGAAGGTCTTCTTGAGGAAGACGGTGTAACGGCCCTCGGCGTCGTCAACGCGGCGCGCGCGACCAATGGCGTCCGGGCGCGCGCGCAGCGATGCGAGCTCGCCGGAGGCGATCAATGCCTCGATTTCGTTCTCGACCTCGTCGGGGAGCTTGAATCCGTCGCTGCTGAAGAACTTGATGCCGTTGTCTTGGAATGGATTGTGGCTCGCTGAGATCATGACGCCGGCGTGGCAGCGCATGTCCTGGGCGAGGAAAGCCATTCCCGGAGTCGGCATCGGCCCCACCTGGATGACATCGACGCCCATCGAGCAGATGCCCGCGGCGAGTGCGTCCTCGAACAGGTAGCCCGACAGCCGCGTGTCCTTGCCGATGATGATGCGTCGTCGCTCACCGCCCGGAACGCGCAGCACGTGGGCGATCGCCTGTCCCAGGGATAGCGCCACCTCGGCGGTCATCGGGTGCACATTGGCCGTGCCCCTGACCCCGTCGGTTCCGAACAGCCGCTCCTTGTCGCTCATCCGTCCGTCACCTCGTCTTCCACCGGCTCCGCCGCGATCGTTTCGATCTCGATCCGAACATTGACGGGCGCGCTCTCCTCCATCCAGACGTGGCCGCCCCCCAGAGACAAGCGGACCTCGCGCTCAGTGGTCTCCTCGAGGCCACCGACTTCGATCGTTTCGGTCACCACCTCCGATAACCGAAGGACGTCGCTGCGCGCCCCGGCGATCCAAACCCTCGGAGGATCGACGTTCACGGCGCTCAGCTTGAACCCCTCCGGGGGCTCGCCCTCGAGATCGGGCCGCACCTTCACCGAGCGCCGACCGGCCCGCTCGTACTTGGTCTCGAGGATCGCGGGCGAGCGGCTGATGATGTTGACCCCGGGGGGAACCTCGATTCGCGTGGCGTCGATCTCGTACACGGCGAGGCCCGGCTTACTGCCCGCCACCTCGATCGGATACTCGAGCTTCGACAGCGTGATGTTCCGCAGCGCGGCCCGCGTGCCGAGGACGCGGATGTTCACGACATCCGCGCTCTGGTCGGTCAGCACCAACTCGCTGGGGATCCCCTGAAAGACGAGGGGCACGTCGAAGCCCCGCTCGATCTCCGACGAGCCATGCGCCATGCCCCACAGCACCAGGGCGATGCCGATCGCGACGAAGAGCGTCCCGAAGTGAAGGTTCGACGCGCGCTTGGCCATCGAGGACTATCCCGCGGACTCGATGGAACGCGGTCCCGTCGGACGATCGGGACGTTCGTCGGGGATGGTCTCGAGCCGCTCTCTCGGCGTCTCGTCGGCGGGGGAGCTTTCCCTCTCGACCGCTTCGGGCGGTCTCGAGAGGTCGCGCTGGTTGCCGCTCATGATGTCGCGCAGGGTGTGGCGCAGCTGGGGTGCGTCGAGCTCGTGGAGAATCTCGCCGCCCATCACCACGGAGATCGCCGACGTCTCTTCCGAGACCACCACGACCACGGCATCCGTCTCCTCGGTGATGCCGACAGCCGCGCGGTGGCGCGTACCGACACCCTCGGGCAGGTCTGTCTTGAGCGTCAGCGGAAGGATGCAGCCCGCGCTCGCGACGCGCCCGTTCTGGATCAGCGCGGCGCCGTCGTGCAGCGGCGATTGGGAGAGGAAGAGCGTCGTCAGCAGCTCCTTGCTGACGGCCGCGTCGACCGGAGTGCCGATCTCGACCTGATCGCTGAGCCCGGTCTCGCGCTCGATTACGAACAGCGCACCCACGTGGCGCCGCGACAGCGCCTGGGCGGCGCGCACGACCTCTTCGAGCATCTGCGATTCCTGCTGAGCCGACACCGAAGGAAAGAAGCCGCGGCCCACTCGCGCGAGGGCGCGCCGGATGTCGTTCTGGAACAGGATGATGATGATCAGCACCATCGACTGTAGGAACATGTCGAGGATCAGTCGGACGGTGAGCAGGCTGAACAGATCGGACGCCAGGCTGACTGTGAGGAGTACGACGAGACCGACCAGGATCTGGACGGCTCGCGTGCCGCGGATCAGCAGCAAGACCCAATAGATCGCGACCGCGACGATCGCGATGTCGAGGATGTCCCGCGCCGGGTCGAAGTTAGTGGTGACGAACTCGGCGAGTTCCTGGAGGAGCTCCCAAAGCCGTTCGATCACGCGCGACCCTCCTCACGAGCCGACGCCAAGGCACGGCCCAGCACGGCGGCGCGGCGGGCCCCCGCAGCGTCGTGAACACGGATGGCGTCGGCGCCCTGGAAACAGGCCACGGCGCACGCAGCGACCGTGGCGAGATCGCGGTCGTTCACGGCGTCACCGGTGAGCGTACCCAGGAAGCCCTTGCGCGAGGGTCCCACGAGCACGGGGAGGCCGAGGCGCTTGCCAATCCCTCCGCAGCGGGCGAGCAGAGCCAGGTTGTCGAAGCTCCGCTTGCCGAAGCCGATGCCTGGATCCACGGCGATGTGCTCGTCGGGAATGCCGGCTTCCCGCGCGAGCTGGACGGACGCCTCGAGCTCGTCCGTCACTTCAGTGAGCACATCGTCGAAGTGCGGCTCGTCTTGCATGGTCTCGGGCACCCCGCGCAGATGGCCCACGATCAGCCCTGCGTCCGCCCGCGCCGCCGACCGCGCCAGCGCCGGGTCGAAGCGCAGGCCGGACACGTCGTTCACGATGGTCGCCCCTGCGACGAGGGCCTCATCGGCCACCGCGGCCTTGCGCGTATCGATGGAAATGGGCACGTCGAACCGCTTCGCCAGCGCCTCGATGACGGGGACGACGCGCCCAGTCTCGACGTCCGCGGGCACCTCGAGGGCCCCTGGGCGCGTCGACTCGCCCCCCACGTCCAGTATGTGCGCACCGTCCAAAAGCATCACCGCCGCCGCCTCCACTGCTTGTTCGACACGAGGTCGTTCGCGTCCGGAGGACCACTCGACGAATCGCCCGCCGTCCGAGAAGGAATCGGGCGTCGCATTGACGATTCCGACGATCGTCACGCGTTGCGGCGGGAAGATCGTCGAGCGCACGCGATCGCCTAACCGGGGACCGGTTCGGGGTCGGGTAGCTTGTCGCCGGGAAACGCCTTCGTGGACTCTGTCTTCGATCGCTCCGGCGGGGGGGCGTTCTTGTCAGGGGTCACGAGGGCGGGCAGCGGGGGCAACGGCTTGCCTTCTTTCAGGAGCTGGAGATCCGAACCCTCGAGGGTCTCTCGTTCGAGCAATGCGTCGCTGATGGTGTCGAGCAGCTCGCGGTTGTCGGACAGCATCTGCCTCGCCTCGTCGTAGAGGGTCATCAGCAGCTTCGCGATCTCCTCGTCGACCTCCTGGGCCTTCCTCTCGCTGTAGCCTTTTTGACTCACGAAGTCGCGGCCGAGGAAGACGTCGTGGCCTTCGTCGCCGAGGGACACCGGTCCGATGCGCTCGCTCATGCCGTAGTGGCAGACCATCTTGCGCGCGAGTTCTGTCGCTTGCTTGAGGTCGTTCGACGCTCCGGTCGAGAAGGTATTGAACACGAGATCTTCCGCCGCACGGCCGCCCATGGCATGCGTGATCTGTGCGACGATCTGGTCCTTGTTGAGACTGTAGCGGTCTTCGGTCGGCAGCGTCTGCGTGATCCCGAGCGCCAAGCCGCGCGGGATGATCGTGACCTTGTGGACCGGGTCCGAGTGCTCGCAGAGCATCGCGACCAGCGCGTGGCCCGCCTCGTGATAGGCCGTGGCGCGCTTGTCCTCGTCGTTCATGATGAGGCTCTTGCGCTCGGAGCCGAGGAGCACCTTGTCCTTGGCGCTCTCGAAGTCGATCTTGGCGACGTCGTCGGCATCGCGGCGCGCGGCCAGCAGTGCCGCCTCGTTGACGAGGTTCTGGAGGTCGGCGCCGACGAAGCCGGGCGTGCCCCGGGCGATCTCCTCGAGGCGGACGTCGGCGGCGAGAGGGACGCGCTTCGTGTGGACGCTGAGGATCGCGAGCCGACCGCGGAGGTCGGGGCGCGGCACGACGACACGACGGTCGAAGCGACCGGGGCGCAGCAGCGCCGGGTCGAGTACGTCCGGCCGGTTGGTCGCGGCGATGAGGATCACACCCTCGTTGCTCTCGAAGCCGTCCATCTCGACGAGCAGCTGATTGAGGGTCTGCTCGCGTTCGTCGTGACCGCCGCCGAGCCCGGCTCCGCGGTGGCGACCGACGGCGTCGATCTCGTCGATGAAGATGATGCACGGGGCGTTCTTCTTGCCCTGCAGGAACAGGTCGCGCACGCGCGACGCGCCCACGCCGACGAACATCTCGACGAAGTCGGAGCCGGAGATGGAGTAGAAGGGAACGCCTGCCTCGCCCGCCACTGCGCGCGCGAGAAGCGTCTTGCCGGTGCCCGGCGGGCCGATCAGGAGCACGCCCTTCGGGATGCGGCCGCCGAGGCGAGTGAACTTCTTGGGCTCCCGCAGGAACTCGATGATCTCCTCGAGCTCGACCTTCGATTCCTCGATGCCCGCGACGTCGTCGAACGTGCGCTGCATCTGATTTTCGTTGAGCAGGCGCGCCCGGCTCTTGCCGAAGCTCATCGCCTTGCCGCCGCCCGACTGCATCTGGCGGATGAAGAAGATCCAGAGCCCGATGAACAGGAGCAGCGGGAACCACATGATCAGCACCTGCCGCCAGAAGCTGCCCTCGGCCTTGGGCTGGGCCTTGATGACGACGTTCTGCGCCATCAACTGACTCACGAGATCCTCGGTGATGGCCGGCGCGTAGGTGGAGAATTCGGTGCCGTCGCGGAGCGTGCCGTGCAGGGCGCCCTCCTCGATCGTGACCCGATCGACCTCTCCGTTCTCGATCCGGGCGAGGAAATCGCTGTAGTCGATGTCGTTCGGGGGGGCGTCGTCCTGTCGCAGCATCGTCACGAGCAGCAGGATCATCACCAAGATGACGACCCACAACGCCATATTCTTGTAGAACTGCTGGTTCACGGAAGCTCCCTGGAAGGACCCGGATCCGAACGCGGTTCCACTCGCGGAACTCGCAGCATTCGGCCCAGACCTTGCATCTTAGCACGCGCCATTCGTCGCCACCTCGGAGGGCACCTGGAGGAAATCCCCATTCGGGCAGGGCTTCTCCGCCTTGCTTGTCCGGCTGGGAGAGGTTCGCCAGCGAAAGCCTCCGTTGCAACGGCAGTCGACTAAGGGGATTCTGGGAGCGGTCCCATCCGGTATCCCCCGCGGTCTCGGAGTAGTGTGAGACCGCCCGGGATCTCGATTCGCGTGCCGTTTCGACCGCTCTCGAGGTAGCTCGACACCCGCTCGAGATGCGTGCGCGAGACGTGCCGGCCCGCTCCGCAGCGTTGCATGGCACTCCTCGCGAGGCGCAGTGCCAACGCCCTCGGCAACGTTCCCCAGTCCTTCGCGTCGATGCGCAGCCATCCGTTCGCAACGGAGAAGCGCGAACCCACTTCCCGATCGAGCTGAGCTCCAATCCACTCGGAATCCCCCTGCTGTGCTTCGGCCAGACTCGCGACCGCCCTGAGCAGCCGCGGGTTGAATTCGCGTGCCAGCCCGGGGAGCCAGTGGTGGCGCAGCCGATTGCGCGCGTAGTCGTCGCTGGCGTTCGATGGATCCTCTCGCCAGCTCAGACGCCGCTGGCGCGCTCGCGATTCGAGATCGGCGCGGGAAACACGCAGAAGCGGTCGCCACACCACGCCGTCGGGGCTGCGCTCGGGGATTCCGCCGAGGCCGTCGGGGCCGGTTCCGCGGAGCAGCCGCAGGAGCACCGTCTCGGCCTGGTCGTCGGCCGTGTGCGCCGTGGCGATCGCGCCGGCGCCTCGCTCCCGAGCGAGCGCGTAGAGCGCCTCGTACCGCCCCGCCCGCGCGGCCTCCTGGAGCGTGGGGCGGTCGCGGCTCGGCAGCCCCTTCCGAAGCGCCAACGGGTCGATCCGGCGGGAGCCGAATGGGACGTTCATCGCCGCGGCGAGATTCCGCACGAAGGCCTCGTCGGCGTCGGATTCTGCGCCCCGAAGTCCGTGGTTCACGTGACCAATGGCGATTTCGAAGCCGAGTTCGCGACGCAAGCCGAGCATCACGTCGGCCAGCGAGACGGAGTCGAGGCCCCCGGACACGGCCACGAGTAGCCGGCCGGCCGCGACGCGTTCGACGCCGAGCCGGCGGAGAGTGGCGCTCACCTCCCGCTCTACCATCATGCTCCAATTCTATAGGCTGATCCGCGATCGCAAGGAGGATGCATGGCGGCGCGCAAGAAGACGACCCGCAGGAAGAAGGCCGCCGCGAACTCCACCGGGCTGACCCCCTCGGAGGTCTCGGACGGGGCGCCGCCCGGCGAGCTTGGCACCCTTGAAGACCAGGTCAAGCAAGCGGAGGGGCAGGTGCTGTGCCGCTACCGCGATCCCCTGGGTGGCCGCTGGCTGCTGCTCGCGGTGGTGCCGACAGCGTGTGTCGAGCCCACGCCCTTCCAGCGCGATCTCTCCGACACACACGTCAAGCGCCTCGAAGACGTGATCGGCAAGGTGGGCTGCTTCCTCGATCCCGTGATCGCAGTGCCCGCGGCCGAGCCCTCGGGTGCGGTGCGCTTCTGGACTCCGAACGGCTTTCACCGTCTGTCCGCCCTGAAACGCATGGGGGCGAAGAGTGTGACGCTCTTGCTCTCGCCGGATTCGAGCCTCGCCTACAAGATCATCGCCCTCAACACCGAGAAGGCTCACGGCACCAAGGAGCGCGCTCTCGAGGCGATGCGCCTCGCGCGCAGCCTGTCCGAGATCGACGGCGCCCGGAAGGAGAGCGAGTTCGCCCTCGAACTCGAGAACGGCTCGCTCGTGACGCTGGGCGTGGCCTATGAGGAGAAGGCGCGCTTCGCGGGCGGCGCCTACGCGGCGGCGCTGAAAGCGAGCGACGATTTCCTCGACGAGCCCATCGCCGATGCCCTCGTCGTTCGGCGCAACCGGGCCGCGCGTCTCCTCGAGATCGACGAGCGCGTCGTCGAGATCGTGGCGGAGCTGAAGGAGCGCGGCTTCGACAGCCCGTACCTGCGAAACTTCGTCGTGGCACGGCTGCGGCCCTTCCGTCCCCGCGGCAAACCGGCGCCGGGCGCCGACGAGCTGCTCGATCACATGCAGCAGGCCGCCGCGAAGTTCGACGTGGCAAAGATTCGCGCCGACCAGGTCGCGAAGACCGCCGGCGGCGCGGAGTAGAAGCGCGCCGAGACGTCTGCTTGCGCTGCTATTTCCCTCGCAGCGCGCTCGCGGTGCCGAGAGCGACGCGGGTTCCGTCGAGCTTCTCGATCCAGACCTCGCAGTGGACGCGCTCGTCCGTTCCCTCGACGGTCTCCTCGCTCACCCGGCCGTACGCGGTGACCTGCTCGTCGACCCACAGTACGTTGGTGAGCTTGAGTGACATGCGACCGCCGGCCACCCAGCCCATGCCGAAGGCGTTCTGCATGACCTGCGAGACGAAGCAGGTCGACATCATTCCCTGTACGACGATGTTCGGAAACCCGAGCTTCTTCGCCTCGTCGCGGTCGGTGTGGTAGTTGCGGCCGGGTCCCGAGAACATCCAGCAGCGCCGATCGTCGACCGTCTTGACGATGAACTCGAGGTCGGGGCCGGTTGCTGCGGGGAACGGAGCCCGCTTTGGCTTTGCGCTCGCGGTGTTCTCGTCGACGACGAATCCCGACGCCGACTCGTCCTCGGGCTTCGGTGGTAGGAACGACTGGTGAGTTCGGCCGCGCACGAGCAAGCGACCGTCGCGTTCGTCGACGACGTCCGTCTCGTTCACCACGTAGTCGCGACCGCGCTTTCCATAGCGGTCGACGATCGTCGAGCGCGTGCGCACCCGGGCGTTCACGGGAATGGGCGCGAAGAGCTCCCAATCCTGCTGCGCGTGGAGGTTTCCGAACAGGTTCTTCAGGTACCACTCGCCGATGAACTTGTAGCACTCGGAGTGATACAGGAGCGGCGGCGCGATCTCTCCGTAGAGGGGGCTGGAATCATCGAGGGCGTCGGCGTAGAACGCGACGACCTCGGGGGTGACGTCGTACGTGTTCGCGCCGCAGTGGCGGCCGATGTGCGCGGGGCTTCCAAGAAGGTTCACGAGGACCTCCGATGGCAGTACCGGGTTCCGCGGCGGAACCCCTCTCCTGCTTGTACCACGTCGCCCGATTCGGTGGCACAGCGCCGGCGCGTCGGGTAACTGACCGGCCATGCCCCACGAGTGGAGCCACGTCGGCAGCTGGATCGAGCGCCACGCGCGCGAGCGCCCGGACCGGCTCGCGGTGATCGACGCGGAGCGGAGCCTCGACTACGCGTCGCTCCACGAGCGGATCCTGCGCTGCGTTGCGGTTCTCTCGGCTCGCGGCGTCGGTCGAGGTGACCGCGTCGCGCTGCTGCTCAAAAATCGCAGCGCCTACCTCGAGGTGATCTTCGCGACCGCGCGCCTCGGGGCGATCGCGCTCCCGCTGAATGCGCGACTCACCGCGCCGGAGCTCCGGCCGCTCCTCGAGGACGCCGATCCGCAGCTCCTGATCCACGAGCGCACACTCGCCGACGCCGTCGAGCGCGCCGCCGGGCGGCTGGTGAAGCTCGCGTGCGGCGGGCATCCCGACGCCTACGAGCGCGCCCTCGCCGAAGCGACACCGCAGGGCGGGCTGCACCCGGTGACCCCCGAGGACGCGATGATCCTCATGTACACCTCGGGAACGACGGGCACGCCCAAGGGGGCCCTCCTCCCGCACCGCAAGACGCTCTACAACAGCCTCAACGCCGAGATCTTCTTCGGCCTGCGGGCAGACGACCGCGTGCTCGTCGTCCTTCCTCTCTTTCACTCCTTTGGTCTTTTGATTCTCGCCTTGCCGACTCTGTTCGCGGGCGGCACGGTTGAGTTGCACAGCCACTTCGATGCGGTCGAGCTATGGCGCAGCGTCGAGGCAAACCGCGTCGATTTCTTCGGCGGCGTCCCCGTGATGTTTCAGGCTCTGCTCGGTGCCCTCGACGAGCCGCCGGCCCGCGACTTCGACAAGAGCTCGCTTCGCTTCCTCTTCACCGCCGGGGCCGCGATCCCCGTCGACGTGATCCGGGGGTTCGAGCGCCACGGCCTCGTGCTCAAGCAGGGCTTCGGCCAGACGGAGACGTCGATCCTCTGCTGTCTGGATGCCGGCGACGCCCTGCGAAAGGCCGGGAGCGTCGGGCGACCGGTGCATCACGCGGAAGTCCGCATCGTCGCGACCGACGGCATCGAGGGCCCGACCGAAGACTGGCGCGACGTCGGGGTCGGCGAAAAGGGGGAGATCGTCGTCCGCGGACCGATTTCGATGCTCGGCTACTGGAATCGCCCCGAAGCCACCGCCGAGACGCTGCGTGGCGAGTGGCTCCGCACGGGTGACCTCGCGACAGCGGACGACGAGGGCTTCCTCACCCTCGTCGGTCGCGCGCGCCACATGTACATCTCCGGTGGCGAGAACGTGTACCCAAGCGAGGTCGAGGCGGTGTTCCTCGAGCACCCGGATGTTGCCGAGGTCGCGATCGTCGGCGTGCCCGACGAGCGCTGGGGAGAAAGCGGCGAGGCCCACGTGGTGCCCGTCTCCGCTGCGACCCTCGACCCCGACACGCTGCTCGCCTGGGCGCGCGAGCGCCTCGCGCCGTTCAAGCTGCCTCGTCGCTTCCATCTGCGCGAGGCGCTACCGCGCACCGCGACGGGAAAGATCCAGAAGCACCGCTTGTGAACCGCAACGGCGCGAACGGACGCGATGCCGGGCAGCGTGCTTCGTGGTGAATTCCGGATTCTATTTGCTGACGTCGTTCTCGAGCGCGGTCGGGGTTGGGGCGGCTGGATCCAGGGTGCCTGTGCTCACGAGACGCGCACGGCAAATCTGCACCGCCCGAGGACGCTGCCGCACTGCAGTGGTCACGAGGGGGTCTGGTAGCGGTGGCTGGACTCGAACCAGCGACCTACGGCTTATGAAGCCGCCGCTCTAACCGACTGAGCTACACCGCCCCACTCGAACTCGGCGCGCGATTTTAGCGAAGTGGTCTCGGAATGCTTGCTGGTGAGGGCGGGGTTCAGTTCGACTCCGCGGGAGCCGCGATCTCGACGTCGGCATCGAAGACCGCCTGCTCGAGAGCTCGGATCCTCTCGCGAAGTTCTGCGACCGTGTCGTCCGCGGGCGGAGCGGCGGCGGGCTCGGAACCGCGCTCGGCGACGGCACGCGGTGGAGCGCCGCGCTCGATGTAGCGCGCCACCTTGTCCGACAGATCGTCGAGCTTGGGAATGATCTCCTCCAGGGTTCCCGACTGGATGAAGATCCGGCGCGCGGCGTCGGCGTCGCCGTCCGGCCCGATGGGAACCGGCGCACAGCGGATATCGAGGCTCGCTCCGGCACCGAATTGAGTGAAGGAGCCGAAGAGAACGAAGTCCGCGTCGACTTCGCGCGCGAGGCGCAGGGCCGTGGGTAGGTCCGTCGTCGCTCTCTCCGGATCCGAGACTCGTCGCACCGACACACGGCTGGAGCGCTCGAGGCGCGAGGACAGCATGTCGGCGATTCCGCTGCTCAGATATCCGGTGTCGGTGTTCGACGTGTGAACGGCCACCGGCAGCAACGCGACCCGAATCTTCTGCGCGTCCGCCTGGGCGGTCACGGATGGGGCGGCGATCCACGCCGCGAGTGTCGCGAGAAGAGCGGCGAACAGAGCTCGAGAGCGCAAGCCGGGGCCTCCTGGGCCCGCATGGGTATCAGCCGCGAATCCGGGGGTCAAGGAGCGCGCGTGCAAACCGGCGCCGAAGCTACTCCTCGTCGCCGAGATCGATCTGCCGCACGCGCACTCCCGCTTCCTCGAGCAGGCCGAGCGACACGTCGCCCATCGGAAAGTCGGTGTTGTAGATCATCTCGGCGATGCCGGAGTTGATGATCATCTTCGTGCAGAGGAGGCACGGGCAGAGGGTGGTGTAGATTGTCGCGCCGCGGACGGAGACGCCGTGGTAGCTGGCCTGGACGATGGCGTTCTCCTCGCCGTGGGAGCAGAGACACTGGTCGAGGCGAGTGCCGCTCTCGGCGAAGCTGTTGCAGCGCGGGCAGCCGCCCTCGTTGCAGTTGCGCAGGCCGCGGGGGGTGCCGTTGTAGCCCGTGGAGATGATCCGGCGGTCCTGGGTGATCACGGCCGCGACCTTGCGCTTCACGCAATTGCTCCGCGACGCGACGACGCGGGCGATGGACATGAAGTACTCGTCCCAGCTCGGGCGCTCGAAGAAGCTGATCCCCGCGAGGGCGGTGGTGAGTGCGCCGTGGAGTTCGGCGAGGCTGCCGTCGTTGCGCAGCGTCGCGTCCGCGAGGTCGCGAACGGCGAGCAGCTGCTGGGCGGTCGGGTCGTCGCTCCCGAGCTCGCGGCCCTCGACTTCGCGCAGCGTTTCGAGGGTTGTCGGGTCACCGCTGCGACCGCGCGTGCCCATGCGTTCGATACGGATGCGCTCGTCCGCCTCCACCCAGAAGAGCTTGAACCGATCGCTGAACGCGCGGAGCACCTCGACCTCCGCAGGGTGGCGGATCGAGTCGATCACATAGTTGCGATCGGCGACGAAACGGCTGACGAGTCGCGCCGCGAGGCCGCCGGGACCCTCTGCGGCGCGGATGGCATTGCCCGCTTCGATCATCCGCTCGCGGGTCTCCTCGAGCCCCTGCTTGGCGAGCTCGTTGCGGATCACGTCCGAGAGCGAGAGCGGATGGAAGCTGCGGGCCTCGAGGAAGTCCACCACTTCGCCCTTCCCTGCGCCGTACAGCCCCGAGATTCCGAGGATCATCACTCGTCCTCCAGTGGCAGTAGCCACCGCCCCCGCCGTTCGGACGCCCACGTTGCCCGGGCGTTTCGCGCGATGTAGCACAGGCGGTTCAGGTCTGGCAGCCTGCCACGGGTGCACGCCCTCGTGACCGGTGCCCTGGGCTTCGTCGGCCTGAATCTCGTACCCGCCCTCGAGTCGGCGGGCTTTCGCGTGAGCGGGGTCGATCGCGAACTCGAGATCGCCGACCCCGCAGCGGTCGACGGACTCGTGCAGCGGCTGCGCCCCGACGTCATCGTTCACCTCGCGGCGCAGAGCTCCGTGGCGGTGTCGGGCGCTGCTCCCGTCGAAACGTTCCGCACGAATTTCCTCGGCACCCGATCGGTGCTCGAGGCCGCGAACCGACTCGATGCGCCTGTGCGCGTGCTCGTGGTCGGCTCGGCCGACGAGTACGGGTCCGCGAGCCCCGGGGACCCACCCTTTCGGGAGAGTTCGCCGCTGCGCCCGAGGTCGCCCTACGCGCGCAGCAAGGCGGCGGCCGATCTCCTGGCCGCGGGCTACGCGCGCCGGGGGCTCGACGTGGTTCGCGTCCGTGCATTCAACCACACGGGTCCCGGGCAAACCGATGTCTTCGTGCTCCCCGCGTTTGCGCGTCAGGTCGCGGAGATCTCGTGCGGCCTGCGCGAGCCCGAGATGCGGGTCGGCAACCTCGACTCCATCCGCGACTTCCTCGACGTATCCGATGTCGTCGCCGCGTACCTGAAGCTACTCGATCCGTCGACGCCATCGGGGGTCTACAACGTCGCCAGTGGAACGGGAACGCCCCTGCGCCAACACCTCGATGTGTTGTTCGATCTCGCCGGAGTCTCGCCTGTGGTCGAGATCGATCCGAAGCTCCACCGGCCCACAGACCTCTCGGTGGGCGACAGCGGGAAGCTGCGCGACGCCACGGGCTGGGCGCCGCGCGTGCCGTTCGACGATACGCTGCGGCGGATGCTCGAGAGCTGGCGTGAACGCGTCAGCGCCGCGTGAGCAGGCCGATCCAGTGCTCCGCATCCGGGACCGCGCGGTGACGCACGCCCAAGGCCGTGAGTCCCACCTCGGCAAGGGCCGCCTCGACGCGGCTCTGTTCCTCGGCCAGGAGTCCGGAGAACACCGCGAAGCCTCCCGGTGCCGTCGCCGCCGCAATGCCGTCGACGATGGGGAGCAGTTCGCGGCGCAGCAGGTTCGCCGCAACGAGATCGAACGGGGCGCCCGCGAGCGCGTCGAGGGTACCGGTGAACACCGCCAGCCGTTCCTCGAGTCCGTTGCGCGCCGCATTCTCCAAGACCGCCGGTGCCGACAGCGGATCGAGGTCGAAGGCCACGGCGCGAGCCGCCCCGAGCCGCAGCGCTGCGAGCGCCAATACGCCGGTGCCCGCACCGACGTCCAGCACCCGTGCGCCGGCCACGAGGTTCGGCGCCAGCTGATCGATCCACTCGAGGGCCAGCAGGGTCGACGCGTGACCGCCGGTCCCAAACGCCTGTCCGGGGTCGATCACGAGCTCCGCCTGGCCCTCCCGGGAGTG
>JABSQW010000005.1 GCA_013215605.1 Myxococcales bacterium
TTGCGCCGCCGTGGATCCAGACCATGACAGGGAGGCGCTCGGCGCCACCGGGAACCGCAGCTCGCTCGAAGGGCGGGGCGAATACGTTGAGCGTCAGGCAGTCCTCACTCCCCGTGATGCCGTCGGGGCCGACATCCGCGTTGCTCTCCACGAACGGCATCGGGTACTGCACACACGGCGGTCCGGGCTGCAGTGCGACGCGGCTGCCGTTCCACGGCTCGAGGGGTCGCGGCGCGCGCCAGCGCAGCTCGTCCACGGGCGGCTTCGCGAAGGGGATGCCCCGCCAGGCGTGGGCCCCGGTCGCATCCGCATAGCCGACGACGCTTCCCGCGGGCAGCGCGCGCAGAGTCGCGGTATCCGTGGTGTGGAGGGCGGGCTCCGGCGCGCGAGCACAGGAGGCGACGAGCAGCCAGAGGAGGAGGAACGGGAGGAGTCGAATTCGCATGGGGGCTCCGGTCGCCAGTGGCGTTGGCCGAGTGTCGCGAAGTGCGATTGCGGCGGCCCCACCTTACCCGAAAATTCGACCAACCTGTTTCGAGCGGGTGGGTTTGACTCCTCGCAAGAGTCCGGATCATCGCGAACTCGTGAATGATGGTGAGAAGATGCGTGTTCGCAAGCAGATCCACACGGGTGTGGATGACGGCTCCCTCACTGGCGGCGAGGCCAACTAGCGCTTCCGCCACCACGTTTCGCCGAGTTTCGTTGGCGCCCAGGTTGCGGTCACTGCCCGAGGCTCGCGAAAAAAGGATAGGCTGTTCGCGGAGGAACCGACCATGGCCACAGCCGCAACCGTCCCCGATTCGATCCACATCGGTGGCAATGATCTGCCGTTCGTCGACATCGGCGACGGCAACAAGCTCAAGGTGATCCACGTGAAGGAGGGCGAGGGCCTCTGGATCGTCGAGAACATCTTCGTGAAAGGCTACGAGGTCCAGACGCACCGACACACCGGACCGGTCTGGGGCTATACGACGTCGGGCGGCTGGAAGTACAAAGAGTACGACTACGTGAATCGCGCGGGCTCCTTCCTCTACGAGCCGGCGGGATCCATCCACACGCTGCAGTCGGTCGAAGACGACACCCACGTCTGGTTCCACATGTACGGTGTGAACCTGAACCTCGACGACGACGGCAACGTCGAATCCGTATCCGACGGCGCCGGTGCGCTGGCGGCCTACTACGCGCTCTGCGAGGCCCAGGGGCTTCCGCGTCCCAACGTCCTCGTCGACTAGTCACGGGTCTGCCGCGAGGACGAAGGCCTCGCCGGGCAATCCGAAGGGATGGCCTCTGCTCCCTACAGAAGGATCCCGGCCACGCACGCCGTCATGAAGGTGGCGAGCGAGCCGGAGAGGATCGACAGCATCCCATAGCGGGCCACGTCGCTGCGCTTCTCGGGGACCATTCCGCCGATGCCTCCCAGCAGAATGGCGAGCGATCCGAAGTTCGCGAATCCGCAGAGCGCATAGGACGCGATGATCGCCGAGCGGGGCATGAGCGCGCCGCTCTCGACGAGTTCGGAGAGCTGCAGGTACGCGAAGAACTCGTTCAGCACCGTCTTGACGCCGAGCAGCGAACCTACCGTGGTGGCGTCCGCCCAGGGAACGCCCATCAGCCAGGCGATGGGTGCGAGGAAGAAGCCGAGCACCGCCTCGAGGCTCAACCCGGGCGCCCCCACGAAGCCGCCGAAGGTCGCGAGCAGATCGTTGACGAGTGCGACGAGCGCCACGAATGCGATGAGCAGCGCTCCCACGGCGGCGGCGAGACGCAGGCCAGCGAGGGCGCCCTGGGCCGCGGCGTCGATCGTGTTCACGCTCGTGACCTCGACGTGCGCGCGCCCGGAACCTGCCGTCACCGGGGTTCCGGCTTCCGGAACGATCATCTTGGAGACGAGGATGCCCGCCGGAAGGGACAGCAGACTCGCCGTCGCGAGGTGCCCCGCGTAGTCGCTGCCGCCGAGCATGACGACGTACGCGATCAGCACCGACCCCGCGACCGTCGCCATCCCGATCGTCATCAGCAAGAACAGCTCCGACTGCGTCATACGCGCCAGGTAGGGGCGCACGACGAGTGCGCTCTCGGTCATGCCCACGAAGAGATTGGCGACGACGGCGAGGCTCTCCGCGCCCGACGTCCCCATTGTCCGCGACAGCCCGCGCGCGAGCGCATCGACCACGACCTGGATCCAGCCCCAGTGGTAGAGCACCGCGAACAGGCTGCCCATGAAGATGATGATGGGCAGAACGTTGACTACGATGGAAAAGTTCTCGGGAACCAGCCCGCCGAACACGAACGAGGTACCGGCCTGGGTGTAGCGACCGAGTGCGCTCACCACGACCTCCATGGCGGCGAAGAACGCGCTCCCGATGGGCGTCTTGAGCAGGATGACGCCGAGGGTGAGCTGCAGCGCGAGTCCCCACGCCACCGTGCGCCACACGATGCGCGACCGATCGCGCGAGAACGCGTACGCGATTGCAAGCATGCACAGGAGTCCGAGCGCCGACACGGCGCGGTCTCCGAAGCTCGTCACGCTGCCGGGCTCCCCGGAACGGCGAACGCGCGCACGAGGGCGCGGGTGGCGGCGACGGGGTCGTCTTCGGCAGCCACCGCCGAAATCACCGCAACGGCGGCAGCGCCGGCATCGCGCACGAGGGCGGCGTTCGACACGGAGATGCCGCCGATGGCCACGACGGGCTTCGCGCCTGTCATCGCCACCACGTCGGTGAGCGCCTCGAGACCCCGGGCGTCGTACTCCGAGGCCTTTGACGCGGTGCGGAAGACCGGTCCGAAGGCCACGTAGTCGATCGGCTGCAGGGCCGCGTCGCGGGCCTGTCGCGTTGTGTGCGTGGAGAAGCCGACCAACAGGCGACGGCGCGCGGCGTCCGGGAGTCGCGCGGGGGGGAGGTCATCCTGTCCGAGGTGGACGCCGTCGGCGTCAGCCGCAAGGGCGAGGTCGAAGCGGTCATTGACGAAGAACAGCGTGCCCGTTCGGCTGGTGATCTCCCGAATCGCCTGTGCGTGCTCGAGGGCGATGGGGTCCGTCGCGTGCTTCGCGCGCAGCTGCACCACAGCCGCGCCGCCCTCACACGCAGCGCGCGCCTGTTCCGTGGGGTCCCACTTCCAACGCGGGTCGTCATCGGCGAGTACGTGCACGCCAGCGATCCGCGCTGCGTCCGGGCGCAACGTGAGCGGCGACGAGCCGTCGCTCACCTCCCGGGTACCTGGATGCCGAGCTCCACGATCTTCTTCCGCAGCGTGTTACGGTTGATTCCGAGCAGGGCAGCGGCACGCATCTGGTTGCCCTCGGTGCGTCGGAGCACGGTTTCAATGAGCGGTCGCTCCACGCGGTCGAGAAGCGTCCGATACAGGTCGCCCGTCTCCTCTGCCGCCAGTGCGGCCTCGACTTCGTCCATCACGAGCGCGGGCAGATCGTCGACGCCGTTCGCACGGTCCGTGGTCAAGCCGTTGAGGAAGTCGAAGTCGTCGGCGGTCAGGACCTCGGAGTTCGACAGCACGAGCGCCCGCTTGATGCCGTTCTCGAGCTCGCGGACGTTGCCCGGCCAGTCGTGATCCGCGAGGTGGTCGATGGCCGCGGGGGCCAGATAGCGGGGCCCGCCCGCCAGCTCCTCCGCGTAGCGCTGGGTGAAGTGTTGAGCGAGGAGGGCGATATCGGATTGTCGCTCGCGCAGCGGCGGGAGGTGCACGGGCACGACGTTCAGGCGGTAGAGGAGGTCCTCCCGAAACGAGCCGTCCCGCACCAGGGTGTCGAGGTTGCGGTGGGTGGCAGCGATGATGCGCACGTCGACTTGTTGAGGCTTCTTTCCGCCCACCGATGTGACTTCGCCGTCCTGCAGGACGCGCAGGAGCTTCGCCTGCAGGTCGATCGGCATGTCGCCGATCTCATCGAGGAAGAGGGTGCCGCCGTCCGCGTCGCGGAAGCGGCCCACCCGCGAGTCGATGGCTCCGGTGAATGCCCCGCGTTCGTGACCGAAAAGCTCGCTTTCGAGAAGTTCGCGTGGGATTGCTGCCGTGTTCACGGAGACGATCGGTTGATTGGCACGCGAGCTCGCCGCATGAATCGCGTTTGCGACCAGCTCCTTGCCGGTGCCGCTCTCACCGGTGATGAGCACGGAGATGTTCCGCGGTGCGACGCGGCCAATGGTCTTGAAGACGTCGAGTAGCGCGGCGCTCTGCCCGACGAGACGATCCCCCGGGATCGTCTTCTGCTGCACCGCGCGACGAAGCTCCCGCACCTCCTCCTCGAGGGCGCGCGTGCGCAGCGCTTTGCTCGCCAGCGCCTTGACCTCGGCGACACCGAACGGCTTCGTGAGGTAGTCGAGGGCGCCCCGCTTCATCGCCTCGACGGCGTTGCCGAACGTGTTCTGCGCCGTGATGATCACCACCGCGGTGTCGATGCCCGACTCGTTGATGTGGTCGAGGAGGTCGAGGCCGGATGGTCCCGGCATGCGGATGTCGAAGAACGCGAGGTGGTAGCGCCCCGATGCAAGCTCGTGGCGGGCCGCCTCGCCATCAGCGACGTCGACGACCTCACAGCCGATCTCTTCGAGGGTCTCCCGCAGAACGAAGCGCAGGCTCGGCTCGTCGTCGGCGACGAGTACGCGAGTGGTCGTAGTCGTGGGCTTGAGCGCTGTGTCGCTCATCGAATCTCTCCGTGGTGTCGTGTGGCGCCCTCGGTTCCGGGCTGTTCGACGGGCAACGCTACGCGCACGGTGGTGCCCTCGCCGAGCGCGCTCTCGATGCGCAGAACGCCTCCGTGGCGGGCGACCCACTGCTTCGAGACTGCGAGGCCGAGCCCGGTGCCGCCGTCGCGCGTCGTGAAGAACGGCGTGCCGAGCTGCCCCTGCACGTCGTCGGGAATGCCAGGCCCCGTGTCCGAGATACTGATGAGCACCGTCGGTAGCGACGAGTGTCCGGGCGTCGACAGTCGATAGTCGAGGGTCATGCGCGTGGTGATCGTGAGCGTCTTCTGTCGATCGGCGCTCTCCGAGTCCTCGTGCATGGCTTGCAGGGCGTTGCGCGTGAGATTGAGGAACACCTGGGTCAAGCGCCGCGGATCTCCCGTCAGGTCCGGAATCGAGGGATCGTACAGGCGAAGGACGTCGGCCTCGTCGCCGAGGGGGTCGTGGTCGAGCAGCGTCAGAACGTCGTCGAGCACGCGGTGGATGTTGAACGACTCGAATGCGAGATCCCCGCCGTGGGTGAAGACCATGAGGCCGTCCACAAGCGATGTGATGCGATCTACTTCGCGCACGACGAGATCCGCTGCGCTCTTCGTCTTGTGGTCGCCGCTGCGCGATCCGATGATCTCCGCGGCGCCGCGGATGCCGCCCAGCGGGTTCTTCACCTCGTGCGCGATGCCCGCCGCAATCTGGCCGAACGCGTCGAAGCGCTCGCGCTCGTCTGCCCACTCCTCTCGGTCCTTCTGCAGGGTGCGGTCGCGCATCACGAGGACCACGCCCGACGGCTCGTCGTCGCCTTCGGTATCGAAGAGCGGCGACACCGAGAGGTCGACCTCGAGCGCATCCTCGAAGCGCCGCTCGATCGGCACTTCGCTCTGCGACGCCGCACGCGCTGACGCAAGAACCTCTCGCGCCAACCGAAGCGCGGGATGCGCGGGGCCGTGCAGCTGCTCGAGCGCCATGCCCTCGAGGCTCTCCTGCGAGCTCTCGAGCATGCGACAGGCCGCCGAGTTCACGAACTCGATCGTGAGCGACCGGTCGACGACGACGATGGCCGCGAGCACCGCGTCGAGCACACCGCCCAGATCGCGTGTCACGGTTAGGCCGCTCGGCGTTCGTCGCTGAAGAAGCGTCGGGTCAGAGAGAGGATGGTGTCGAGATCTTCGGCTTCGAGGGTGGCCTGCCGGAAGCGTGCGCTGCCGTTCATTCCCTTCGAGTAGGCGGCGACGTATTTCTTGAAACTCGCGGCAAACGCTCGTTCGTCGCTGAAGGAGCTGCGCATGAGTGTGAGGTGACGTTCGATGGTCGCGAGGCGCACAGCATTACTCGGCTGCTTCACCGGGCGACTTTCCGCGAGTGCCAGGGCGTGCTCGAAGATCCACGGATTGCCCATGGCGCCGCGGCCGATCATGACGCCCGCTGCGCCGGTCTCCTCGAGCATGTCGAAGACCCCTTCCGGTGTCACGACGTCGCCGTTCGCGAGTACGGGAACGTGGGGAACGGTTTCGACCACTCGCCGGATGATCTGACGGTCAGCGAGACCTGTGTACTGCTGGCAGCGCGTGCGACCGTGGACNCTCAGAAGCTCTGCGCCCTCCTCGGAGGCGATTCGAGCGAACTCCGGAGCGACGATGGAGTTCGTGTCCCAGCCCGTTCGCATCTTCACGGAGACCGTGCCCGAGAAGTTCTCGCGGATCGCGCGAACGATCGCCGCGGCCCGCGGGAGGTCGCGCAGCAGCGACGAACCCGCGCAACCGCGGATGAACTTCTTGACCGGGCAGCCGACGTTCAGATCGAGCCAGGCGGCGCCCTCGCCGTCGAGGGTGCGGGCCGCCTCGCCGAGGATCGCGGGCTCGGCGCCGAACAGCTGGAAGGCGACGGGTGCCTCGCGCGGTGTGGTGGCGAGCAGCCGACGCGTCTTTGCCCCACCCTTGACGAGGCCCTTCGCGCTCACCGTCTCGGTGAAGGCGAGGGCGGCGCCTGCGTCCCGGGCGATCAAACGAAACGGCAGATTCGAGACTCCCGCCATGGGTGCCATGACGAGGTTGTTCTGGAGCGTGAGCAGCCGCAGCTCGATGGGGTGGATGGCGTTGTCGTTCCCGGGTCTGGCCAACGGGCGCCCTCGACGATTCAAAACTCAGTTTGAGAAAACCCCAACTCCCGGCGGGGAGCGCCGGCGAGAGGCGGTGCCTAATTATTGGGCAATCTAGCGATCGCGCCCCCTGGCGTCGAGGCGTCGCGGTAGAGTTGGGGCTGTGAAGCAATCGCTCACCCCCGCGGAAGCGCAGGGGATCATCCAGGACGAAACGCCCGTGCTGGGGCCCGAGCGCGTGGCGCTCTCGGACGCCCTGGGGCGGGTTCTCGCGGAAAGTGTCGCCGCGACCCGCGATCTGCCACCCGCGGACAACTCCGCGATGGACGGCTACGCGCTGCGTTCCTCCGACGTGGCCGGCGCCTCGGCCGAGCAGCCCACGCGCCTGCGCGTCGCCTTCGCGGTGCCGGCCGGCTCGACTCCCACCCAGGAGGTCGAGGCCGGAACCGCCGCACGCATCCTGACCGGCGCGCCGATACCCGCCGGAGCCGACAGCGTCATTCGCCAGGAGGACACACAGCTCGAAGGCGACGACGTCCTCGTGAAGGTCGCCTCCCCGCCGCGCGACAACGTCCGCGACGTCGGCGAGGACGTCCGCAGTGGCGAGGTGGTGCTCCCCGCCGGCCGGCGAGTCGGACCGGCCGAGGTCGGCATGTTGGCGTCGCTCGGTCGCACGGTGGTGACGGTCCACCAGCGGCCACGCGTCGCGATCCTCTCGAGCGGTGACGAGCTCGTCGAGCCGGACGGCGACGTCGCCGGCGGTCGCATCGTCTCGTCGAACTCGTACTCGATCGCCGCGCAATGTGCGGAGATCGGCGCCGAGCCCGTCTACATCGGCATCGCGAACGACACGCGCGAAGACATCGATCGCCACTTTCGCGCGGCGCTCCGCGCCGACGTCATCGTGAGCTCGGCTGGAGTTTCCGTCGGCGACCGCGACTACGTGCGCGACGTGATCGAGAAGCTCGGCTGCTCGTTGATCTTCTGGGGCGTGAAGATGAAGCCCGGCTACCCGCTCGCGTTCGGCCGCTTCTCGGGTGAGGCCGGGCCGCTCGTCTTTGGTCTGCCCGGTAATCCGGTGTCGGCGATGATGACCTTTGAGCAGTTCGTGCGACCGGCGCTCCGCAAGATGATGGGTTTCCCGAAGTGGTACCGGCCCGTGGTGCGCGCGCGCCTCGGTGAGACGCTGACGAAGAAGTCCGGACGGCTGCACTTCGTGCGCGTCACGCTCGAGCGGCGCGGCGACGAGATCACCGCCATCAGCACCGGTAACCAGAGCTCGGGCGTCCTGCGTTCGATGACCCGGGCCCAGGGGCTTCTGATCTTCCCCGCCGATGCGAGCGAGATGAGCGAGGGTTCCGAAGCCGACGTCCAGGTGATCGACGAGGCGTTCTTCTCTTCCGAGAAGCCGGCGTTCTGAGACGCGAGTGACAGTCGATCCCGATCAAGATCCCGCGGGCGCAGGCGAAGGGCGCATCGAGAACGTCACGGGCGTGCTCCTCGTGCCGTCGAGGCACGGGGACGGCCTCATCGCCCTCGCCGTGAAACGCCTCGCGGGCGTACTCGCCGATCTCTTCGAAGAGGTGCTGATCGTCGGCGCCGATCCACCCGGGAATACGCGTGCGCGCCGCGTGACGCCCGGGAGCGGCCCCGCGAACGGGTTGCGCGATCTGTCCGCCGCCCTCGACGTGGCGACGTCGCCGCGCGTATGCGCGGTGTCGAGTGACTTCCCACTGCTCAGCCCCGACGTGCTTCTGATGCTCGTCGCGTACCCCGAAGCCGACGCGGTGGCACCCCGTGTGCTGGGACGCGACCAGCCCCTGTGTGCCATCTACGCGCGTGAACCGGCGTCGAGCGCGGCCCGCGCAAGGCTGCGCGAGGGGGCGTCGGATCCCGCGGATCTGCTCGCGGTGCTCGCGTTGCAGCGCGTCGACCCGGCCGATCTCGAGACGGTCGACCCCGGTGCCCGGAGCTTCGAGCGGCTCGCGACGCCGGACGCGGTGGCGCATCTCGAGTCGCTCCTGGCGAGCGACGCCGGGGACTCAGCAGGCTGACGCGGCTCTGGGTGGCGCACCGTGTCGTTGCCACCGATCTTCGACCTGGATCCTGGTCGCAGCTTGCTGCCGTGCCTCTGCGCGGGTGATGGCTACGGTCCGCGCTCGGCTCGCCCTCCGGGTGTTTGCGGGGCTCTGTTCTCGAGTCGTGCCCCTGACCGAGCTGACCTACGCGTCTTTGCGGCGTGAAACGCGCTCGAGGACTCGGGAGGTGCGCACTCCCGGAACCTCCCGGAGGCGAACGACCCGACCGCCCCAGCCCAGCACGTCTTCGCGTCCGACGATTTCGTCGAGGGGCCAGTCCCCTCCTTTCGCGAGTACATCCGGACGCAGCGCGCGGATCAGCGAGAGCGGCGTCGTCTGGCTGAAGAGCACCACCCAGTCGACGCAGCCGAGTCCGGCGAGCACCTCGGCGCGCTGGCGCGCGGGCACGATGGGGCGCGCCGCCCCCTTGAGGCGCCGCACACTCGCATCCGAATTCACCGCGACGATCAGGCGTTCGCCGAGGTCGCGAGCCTCTTCGAGGCTCCGCACGTGTCCGACGTGGAGAAGGTCGAAGCAGCCATTCGTGAACACGACTCTCTCGCCGTGGCGCCTCGCCGCAGCGCACTTCCGCTTTGCAGCATCGCGGGTGAGGACCTTTTCGCGAGCGGATTCGACGCGGTTGCGACCGGCCGGCCGGCGCCTCCGCGGCTTCTTCGCGGGCGCCTGCTTCTTCACGATCGCCTCGGAGGCGTCGCGGGGAGTCCCGGCGGTGGCCTCGGCTGTCCGCGCAATGCCGAGCCCAGCGCCTTGAGGCCGCGGCGCAGAAACTGCGGCACGCGCTCGAGGATGAGGCTCGCGGGACCCGACGCGAGCGAGCGCATGGGAATGAGCTTCGTGTCGGGCTCGTCCCACGGGCCCGATAGCTGGTAGTACGCGGCCTGGAAGCTGTCGTCGTCGCCGAGGAGCAGGGTGTTGAGCAGCGGAATCTTCTCGATTGCGCGGTCGATCACGCGGAACAGGAACACCGCGACCTCGGCGTCGATCTCGTGCGGCGCGCGCACGAGGTCGATCTTGCCCGACGCGAAGATGCGCAGGTCCGGGCCGTCGAGGAGCAATGAGTCGGTGCGAAGCATGCCGCCCGTGAAATCGAAGATGGTGTCGAGGCGATCGAAGCGCACGCGCTCGCGACTCGCAAACGGGTTGAGGGCGTCGCTCGCCAGCGCCACGGCGATGACGGGCGGGACACCCCTCCGGAGGTCGCCCGAAGTCGCCGCGACGGTGAGCTGCCCCTCGAGGCCGTTCACGAAGGCGGAGCGCGGTCGCAGCGATCCCTTGAAGTGAGCGGTGAGGTCGACTTGCCCGGTGGCGCTGTCGGTCGGGAGGCCGAGCAACTCGGTGATGACGCCGAGGTCGCCGCTCGCCACCCGCATCTCGATCTCGTAGGGGGCCTCGGCGGGTTGACCCAGATCGACGCTGGCGGAGCCACTCATGCGACCGGTGGGGTCGAGTTCGATCTCGACCTCGTTCAGATCGAACACACCACCGGACGCCGTGAACGATCCGGTGGCCTTCTTCTGCCGCCAGCGCGCACCCTCGAAGGACGCGACGGTGAAACGTCCTTTACCCCATGGCTCGGCGACACGGCGCACGGCGGGCCCGCCCGGGGGAGAGGACTCGGCTGGCGGAGCGTCGTCGGCGGGCGCCTCGGCTCCTGCAAGATCCTGCGGAGCTGGAGAGAGAGCGGTTTCTGCGGTGAGGCGCACGGTCATCCGCTCCTCGGGTTCGAACAGCCAGTCGGCGTCGCCGTGGACGATCGCACCGGCCCAGCGACCCCGCGTGGTCGTGATGTGGATGCCTCCCGGGGTCGGCTCGATCGTCGCCCACAGCTCGTCGATGGGCCAGAGGAACATCGGGTGTTCGAGGCTGTCGATCTCGAGCCAGACCGTCGTGGCCATCGCGCTCGGCTCGTCGTCGTCATCGCCGACGAACGCCTCCCAGAATGGCCGCAGACCGACCAGAGGTACGCCACCGGAGCGCAGCGCGCGCTCGGAACGCTTCGTGGCGAACAGATGCGACACGCCCTCTACACTGACGTCGAGGATCGGCAGGGGACTGCCGTTCAGCTCGGCGTGCGCGTTGGTGATCTCGACGCGATCGCCCGTCCAGTGAATGTGGCCGGTCAGCCCCTCGAGACGGTCGGTCTCGCCGACGCGGACGCGGGCGTGGGCGACCTCCGCGTCGATCGTGAAACCTCTGGGTAGCTGTGCGGTGTGCCCACGCATGAAATCGCGCCAGCCCGAAATGGGAGCGCTGCCGCGCGCTGTGAGGGTCACCAGGCGACCGGACTCGACGTGCTCGACTTCGGGCTGCTCACCCTGCTCGAGCTCCGGGAGCCAGCCCAGGCGTTCGAGCAGGCGCGCCAGCTCGACGTCGTGGAGCGAGACCGCGAGGTGAGACGTCGACCCCGGGTGCAGCGGACGAGCAATCGTGCCCTGTAGGCGCACATCGAGGTCGCCACTCGAGAGGTTCGCGTGCTTCACGCGGATCAGTTCGGGGGTCATGTCGACGACCATGCGCGCGTCCGCACGGCGCGTCTCGAGCAGGCCGAAATGGCTCGTCTCCTCGGGGATCAGGCTCGTCTTGGCGTCGCGGACGATGAAGTCGAGTTCGAGCTGCGAATCGTCGTCGCTCGTGGCCTCATAAGCGATCGCGCCGCTGAGATTTCCCTCGAGGTAGGCACCGGGGTCGGTCGCCCGCACGTACGGGAGGAACGTCTCGAGCTCGAGGCCGGTCATTGCGACCGTGGTTCGCACGAGGCCGCGCGTGCCACGCGTGCCCTCCCACTCGATGACGCCGTGGTCGCCGGCTTGGCTCAAGATGCGGCCGCGTAGCGCCAGCCGGGCACCGCGCCCGCGGCGGCTGTGCTTGAGGTCGGCGCGAATGTGGCCGAGCGAGATTTCGACCGGCGGAGCGTCCTCTCCGTTCACCTCGCTCACCCACTGGTCGCGCAGTGCGATCGTGCAGCCGCGAAGCTCCCAGCTCCGGGTCACGAAGGGCTTCTCGAGCAGGAAGCGGACTGCGCTCTCCATGGCGCGGAAGGGGCGAACGAATTCGTCGGCCGCGCCTTCGGCGGTCGTGGAGTCCCCAGCTTCCCGACTCCCTGCGAGCGTTTTCGGGCGTCGGGCCAGCAGGGCTGCGACGGGTGTCGGGCTGAAGCTTCCGTCGGCGTGGCGTTCGACCTGGAGTGTGGCGTCGATGAGCGTGAGGCGGGAGATCCTGAATCGGCCCGCCAGGAGGGCAAAGAGGTCGAGTCCGACCTCGACCCGTTCGATATAGAGCCCCGGGGAGCGCTCCGGGTGCATTCCGGACCCCGCGTCGTGCGCGGGTTCCAGCCACGTCTTGACGTTTTCACCCTGGAGGACCAGGCCGCGCCGGAGGCGGATCCGCGCCTTCTCGATGCTCACGGGCGCACGCAGTGTTCTAGCGAGCTGCTCCTCGGCCACTCGCCGTAACTGCTCGGGTCCCAGCTGTGACGCGACCACCAGCCCGGAGAAGGCGGCAGCGGCTAACACGGCGAGCGCGATCACCACTCGGGCGATGGATCTCAGCAAGGAGCCTCCGGGGGAACCATGAAATGTAGCGGAGTTCCCACAGTTCGCGCGTGCTCGGCACTCGATACAGGAGCGAACATGGGCTTTATCGGCATGCCATACGTGTGAGTAAACGCCGCGCATCTAGCAGTTGCGACAGCGGTTGACGGTCGGACTACGCAGAACTCTTCAGGCCGCCAACTTCGCATTTTCTCTAAAGAAATCCGGGATTCGGACGAAACGCCGACCAAGTTGACACGAATTCGCGCGAGCGAATCAGGCTTCGGCGACCGAGGGAGTGCGACGTATGGAAAGCAATCAGGACCAGCGTATGGAAAGCAATCAGGACCAGCGTGTGGAAAGCAATCAGGACCAGCGTGTGGAAATCAATCAAGCCAGGTCTATTCGCCAGAATCGGGTTCGCGAACTGCGTGAGAATCGCTTGATGACCCAAGCGCAGTTGGCCCGCAAGGCGAAGGTCGCACTTCGCACGATTCACAGTGTCGAAAAGGGCATGAACTGTCGCATGGACACCAAGCGAAAGATCCTGCTCGCACTGGGGATGCGCTTCGAGGACAAGGACCAGGTATTCCCGCCGATCCGACGCGAGCATTCCGGCTTTCCGGCGAGCCACTGAGATCCAGCCTTCTCCCGCACTCGACGACGGCGTCTATCGGGACCCTTCGACGGCCGTGAGCGAGTCGGGATTCACCAGTCCCCTCCCGCCCACAACAAAGCCCACCTTCGGTATCATCAGGCGTCCTGTCTCGGGGAGCGTAAGGCTCCGACGGGGCACGACCCGCTGTCCTCTCTCGGTCCCGGCGCACGGCGTCGGTAGGCTTCCCCGGTAAACGGGCGGAGCTTCCCGAAAGAGCGCGGTGATCGCGCTCCCGCCGAAGCCACGCTCCGGAGCCGAACCCGGGTCGGACCGGATGGCTCATCCCGCGACAGGGGAACAGTGGGGGCCAGGGGGAATCCGGCGTTCTTTCGCCAGATGTTCGCCCGACCTGTGGGAGGGAGTCGCCATGCCGGATCGTGTCACGATCCTCGCTGACGTCGCCGAGATCGTCTCGCGATCCCATGATCTCGATGAGACGCTCAACAACGTCGTCGACCTGGTGGCCAAGCGACTCGATGCCGACGTCTGCTCGCTCTACCTGACCGGCGCCGACCTGTCCCAGCTCACCCTCGAAGCGACCGTCGGACTGCGGCGCGACGCCGTCGGGAACGTGCACCTGCGTGTCGGTGAAGGCCTCGTCGGAAAGGCCGCCGAGCGCGGTGAGCCCATCGTGACGGACCACGCGTCCGAGCACCCCGACTACCGCTACTTCCCCGAGACCGGCGAGGAGGAGTTCGAGGGGCTGATGGCCGCTCCCCTGTTCGTCCAGGGGACCGCCATCGGCGTGCTCGCTGTCCAGACGCGCGAGGAGCGTCACTTCGCTCAGGACGACATCGGCATCCTCCAGACGTGCGCCCAGCTGATCGCGCCCGTGGTCATCAACGCGCGGTTGATGGCGGCCGTCGACCAGTCCGACGAGGAGAATGAGCGCACCGCTGTGGAGCTCGCCATCGGCCTGGCCATCGGCGGCAAGAAGGCCGACCCCAAGGAGCGCCCGAAGGATTTCAGCGGGAGCCCCGCCTCCCGCGGCATTGCCATCGGTCGCGTCTTTCGCCTGGAGGACCCCCTCGACCTGGCGCATCTCGATTACACGCCCAACGCCGACGTCGCTGGCGAAGAGCGCGACCTCTTCGAGGCGATCGCCGAGGCGCGCCGCGATCTCGACGACACGAGCGAGGACGTCGGCGAACGCTTCGGTCCCGACTTCGCCGCCGTGTTTACCACGCACATCCAGATCCTCGAGGACAAGGGATTCGTCGGGAAGCTCCGGGAGGAGGTGCGCGCGCGGGGTGACGCCCTCCAGGCGATGCGCGCGGTGATCGCGCAGTACCGCAAGACCTTCGCACTCATCGAGATCCCGTACTTCCGCGAGCGCATGGCCGATGTCGAAGACGTGGGTCGGCGCGTGATGGAGCGCCTGCTCGGCGAGCGCAGCGAGATCATCCAGCTCACCGAAGGCTCGATCGTCGTGGCCGACAACATCCTGCCCGGTTACTTCGCGCGTCTCGAGATCGAGAAGGTCGCAGCCATCGTGTCGGAGCACGGCGGTCCGACGTCCCACGGAGCGATTTTTGCGCGCACCCTCGAGATCCCCGCTGTCACCGGCGTCGCGCACATTCAAGCCGCAGCCCAGCCCGGCGAAGAGGCCATCGTCGACGGCGGCGATGGTCGCGTGTTCCTTTCGCCCGACGAAGGTCTGAAGAGCGAGTACCGGCGCGCGCAGGAGCGCTACGCGATCGCGGTCGAGCACCTCGACGCCCTGCGCGACCGCCCCGCTGAAACGCGAGACGGTCTGCGCATTCGCCTCACGGCGAACGTCGGTCTGATGAGCGACCTGCGCCTCGTCGAGCAGCACGGTGCTGAGGGCATCGGGCTCTTCCGCACCGAGATGCTCGCGTTCGCGCACCGAGGCTTTCCCCAGGAAGAGGAGCAGGAGCAGCTCTACGAGCGCGTCGCCAAGGTGATGGCGCCGCGGTCCGTCACGATCCGGTCGCTCGACCTCGGCGGCGACAAGGGGCTCCCCGAACTCGGTGTCCATCCCGAGGAGAACCCCCAGCTCGGCTGTCGGTCGATCCGCCTGAGCCTCGCGAACACGCCGGTCTTCCGCGCCCAGCTGCGGGCGGTGCTGCGCTCCAGCGCGGTGGGCAACGTGCGGCTGCTGCTGCCCATGATCTCGTCTCTGGCCGAGCTGCGGCGCGCGCGAGCACTCATCGATCAGACCAAGGAGCAGCTGCGCCGCGCCGGGACGCCCTTCGACGAGTCCCTGCCCGTGGGCGTCATGATCGAGGTACCGTCCGCGGCGCTCACTGCCGACGTCCTGGCGCGCGAGTGCGACTTCTTCAGCATCGGGACGAACGACCTCACGCAGTACACGCTGGCCGTCGACCGCGGGAACGAGGACGTCGCCCACCTCTACGACCCACTGCACCCGGCCGTGCTCACGCTGATCGATCTCAGCGTGCGTGCCGCGGCGCGCGCTGGAATCCAGGTCTCGCTGTGTGGCGAGATGGCCACCAACCCGCTCGCGGTGCCGGTTCTCGTCGGGCTTGGGATCGAGGAGCTGTCGGGATCGCCGAGCGCGATCCCGGTGGTGAAGGAGATCGTGCACGCGCTCGACTCGGGCCTCGCCGGAAGAGACGCGCGCGCCGCCCTCGAGGCCGGTACGGCCCATGAGGTCGCCACGATCGGCGCCGACCGACTTCGCGAGCGCGGGCTTCTCGAGCACCCCGACATCGGGCCCTGGCTGCAGACCTTCGTCTCGAAGGTCTAGTCGAGGGGGATTGCCATCGACCCGCGCAGGGCCCTGTGGTAATCCTAGCGTCCGCCGGGGACTGGCCGGGCCCCGCGCTATTCAGAGCACGCGCCATCGATCCCTACCGGCGCGCCGGTGATCGCACCGGCGGAAGCACTCGGTCGAAATCGGCATCCGAAACCTCAGGGCCGCCCGGCATCTGCAACCGCGAGATCCTCGATGTCAGCCACAGAAGCCAAGGCGCTCCCTAGCCGGCTGCGGAACTACGTCGACCTGACGAAGCCCAGGCTGCTTCCAATGGTCCTGTTTACCGGCCTACCTGCCCTCGGCATGGCGGCGACGGGCTGGCCGAGCGTCTCCTTTGCCGTGCTGACGCTTCTCGGCATCGCCCTGGCTTCGGCGTCGGCCAACACGCTCAACGCCTATGTCGAGCGCGACGTCGACGCGAAGATGGACCGCACGGCGAGCCGTCCGCTGCCAGCCGGAAGGCTTGCGCCCCGCACCGCGCT
Source organism: Myxococcales bacterium (assembly GCA_013215605.1). Lineage (GTDB taxonomy): Bacteria > Myxococcota_A > UBA9160 > UBA9160 > SMWR01 > JABSQW01. Next base: position 16,299 of record JABSQW010000005.1, read on the forward strand.
CGTCTTCGGCATCGTGCTCGCTGTGCTGTCGATCGCGTTGCTGTGGCTGATCAGCGGTGTCGCGGCCGCCGGTCTCGCCGCGGCGAGCATCCTGTTCTACATCTTTGTCTATACCGTGTGGTTGAAGCCCCGATCGGCGTGGAACGCGGTGGTCGGTGGGGTCGCCGGCGCCGTATCGCCCCTGATCGCCGACGTCGCGGTGGACGGCCAGGTGGGGCTCGCCGGCCTGGTCCTCTTCGCCATCGTGTTCTTCTGGCAGCCGCCGCACGTCTGGGCCATCGCCCTCTACAGGAAGGCCGACTACGAACGCGCCGGTATTCCGATGCTTCCCAACGTGATCGGCGACCAGCCCACCCGACGCTGGATGGTCGCGTGCACCGTTGGCCTCGTGCCGATTACGCTGGCTCCCTTCTTCCTCTCGCTCCTCGGCCCGGTCTATCTCGCGGTCGCCGTGGGGATGAACGCCTGGTTCATCGACGCTTCGATCCGGGTGTTGCGCGAGCAGACCGACGCGGCGGCGCAGCGGATGTTTTACGTGTCGCTCGCGTATCTCTTCTCGCTCTACCTCGCGATGCTCATCGACCTGCTGGTCTGAGCCCAGCGCCATCCCGAGAGCGTGACCGAACTCAGCTTCCTTCCGCCGGTCAACGCGGTGCTCAACACCGTCGCAGCGACGCTCCTGATCACCGGGCGACGCTTCATCCGCCAGGGCCGTGTCGACGCCCACCGCCGCGTAATGCTAGGCGCCTTCGCGGTCTCCTCTGTCTTTCTGGCGTGTTACGTCCTCCACAAGGTGTCCCGCGACTTCGAGAACACGGCCTTTCACGCGGAAGGCGTTGCCCAAGCCGCCTACCTGCTCTTTCTGTTCAGTCACGTGACTCTCGCGGCCACGGTGCCTTTCCTGGCCATCACCCTCATCGCCTTTGGGCTGCGCGGAGCGATCCATCGCCACCGCCGCCTCGCCCGAATCGCATGGCCCCTCTGGCTCTACGTCTCGGTCACAGGGGTGATGATCTACTTCCTGCTGTACTGGCTGAACCCCGTCCTCGCTTCCAGTACTTGAGTCTCTCTGCTGATCCGAGGCGAAGCTCCGGCATCGAGAAGCCGTGTACGACGTCGCGGGCCCCGAGTTCGCAGTCGTAGACCTCGTGGCGAGAGGAAGACGGGGTTCAGGGCGCGGCCGACGGCGAGCCTGTTTCCCCTCGACACCCAGGGATGGGAGCGCCTCATCGCGCACTCGTCACGGTGCTCAGAGGAGCAGATCGATCAACATCGCGAGATACAGCGAGAACAGGTACGCGAGGGAGACGCGGAACATCCGCTGCGCCGCTTCGTCCGTTCGCTGCCGCCAGACCTGGACCGACGACACTGTGAACCACAGGTTCATCCCGATGGCCACCGCCAGGTAGATGTCGCCGAGCATTCCGAGAAACACTGGCGCGAGCGTCACCGGAACGAGTCCCAGGGTGCACCCGAGCATCCAATGACGGGTCGGCTCATCTCCGATGACGTTGGGGAGCATCGGGATCCCGGCCGCCGCGTAGTCGGCCTTGCGGTAGAGCGCAATGGCCCAGACGTGCGGGGGTTGCCAGAAGAACACGATGGCGAAGAGCAGCAATCCGGGAACGCCCACGCTTCCGTTCACTGCAGCGTCCGCGATCAGCGGGGCCGCCGCCCCAGCGGCGCCACCCACGACCGCGTTCCAGGCCGAGCGAGGCTTCAGCCAGACCGTGTAGACGAACACGTAGTAGAGGATGCTGGCGACCCCGACGCCTGCCGCCGCGGGGCCGGCGACGGCCCACAGCAGGAGCGTCGCCGCGGTTCCCAGGCTCCATCCGAAGATCAGAGCCGAGCGCGGCTCCAGCTTTCCGCTGGGAAGTGGACGGCTGCGCGTGCGTTCCATTCGCCCGTCGATTTCGCGTTCGAGATACGCGTTGAGCGTGTTTGCCGCCGCCGCCGCCAGCAAAATGCCGAGCATGGTGAGCGCCATGAAGGAGAAGGACGGCCACCCGCCGGCTGCCATCCCCATGACGGGAAGCCCTGTCAGCAACACCAGGGGGAGCAGTCGCGGCTTGGTGAGATCGACGTAGTCGAGAACTCGCCCCCTGGTGCTGAGGAGCGCTGTGTCTGCCATCCTTCCCTCTCCTACCGAGGTATTCTCGCCTACCGCGGCTCTCTCGAGCGTCTATGCCGGGTGCTCGGCTCTAGACCTCTAGCTACTGATGGCGGTAATGTCTCGAAGGGGCTCATGGATCGGGGGTGATCATAGTTGTCAGCGCGAGCCGAGTACAAGCCTTCGTTGATCTCCTGGAATCTGACGAAGAAGTGCAACCTGCGCTGTCCGCATTGCTACATGGAGGGCGGCCGAAAGGCCGAGAACGAGCTTTCGACGGAGGAGTGCCTGGGGCTGATCGAAGAGATGAGCGCTCTCGGCACGGAGATGCTGATCCTTACCGGCGGCGAGCCGCTTCTGCGCAGGGACATCTACGACATCGCCCAGTCGGCATCGAGCCGTGGGATCTGGGTGGTGATGGGCACCAACGGCGTTCTGGTCACTGACGAGGTCGTCGGGAAGATGATCGAATGCGGCGTGCAGGGTGTGGCCATCAGCATCGATTCGCTCGACCCGGAGAGGCACAACCAGTTCCGCGGCGGGCCGGATGCGTGGGAATACTCGGTGCGAGCTCTGGAAATCTGCCGCGCGAACGGCCTACAAGTCCTGGTCCAGACGACCGTGATGGAAATGAACTACGCCGAGATCCCCGAGCTGCTCGCCTTCGCCCGCGAAAAGGGGGCGTGGTCCTTCAATCTGTACTTTCTCGTCCAGACGGGTCGTGGCCAGCAGATGAACGATCTCTCACCCGAGCGTACGGAAGCCATGCTCTCGAACCTCGTGGATTGGCAGGACGAGTACCGCCCCATGCTCGTGCGCTCCAAGTGTGCGCCGCAATTCAAGCAGATCGCCTATGACAGAGGATTGGCAGGCCTGGAGAGCGGTGGCTGCATGGCGGGCACCCAGTACTGTCGGATCGCGCCGGAAGGCGACGTCACGCCTTGTCCCTACATGACCGTCGTCGCGGGCAACGTGCGCGAGCAGAGCTTCGGAGAAATCTGGCGGGAGTCGCCGGTGCTACAGGATCTGCGCGATCCGAAGCAGCTCAAGGGACGCTGTGGCCGCTGCGAGTTCAACGAGCTGTGTGGTGGCTGCCGCTGCCGAGCCCAGGCCTTCTACGGCGACTATCTGCAGGAAGACCCGGGGTGTCTCTATCAGCCCCAGGGACGAACGCTGCAATCCCCGGAGGTCGTCTGGAGCGCAGAAGCCGAGGCCCGGCTCGAGCGCATCCCCCTCGCATTCATCCGGGAGAAGGTCAAACGCGGTCTCGAAGCCCACGCCGAGCGAAAGGGGCTTCGTCTGATTACACCCGACGTCATGAAAGAAGCCCTGGCGGGTGAGGGGCGATCCGAGAACTCCGGAGGGATGCCGCCGTTTCTGAAGCAGCGCGCGGAACGAACCGAACGGTCGGAATGAACCGGGCCGACGGCCGCGAAGCCGAACGGCGCGCCGAGACCCACGATCTGGACGTGGCGATCGTCGGCGGTGGGATCGCGGGCCTCGTCACCGCCCATCGCCTGAATTCGCGGCCGAGAGCGGGGCGTCCCCGGTCGGTGTGTCTGTTCGAGGCCAGCGATCGCCTCGGCGGGCAGGTGCAGACGGAGCAGCGAGGAGACTGGCTGCTGGAGTCCGGCCCCGACGCGATGGTGACCGCAAAGGGGTCTGCGATCGACCTCTGCCGGGCGCTCGGACTCGGCGACGAACTGGTCCCTCCCCTCGGCGCAGCGACCTTCTCGGTGGTGCGCAATCGGCGCCTCCATCCTCTGCCGGCGGGATTCCGCACGATCGCTCCGACCGAACCCTGGCCGCTGCTCCAGTCCCGGCTCTTCTCGTGGCCGGGCAAGCTCCGCATGCTGTGCGAACCCTGGGTCTCGGCCTCGGCGGCGTCGACGTCCGACGGCGCGGCGGAAGACGAGACCGTGGAGGGCTTCGTCGTTCGGCGCTTCGGCAGGGAGGTCTACGACCGCGTCGCCGAGCCGGTGCTGGGCGGCCTGTTCGTCGCGGATGCGACCGCGCTCAGCGCCCGGCGCGTGCTCGGTCCCTTCGTCGAGCTGGAACTGCGGAACGGAAGCGTCTTGCGCGGCCTTCGATCTGTGCCCGCGACACCGGTTGGAGCCGGGCGCGGGTCCGGCAACGATGCGCCGGCGCAGCTGACCTTGAAGCGTGGACTCGGCTCGCTGATTCGACGTCTCGCGGACGAGATTCCGGCGTCTTGGGTCCAACTCGGATGCGCGGCCAAGCGAATCGAACGCTCACGCGAGGGCGGGCGCTGGCGAATCGAAACTGCGTCGGGCACGTGGCGGTCGCGGGAGGTGGTGTTGGCTTGTCCGGCGCCCCACTGTGCCCCGCTGCTTCACGCGGCGGCGCCCGAGGTCGCCCGCGCACTGGAAGCCATCCGCTTCGCCTCCTGTGTCACCGTCAACCTCGTCTACCGGCGCCGCGACCTGACCCATCTGCCGAATGCGTTCGGCTTCTTCGTGCCGCGGTCCGAGTCGTATCGGATCCTGGCGGCGGCGTTCGCCAGCGAGAAGTTTCCCGCTCGGGCCTCCAAGGGGCACGTCGTCGTGCGCACGTTCCTGGGCGGTGCCCTCGACCCCGGTGCGGTCGATCTGGACGACGCAACGCTCTCCGGAAATTCGCACGACGACCTCGCCCAATTGATCGGCGCTGTGCATCCACCGCTGTCGACCCACGTCCATCGGTTCCGAAACGCCATGCCGCAGTTCGACGTCGGCCACCTGTCTCGGGTTGCGGATCTGCGGTCCGCCATCGCAGGGCAGCAGGGCCTTCACGTCGTCGGCAGTGGGATGGGCGGCTATGGCCTGCCCGATTGTGTGACGTCGGGCGAAGCAGCCGCGGAGGCAATCTCACGATCGCAGCGCCGGACGGCTGCGCCTTCGCCGCTCGCATCGCCCTCGGTGTCGATGTCTTGAGAGGCGGGTCGGGGTCGCTCCAGGAACCCCGCGAGCCGCGCTTCTTCTACATTCCGAAGAAGTCCTTGGCCCCGTCGAGCACCTTCACATCGACCTGTGCCAGCCCCTGGTCTCTGGCGAACTTCTCGATCCCGCTCTTGGCCATCGGGCGGGCGAACTCAGGAATGTTCGCGAGGCGTGAGGCGGCCTCCGTGCTCCACGGAAATTCGGCGCTCGCGTCTTGCGGGCCCGCGCTCATCTCCTGCACGACGTCGGAGAAGGGACACTTCGAGGCTCCCTCGGTACCCGCCGATTCCTCACCGATCTTCACTCCGAGGGATCCGACCACCTGCGTCTCGGAGGGGTTCGTCAGCATGGCGAACTCGTGAGCACAGCTCGGACACCGGTACACGACCGTGAGCGAGCCGCGATCGGGGGGTCTGGTTCCGGTCAACTTCATCGCCTCGTCGCAGGACACGCAGAGGAACTTCATGCTCTCTCCTTCGCAAATGCGGAACACTCGGATACGAGTCGACAGATCTCATCCGCGATCTGCCCCACGGGCTCCCGGGAAACCAGTCGAGGTGCGTCTTCGAGGCTGCCGCCGCGGTCGCACAGGGCGGCCAGCTCAGGGTCGAAGGGTACGCTTCCCAGACACGGAAGGTCGAGCTTCACCTGCGACTGCGCGGGGTAGAGTGGCTTGACGGTCTCGCAATCGGAGCAGTAGTAGCCGTCCATGTTCTCGATGTATCCGAGCGTCCGGTTGGGAGTTCTCTCGAGCGCGTCGATCGAGCGGGCCACGATCCCCCTCGCCAGATCGGAGGGGATTGCGATCAGCACGAACAGCGCGGTTTCGCCCAGGAGCTCTGCGAACTGCACGATCCGCTCGACGCCGGGTGGGAGATCGACGAGGAGGTAGTCGAGCGTCCCCCAGCTCATGCCGGCCAACAGCTCCCGCAGAACTGTGAACTCCCGGGTCGCCCGCCACGTGTGCGAAGACCCGCTGGCCACACTCGCGAACTCGATGGCGCGCGGCTCGGGGTAGAGAGTGCCCATGGAGACCACGCCGATCCCGCTCCGGGTCGTGGGGACTTGTGCTCCGCTCTCGCTTGGAACCAGGATCCCGTCCTGCACGGCTCCCAGCCGCGCCTGTGAGGGACCGTTCAAGTCCGCGTCGAGAATCGAGACCGAGTTCCCCCGCTCGCGCAACGCGCAAGCGAGCTGCATGGTCATGGTGCTCTTCCCGACGCCTCCCTTGCCGGATCCGACCGCGAGGACGTTGCGCACACCGGCGAGGCCCTGATCCACGCGCTCCTGCTGGGCCTCGACCTGCTCGAGCACGGCCGAGCCTCCGTCCTCCACCACATCGTAGTAGCCCTTCAACGTTTCTCCTCGATGCGTCAGTCCGCGCGGTCGCCCGGGGTCGAAGCGTAGCGGGTGTAGGTCCGCCCCTTCCGGAAGCCCAGCGCCTCGAGGTGGGACCAGGGGATCTCGTCGTTGGAAACGCGGGGAACCGTGACGCCGAGGGAGTCCGACTGGCAGGCGACCCGTATTGCGATCTCGAGCAGGACGCGTGCGTCCGTGCCCCCGTCGCCCTGCGGCTTCGCCCCTCCCAGGGCGACGATCTCGCGGCGACCGAGTTCGGGGAGGTCACGGAACAGCACATAGGCCTCCACGCTCCGGTCGGATGCGATGGCGAGCCCCTGGAGCTGGTCCTTCCGGTTCTGGAGGGTCGGGAGCGCGCGCTCCCAGCTCTTCGAGTCGGAGGAGGCGAGCGCGCCGTAGCGAAGGAGGTCGTCCAGGCTGGCCCGGCCGACCTCGCCCGCTGCCGCGGGCGGTGGGAGCGCGGTCGACAGCGCGAAGTCCGCGAAGCTCTCCTCGGCCACGTACCCGACGGCCTCGAACAGAGCGCCCACCTGCGGCAGGTCCTCGGGTACCTCCGCGACCACGCGGGGCGGGCCCAGGATGGAGAACTTCTGGCCGAGGGACTCGAGCAGGTGGCGGGCGTGGCCGCGCCGCAGGAAATCCGGGCGAACACCGATCCGGTGGATGAGGGTCTCGCGCTCCCGCTTGGCGCCCGTGACCACGGCGATGGGCTCGCCGTCGTCCGACGCCACCATGCAGCTGCTCGACCAGACGGAGAGCTCGCGAATCTCCCGCTTGAAGTCGGCCTCGGACAGCGTCGGCGGGTCGGGGAAGTGAACCGCGTAACACGCGTTCAGCGCATCGACCAGGAGGGGGATGTCGTCGGTCCTGCAAAAGCGGTAGGCGGGCATCGTGCTGACGCGCTCCTTCGAGGAGGAACGTTCACTTCGCCTGCGATGGCCCCTTCTCGGACAGGAGCATTCTCATGGCGGCCAACTCGTTGATGAGGCTCACCTCGTTGAGCGGCTCCTCCCGTTCGCCGCTCTGCGGCTCGGAGATCTTCCCGCGCACGGCGGGACACTGGGCCGCGGCGCTGGCGGGTTCCTCGAGGCGCTCGGGTTCGGCGTCTTCACCCTGGGAAGCGACCATTTCGGCCATCATCTGTAGACCCAGATCGATTCCCGCCTCGACCCGCGCGAGGTCGATCTGCCGACTTTCCTGCTCACCCGCCAGCTCCTCGATCCGTGCTTGGGTCCGGTCCCGCATGAAACCGCTCGGGACGCGCAGAATGCGCTCGGTCGCGTCCTCGGTCCAGTCGAACGCGGAGAAGAGCGGTGTGCGCTTGGCGTCTCGCGCAATCAACCTCTTCCCGTTCGACTCCTCGGATTGGGGCATTCCAGATTCCGGCGCCTCGGACTGGACGGAAGGCTCGGCGGCCGCCTCGGCGTTTCCGGGAACGCCGGCCATCGGCAGACCCGTCTCTTCCTCGATCAGCGTCTGTGCGAATTCGAGCGTCACCGTCTTTTGTTTCCGCAGCCGAGCCGACTTCTCGATCCGAGCCCGGGTACGCCGCCGCAGGTAGGCCTCGTCGATTCCGCGCAGCGCAGTTCGAGCCTCCGTCGTCCAGGCGAGCTTCCGCCCGTCGTAGCTGGTCTCGTCGGCGGCGCCGCCTTCGCTCGCAACGATGCTCTCGACCATCTCTGCCGTGAGGACGTCGAAGACCGTGCCGCCACACACGGTACACAGCGCCGGGTCGGGCTCCTTGGCGGTCAGCCCACAGCCCTTGCACACCGCAACGGCGTGTTCCTGCGCCTGCCCGATGGCGACCGCCTCGGCCATCTTGTTGAGCGGCGCCTGCTTGGGCATGAAACGCTCCATGGCCTCGTCGAGGAGCGAGCTGGTCACCACGCTGTGCCCCTTTTCCAGCGCCAGGCGCAGGATCGCGGTGCGCGCGATCCCCACCACCAGCTTGGGAACGCGCTCCATCCGTTCCTCGGCCTCCTCGGTCCAGCGGATGCTCTCCTCCGCGCGGACGTCGAGTTGCGGACGCACGGCCGCGGTCGTGAGAAGAATGTCGCACTCCGACAGCCGCAACAGGTTCTCCGTGTTGCTCCCGAGGTTCGTGTCGTCGGGATCGCTGTGGACGCCAATTCGGCCCATCACGAGCAGCCAGGGCTTCGTCTTGCGCGCGTAGTCGTGGATCTTCTGGAAGGTCTTGCCGTCGAGGAGAGTCTTCGAGACCTCCATTCCCTCGGCCCCGGCCATCTGTTCCGCGACTTCCAGGTGGGACTGGTAGATCTGGGCGAGTCCGGTGTCGATGATCTCCTCGTGGAGCTGATTCTGCTCCTCGAAGCGGAAGACCTTCGCCGCCTTCTCGGTGAGTGTCCCCACCAGGCCGTTGAATACGAGGTAGTGGAGGTAGGGGTCGTACACGCCGATGAGCTCGACTTTCTTGTCGAACTTCCGGGCCAGGGCCATGGCCGTGTGGAGCGCTCCAAACGACTGCGGGCTGCCGTCGATGCCGACGAGGATCGTCTCGCGGTCCGGCTCATCCTTCGTGGGTACGTGCTTGACGATCCAGGTGTCCTGGCGGCAGGAGCGCGTCACCCGCTCGCAGACCGAGCCGATCTGGCTGTCGCGCTGGCGGCCGAGGCCCAGCGCGCCCAGGACGACCAGGTCGCAGTCCGACGACGCCAGATCCCGGCAGATCTCGACATGGTGCTTCCCATCGATCATACGAGCTTCGAAGGGGATCTCCTCGCGTTCACAGATCTGCTTCATGCTTTCGAGGTAGCTGTCGGAGATCAGCTTGAGCCCCATGGTGATCAGGCTGTCGTGGATCTTGCGCTGCCGCTCGAGCTCGTTCTCCTCGAGGTATTCCTCGGGGAGCGAGTACTCCATCTGCTTGAAGCGGTAGTCGTGCATCTTGGCTGCGTACACGTGCGAGCCCACCAGCTCGGAGCCGAAGTTCTTGCCGACGCGCACCGCGGTTTCGATGGCCCGGTTGGAGTGGGCCGAGTTGTCGACGGGCACGTAGATCTTCTTGTACATCAATGCCTCCGCAGGGATCGCGAGCCCTTCAGCTCGGATGTGGCTTGGATGTTATTGGTTGCGACAAGTTGGTGTCACGCTTGCGAGTCCGGGATTTCCTGTGGCGTCGAGCCTTCGGTCGCCTGACTCGCCCAGTATTGCCGGAGTCGACGCAGACCAATCGCCTCGCCGCCACCGGCGATGATGACGACGAAGACGGGCCAGAGCCAAGTCGTCCAGGACGTTTCGGGCTCGAGCAGAAGGTAGTACCAGCGCGAGACGGCTCGCTGCTTGCCGTCCTCGGCGTTCTCGCCGTCCCACACGTTCCAGGCGATCGGGACCATATCGCCGGGAGGGAACTCGACCTCGTCTTCTCCATCGGCTCGCAGGCGCCGGCGGAGGACCACCCGGTACTGCCCATCGCCGTAGGTGCTCTTCCCCTGCACGGGTGAAGCGCTCGGCGTCACGTCGTCCATGCCATGGGAGAGGAACGCAAGGGCTCCGCTTTCGGCGCTCCATTGCCAGCTGTCGACGGGATTCCGCCGGTCGCCCATCAGAAAGTACGGCTTCTTTCCCGCCTTCATCTTCCGGGCCGGGAACAGCACGGAGATCCGGTCCGCGGGCATGTCGTCCTGTCCGTCGTTCTCGAACCGATCGCGCCAGATGAGGAGGAGCGCGATCTCGTCGTCGTCGAACAGGGCTCTCACGGCCAGGCTCTGCACCGAGGGATTGAAGAGGCGCGGCTCCTGGATGATCTGTCCGGCGAGGCGGATGTCCACCTGTGGAGCCGCGTCCCAGGCTGGATCGTCGGGATCCGTCGGGACGGCGGCGATCTTGGGGCCCCGGATGATTTCCCCCCACACCGGCTCGCGACCCAGGCTGTGGACGTAGTTCGAGAGGTTCCACAGGTCTTCCGCGTTCCACGCGTCCGAGAAGGAGGGCATGGGAGTCCCGTTCACACCCGTGGTGAGGGTTCGGAAGAGGTCGTCCACGGAAGCGCCGCCGCGAAGCGTCCAGGGCTGGGTCAGATCCGCTGGAAAGATTCGGAAATCCCACTCGTCGACCAGTTCCGCCGCCGAGGGACCGTCCCCGCGTCCGGTCGCGCCGTGGCACTTCGCGCATTCCGCCTTCTCGTAGACTTCGGCGCCGCGCGCGAGGCTCTCCGGTGTGGCCTCGATCCTGCCCTCGAGGAGGAACTGCTCCTCGGCGGGGTAGTCCTCGAAGTCCGGGCTGAAGCTCTCGATGTAGCTCACCACCTGCCAGATCTGCTCGTCGGTGAGAACGCCCTGCCAGGCGGGCATGGAAGTTCCGGGCATGCCTTTGCTCACGATCTGGAAGATGTCCTCGTCGGTCGGCAGCTCGCCCTGTATCGTCCGGCGGATCTTGTAGACGCCTCGCGTGAAGTCGCGCGGGCGGGGATCGAGCAGGTCGGCCATCAAGCCGCGCCCGTCGCCTTCCTCGCCGTGGCACTGCGAGCAGCGATCCTGGTAGAGCGCCTTCCCAGCGGCCCGCTCCTCGTCCGAGGACTCGCGCGGACTCGTGGGGCCGATCTTGAATCCCTTCGCCGCGTAGTCCTGCGCGCCCGCGAGGCCGGGCAGGAGCAGCGCGCCCACGAGCACGAGGAGTCCGAGGCAGCACGCGCTCGGAGGGCGCGCGCCGTGAGCCGGAGGCGAACGAAGTCGGAAGAACGGGCTCGCCATCAGTGCTCCTCCGAGACCCGCGGCGTCGAGCCGGAGGCGTCGTAGATGTAGGCGACCACCTGCCAGATCTCTTCGTCGCTGAGGAAGTCCTGCCAGACCGGCATCGAGGAATTCCAGGGCGTCGCGCCCTGTGGCAGCCCGGGACCGCCTGTAGCGACCCGCCAGTAGACGTAGGTCTCCTCCAGCTGCGAGATCGTTCCGCCGTCCCGGAAGTTGGCGGGCAGCGGGTTGAACGCGTTGGCGAAGTGGCCCTTCCCATCCAGATCGTCTCCGTGGCAGTACATGCAGTTGCGGTAGTAGACCGCCTTTCCCGCGGCGAGGTTCGCCTCGTTGACCTCCATCCCTGCCGGTCGGCGGCCCTTCAGCACGTCGAAGGCCTTGCCGTGCAGCTTGAAGCTGGCCGGAGGTTCCGGGTGGATGGTGCGTGCCTCGAAGGGCGGATCGAACTGGGGACGCACCCCGCTGTAGGTGAACCACCCGAGGAGCAGTGGAATGGCGACCAGAACCCCGATGCGAGGTATGGCGAGCCCGGGCTCGCGCAGCAAGCTGACGAGCGGGGCGAGAAACGCGTCGAATCGGTCCTGGTCGGCCACCAGAAAGACGGCGATCGAGATCGTCAGGATCGACAGGTACAGGTTCATCACCGAGCCGGGGATGGGGGGCTGCACGCCGAGCCGGAGCGCCGCCCACACTGCGACCCAGATGAGTATCGACAGCGGAAGCGTGAGCCTACGCATTCGATTCCTCGGTCATGAAATATCCCTCTCCCGTCATTTGCTGAGCGAGCGGATGAAGTCGACGATCCGCTGAATCTCGGCGTCGGTGAGCGTCGGGTTCGCTCCCTTCGCGGGCATGGGGACCCCGGTGGTGTTCATCGGGTCGTCGATTGCACGCCCCCGGATGATGAACGCGACCAGCTCCGCGTCGCTCGACTCCGCGACGAACGGGCTGGCC
>JABSQW010000050.1 GCA_013215605.1 Myxococcales bacterium
CGCCGCGAAGCGCGGATCGCGCAGGAAGTACGCCAGGTGATCGAAGTCGGTGCGACCGAACGCGAACTTCCATTTTCCCGCATCCACGACGATCAACTCGGGTCGATTCGCTGCCATGTCGGCCATCAACGCGTCGAGGGCGTAGCGTTCGAGGGCGCTCATCGCGTCGATGTCGTGGTACGGGAAGGGCACCGTGCGCTTCTCTACGGGCGTGTAGACGGCGGGCAGCACCCACAGGCAGCAGAATCGCTGGCCCCAGCGCGCACCACTCAGATTGACCACCGGGAACGCGGGATTCACGGACGTGCTCAAGAAGAGGACGGGACGGCCCGCGGCGTGCTCGCGGGCGATTCCCGAGAGCACGCGATTGACGGACGGCTCGCGGCTCGCCTCGCCGAAGCTCTCGTCGACGGCCACCGCGAGGCGCCAGACCGACGTCGCGGTGGCCGCGACGAGCAGGACGACGACGGCGGCCGACCGCACAGATGCGCGGGGCCATCGCTCGGCAACCGCCAGCGAAAGGCTTGCGTAGAGGAGCGTCGCGGCGAGCGCCGCCGGGAGGAAGTGGTAGTCCCAGCCCTTCTGCTGCAGGTAGGCGACCGCCAGGCCACCCACGGCGGCGGCTCCCGCAACGATGACGACGCGTCGCAGGAGACCCGTGGGTTTCACGATGCAGGCGATTGCGATCCCCGCCGCGACGGCGAGGGTCTCGAAGCGGAACGGAGAAACCGACACCGCGTAGGCGTTGTAGACCGGCCAGGTGAGTTCGAGGAGATCGATGTACGCCGGAGCGAACAAGACGACGCTGGCCGCGTAGCCGATTTGCACGGCTGCGAGGACCCAGGGCTCGGCGCGGCGCAGGCTGTGCAGATCGCGCCGGGACACGAGCAACGCGACCTCGACCGCCGCCGGCACTGCGGCGAAATAGGGCTTGAGCGCCACCGCCACCCCGGCCAGCACACCGATCGCGATGCCGACGCGGAGGCCCACGGGTCGCCCCTCGAGGCTGCGCACCGCGCCGAAGACGTAGGGCGTGGCGAGCACGACCAGCAGGTGTTCGCGCTGACCGAAGTCCGCGCCGGGCAGCAGCACGAGCCCGGTCGCGAGCAGGCACGCGAGCGCCAGGGGAGCATCGCGGATCTCCGAGCTTCCGCCGCGCTGCAACAGCAGGAAGCCGACTCCCACCGAGCCCGCGATCGCGAGCCAGACCGCGAGGTCGAACACGCGCACGGGTGCCGCATCGAGCGCACGCGCGACCGCGACGCTGGGCACCGCCATCCAGAATACGAGGGGCGGATTTTCGTCGAGGAGGTCGACGTAGAGCTGTGCCCCGTCGAGCATCTCGCCCGCCGTGTAGAGGATCCACGCCTTGTCGTGGTGATAGACGTCCGGGTCGACGGAGCGGATGGCGACGAACGCCGTCAGGGCGATGCCGAGCAGCCCAGCGGCCAGGACCCTCACGGTGCCGCGTCCCGCCGGAGATCGCCGCTCTTCGGCCTGACGCCCAGGGTGGGCAGGTCGCGACGAACGTGCACGCTCCACCAGAACTCGCCAACCCGCACGTGCTCGAGCCGGTAATTGCGCGCGAGGTCGGGGTGGCGGATCAGCTCGCGGTTGAAGGCTCCCCACACCAGCCGCGGGAGCTCCTCTTCGGGAACCGGTTGCGGCGCCGCGAGATTGAACACGAGCAGATAGTGCGGGCGACGCGCCAGCAGGTTCGCAACGTCGTACTTCTCGTGCCCCGCGTAGCCGCGTCCGAGCTCGCGGTCGAGGTGGGCGATCTCCGGATCGACGATGCCGTGGGGATCGACGAGGACGAGCCCCGACGTGTAGCCGATCGCTCCCACGGCGACCGTCGCGAGCGACGCGCCCGGCTCGGCGGCCCGTGCGAGGTGGCCACCGAGCTCGCTCCAGCGGCGCGCCAGCAGGCCCTCGCGCGTCCGACGCGCGACCTCGCCCTCGCCGCCTGCGAGAGGGCGAGCCACGCCCGCCCACGCCGCGCTGGCGACCAGGAGTGCGAGCGCGCCCGCGACGGCGCGCGGAGTCGAGCGGGCGCGCAGCGCGAATGGAACCAGAGCGAGAATCGCGGCGAAGGGAACGATCGGCGCGCCGAAGCGGAACAGCGGGAAGTGATCGCCCCCCTCGTAGACCACGATGGCGAGCATGGCGAGCGCGACACCAGCGAGCGGCGCGAACCACCGGGGGTGCCGTCGCCCGCCCACGCCGGCCAGCGCTGCGGAAACTGCGAGCGGGGCGATGGCGAGCACGAACCCCGCCGCGTAGCGCAGCCCGCGTACCGCGAGCGCGCTGCCTCCGAAGTCGAGCTTCGCGTAGAAGGTGTTGGGAAACAGCTGACCGAAGTACAGCGCGCGGCCCGCGAAATAGACCGAGAACCCGATCGTGAAGACCCACCCAAAGGCGAGTACCACGCGCCGGCCTCGACCTCGCAGTGCGATCGCAGCGGCTACGGGCGCCAGCAGCGCCGCTTCGGGGCGGGTCAGCGCGGCGAGCACGAAGAGCGCCCCCGCCACTGCGGCCCGACGCGTCGTGTCCGCCCCGAGGGTCGCGATCGTCGCAACGAGAACGAGCAGCGCGTACAGGAGTGTCTCCATCCCGGAGAGTCCCCACCCGAGCACGACCGGGTGAAGCGCCACCAGGGAGCCGATCAGCGCGCAGCCCGCGACCGCGCCGACGAAGAGGTGCCGGACCGCGAAAGCCGCCACGAGCGCGGCGAGCCCGGCCAGGGAAACCCGCCCCCAGACCAGCATGGCCTCTGCTGGCGAGACGCCGAGCCGGATCAGCCCCGCCTCGAGGGCAACGAGCAGGAAGTTCGTGTAGCCCTCGACGCGCTCGCCGGGGTTGAAGACGAGGCCTTCGCCGCCCGCCCAGTGCGCGGCGTAGCGGAGCGAGATGTAGGCGTCGTCGACCGGATCGAACCCGAGCCAGGGGCCGAGGACGGCCGCCCCGACGAGGGTGATCCCTGCCGCTGCACTGGCGGCCAGTCGCGCGGAGTTTTGCACGTCCCGACGATGGTTCGGCGCTCCCGATTTCGCAAACGCCTCGCTCATTCTGTCGAACGAGTGGAAATCACCTCAGTGGTCGAATTCCCGACAAGCGGGCAGCGTCCCAGGACCGGCTTGCCCGACTCCGGCCGACTGCCGATCATTCAGGGCAGCCCGTTGGCTCCCGTGACCTCTCCCGAAGGAAAGGATCGACGACGCATGCAGTTTCGAAGTGGCCTCGCGCTCTCGCTGGGCCTGGCCGCCCTGGCGACCCCCGTCCCGGCAGAAGAGTCGGCCCGCCCGGACGGCCGCGCGCACGGGCTCGCCATGCACGGCGACCTCAAGTACCCCGCCGGCTTCGAACACTTCGACTACACGAACCCCGACGCGCCGAAGGGCGGCACGTTGCGGCGCGCCGCCATCGGGACCTACGACAGCTTCAATCCCTTCATCCTCAAGGGCAGCAGCGCGGCGGGCCTCGCCTTCCTGGGCAACAGCCTCCTCTACGACAGCCTGCTCACCGGTTCCGCGGACGAGCCATTCAGCGAGTACGGACTCCTCGCCGAGAGCGTCGAGACGCCGGCGGACCGCAGCTGGGTCGAGTTCGTGCTGCGCGAGGACGCGCGCTGGCACGACGGGAAGCCCATCACGACGGACGACGTGATCTGGAGCTTCGAGACCCTCCTCGCGAAGGGCACCCCCTTCTACCGCTTCTACTTCGGCAGCGTGAAGCACGTCGAGAAGACCGGGCCGCGCAAGGTCAAGTTCACGTTCGAGGCAGGCGACAACCGCGAGCTCCCGCTGATTCTCGGCCAGCTCCCGGTGCTACCCAGGCACTACTGGTCGACGCGTGACTTCGACACCACCACTCTCGAGCCTCCGCTCGGGAGCGGACCCTACGCGATCGACGCCTTCGAGGCCGGTCGTTACGTGAGGTACAAGCGCCGCGCCGACTACTGGGGCCGGGACCTCCCCGTCAACAAGGGCAGCTACAACTTCGACGTCATCCACTTCGACTACTACCGCGACGCGGACGTCGCCATCGAGGCGCTCAAGGGTGGCGCCTTCGACTTCCGCGCCGAGAACAACTCGAAGAAGTGGGCCACGGCGTACGACACGCCCGACGTCCGCGCGAAGCGCCTCCGGATGGAGCTCGTCCCGAACGACCGCAACCAGGGCACCCAGGGCTTCATCTACAACCTGCGCCGCAGCTACTTCCAGGACCGGAGGGTTCGACGGGCGCTCAGCTACGCGTTTGATTTCGAGTGGTCGAACAAGACGCTCTTCTACGGGCAGTACACGCGCACCCGCAGCTACTTCCAGAACTCCGAGCTCGCCGCCGAGGGCGTGCCGAGCGCGGCCGAGCTCGCCATCCTCGAGCCCTACCGCGAGCAGATTCCCGAAGAGGTCTTCACGAGCGTCTTCGAGCCGCCGAGTACCGACGGCTCCGGGAACAATCGCGCGAACCTGCGCACCGCGGCGACGCTGCTCAAGGAGGCGGGCTGGTCGATCAACGACGGAAAGCTCATCCATGGCGAAACCGGGGAGGGGCTCGCGTTCGAGATCCTGCTCGTCTCCCCCGCCTTCGAGCGCGTGGCTCTCCCGTTCGTGAAGAACCTCGCGCGCATCGGTGTCACGGCGACGGTTCGCACCGTGGACAGCGCACAGTACCGGCGCCGCGCCGACGACTTCGACTTCGACATGCTCATCCAGGCGATCGGTCAGTCGGAGTCTCCGGGCAACGAGCAGCGGGACTACTGGACCAGCACCGCCGCCTCGCAGAAGGGCGGCCGCAATCTGATCGGGATCCGCGATCCCGTGATCGACGCGCTCGTCGAACTCGTGATCTCGGCGCCGGATCGGGCGAGCCTCGTGGACCGCACCCGAGCGCTCGATCGCGTACTGCAGTGGGGCTACTACCTGATCCCCCAGCACCACATCAGCGCCGAACGACTCGTCTACTGGGACCGCTTCGGCCGCCCGGCAGTTTCGCCGCCCTCGGGTACCGTCCTGATGTCGTGGTGGATCGACGAGGAGCGCGATGCCGCGCTCCAGCAGAGGCGGACGCCGGGCAAGGGCGGCAGCTGAACCGCGACACAGCCGCCTGCATCGAACCGGCGGAATCCACGGGGGAATTCAATTGGGCGCCTACATCGTCCGCCGGCTGCTGCTGCTCATCCCGACCCTGTTCGTGATCATGCTCGTCAACTTCGCCGTGGTGCAGGCGGTACCGGGCGGTCCCGTGGAGCGCGTGCTCGCGGAGCTCGACCAGTCGGCGGTGTCGGCGACGGCGCGCGTGAGCGGCCAGGGTGGCGACATGGTCGGAGGCGGGGGCGGCGGCAGCACGTCCGGGGGCAAGACCTACCGCGGTGCCCGGGGCCTGCCCCCCGAATTCATCGCTCAGCTCGAGCAGCAGTTCGGCTTCGACAAGCCGCTCCACGAGCGATTCTTCCAGATGATGGGCGACTTCCTCGTCTTCGACTTCGGAACGAGCTACTTCCGGGATCGCAGCGTCACCCGGCTCGTGCTCGACAAACTGCCGGTCTCGATCTCCCTTGGACTCTGGACCACCCTGCTCGTCTATCTGATCTCGATCCCCCTGGGCGTAACCAAAGCCGTGCGCGATGGTACGCGCTTCGACGTCGCGACGAGCGCCGTCGTGATCGTCGGCAACGCGGTTCCGGCGTTCCTCTTCGCCATCCTCCTCATCGTGGTGTTCGCGGGCGGCCAGTACCTCAGCTGGTTTCCGCTGCGCGGGTTGCATTCCGACAACTGGACGCAGCTCTCGTGGACCGCGCAGGCCACCGACTACCTCTGGCACATTGCCCTGCCCGTCTTCGCGCTCGTGATCGGTGGTTTCGCGTCCCTCACCATCCTGACGAAGAACTCGTTCCTCGAGGAGATCAACAAGCAGTACGTGACGACGGCCCGCGCGAAGGGCCTGGCCGAGCGGCGCGTGCTCTACGGCCACGTCTTCCGCAACGCGATGCTGATCGTGATCTCGGGCTTCCCGGCGGCGTTCGTGGGAATCCTCTTCACGGGCTCGCTGCTCATCGAGGTGATCTTCTCCCTCGATGGACTCGGTCTTCTCGGCTTCGAGGCCGCCATCGACCGCGACTACCCCGTAATGTTCGCGACGCTCTACTTCTTCACGCTCATCGGGCTCTTGATGGGTCTCGCGGCGGACATCACCTACGCGCTCGTCGACCCGCGGATCGACTTCGAGCACCGGGAGGTCTGACGTGGCCCTCGGACCCATCGGGCGCCGCAGGCTCCACAACTTTCGCGCCAATCGGCGCGGAACGATCTCCCTGTGGATCTTTCTCGCGCTGTTCTTCTCGACCCTTTTCGCCGAGTTCATCGCGAACGACAAGCCGCTCCTCGTTCGCTTCGACGGGGCCTTCTACTTCCCCGTCTTCCAGCAGATTCCCGAGACCCGGTACGGCGGCTTCTTCGAGACGGAGACCGAGTACAAAGACCCCGAGGTGCAGTCCCTGATCGAGGAGAAGGGCTGGATGCTCTGGCCCCTCATCCCGTTCAGCTACGACACGGTCTGTCGCGACCTGCCCGGCGGCGCGCCGTCGCCTCCGACGAGCGACAACTGGCTCGGCACCGATGACCAGGCGCGCGACGTCACCGCGCGACTCATCTACGGCTTCCGAATCTCGGTGTTGTTCGGTCTCGCGCTCACCTTGGTGAGCTCGGTCATCGGAATCGCAGCCGGCGCGGTGCAGGGCTATTTCGGGGGTCGAGTCGACCTCGTGTTTCAGCGCTTCATCGAGATCTGGTCGAGCCTGCCAACGCTGTATCTGCTCATCATTCTCTCGAGCCTCGTCACGCCGACTTTCTGGTGGCTCCTCTCGCTGCTGCTCCTGTTCAGCTGGACGCAGCTCGTCCCCGTGGTGCGCGCCGAGTTCCTGCGCACGCGCAACTTCGACTACGTGCGTGCCGCGCGTGCCCTGGGCGCCAGCGACGTTACGATCATGGCGAAGCACATCCTCCCGAACGCGATGGTGGCGACGCTCACGTTCCTGCCGTTCATCCTGAGCGGCGCCATTACAGCGCTCACCGCCCTCGACTTTCTGGGCTTCGGTCTGCCGCCCGGTAGCCCCTCGCTCGGCGAACTCCTCAACCAGGGCAAGAGCAACCTGAGCGCACCGTGGCTCGGCCTCTCGGGCTTCGTCGTCATCGCCCTCATGCTCTCCCTGCTCATCTTCGTCGGTGAAGCCGTGCGCGACGCCTTTGACCCGCGCAAGAGCTTCGCGAGCGGCGCCTCGCCCGCCGAAGAAACCGCCGGTGATGACTCGCTGCACGCGGGGGCCCCGGCATGAGCTCCATGCTCGAAGTGCGGGACCTCTCGGTGACGTTCTCCAGCGCCGGTGACAGCATCGACGCCGTCCGCGGCTTGTCGTTCGAGGTCGAGCGCGGTGAAACCGTGGCGCTCGTCGGGGAGAGCGGCTCGGGAAAGTCGGTGACGGCGCTCTCCGTGCTGCAGCTGCTCCCCTATCCCGCAGCTCGCCATCCGAGCGGCAGCATCCGCTTCCACGACACGGAAATGCTGGGCGCAGACGCCGGTACCCTGCAGAAGATCCGAGGCGACGGAATCTCGATGATCTTCCAGGAGCCGATGACATCGCTCAATCCGCTGCATCGGATCGAGCGCCAGATCGGGGAGACGCTGGCGCTCCACAAGGGCCTGGCACCCGAGCCCGCGCGCGAACGCACCCTCGAACTGCTCGATCTCGTGGGAATTCGCGACCCGAAAGAGCGTCTCAAGAGCTTCCCCCACGAACTGTCGGGCGGTCAGCGACAGCGCGTCATGATCGCCATGGCGCTCGCCAACGACCCCGAGCTGCTGATCGCCGACGAGCCCACCACCGCGCTCGACGTCACGATCCAGGCGCAGATTCTCGCCCTGCTTCGCGACCTCCAGAAGCAGCGCGGCATGGGCCTGCTGCTCATCACCCACGATCTCGGTGTCGTGCAGAAGGTCTCGGACCGGGTGTGCGTGATGACGAAGGGCGAGATCGTCGAGACCGGCCCCACCTCGCGCATCTTCGCTGCCCCCGAGCACGCCTACACGCGACACCTGCTCGCCGCCGAGCCGTCGGGCGAGGCATCGGCGCCGCGCCCCGGTGCGCCCGAGATTCTCGCGGCCGACGACGTCAAGGTCTGGTTTCCGGTGAAGCGCGGCGTCTTTCGACGCACCGTCGATCACATCAAGGCGGTCGACGGGGTGTCGCTCGCCGTCCGCGCGGGCGAGACCGTGGGCGTCGTCGGCGAAAGCGGCAGCGGCAAGACCACCCTCGGTCTCGCCCTGCTCCGCCTGCAGTCGAGCCGCGGCGCCATCCGCTTCCACGATCGCGATATCCAGGGACTTCCCTGGAAGGAGACGCGGCCGCTGCGACGCGAGATGCAGATGGTCTTCCAGGACCCCTTCGGAAGCCTGTCACCGCGGCTCTCCATCGGACGAATCATCGAAGAAGGCCTCGTCATCCACCGCCTCGGCAACGCCGCCGAGCGCGAGAAACTCGTCGCGCAGGTGCTCGAGGAGGTCGGCCTTCCCGCCGAGAGCCGCCACCGCTTTCCCCACGAGTTTTCGGGCGGCCAGCGCCAGCGCGTCGCGATCGCACGCGCGATCGTGTTGCACCCGAAGTTCATCGTACTCGACGAGCCGACATCGGCGCTCGACCGCTCGGTGCAGGCTCAGATCGTCGACCTGCTGCGCGCGCTTCAGGAGCGCCACAACCTCGCCTACCTGTTCATCAGCCACGACCTCCGTGTCGTGCGCGCGCTCAGCCACCACGTCCTCGTGATGCGGGGTGGGCGCTTGATCGAGCAGGGCCCCGCCGATCGCATCTTCGATCACCCCAAGGAGCCCTACACCCGTGCGCTCCTCGCCGCAGCGATGGACATCGAGGCGAGCAGCGAGGGCGACGTCGCGGACTGAAGAACGCCGCCGGCTGGGTGTTCTGGCGCGCTGATTCGCCGCCCGATGCGGGCGCCGCAGCGAGGCCCACCGGCGCGTAGAATGAATTCTCCTGCGGTACCAACTGCCGCGACGGAGGACGACGGTGCCGGAATCCAGGGACGCAGACCTGCTCGGGCTCGAGGGGCGCAGCGTCATCGTGATCGGCGCTGGGGGAGATGGCATCGGCACGGCAATCTGCGGTCGACTCGCCGCGGCCGGCGCGCACGTGATCGGTGTGGATCGCGAAGAGGAAGCACTCGGTCAATTCGAGCGCGCCGTCGAGCGTGTTGGAGGCGAGGCCACGTCGGTCGTCGCAGACGCGAGCGACCCCGAGCAGGCCGCCCGCTTCCTCGAACCGGGACGCACCACGGGCGGGCCCCACGGCCTCGTCAACGTGGTGGGTGGCCTGCCCATCGATCGCTGGCAGCGCCTCCTCGACTACACGGACGAGAATCTCGACGCGATCCTCGAAACGAATCTTCGCCTCGCGTTTCGCACGTCACGCGCCTTCGCGCGCGACTGCGCCGACCGCGGCGCCGGCGGCAGCATCGTCCACATCGCGTCGATCGTCGCATTCGAAGCGATGCCCTTCGGCGCCGGCTACGCGATGGCAAAGTCGGCCCTGCTCTCGCTCACGCGCACGATGGCCCTCGAGTGGGGCCCCCTCGGCATCCGCGCGAACGCCGTGGCGCCGGGAACGATTCGCGTACCCCGAAACCAGGCCAGCGACGACGCCGAGCGCGACCGCAAGGTGCTCCCCCTCGGCCGCCGCGGGACACCCGACGACATCGCCGGCGCGGTGCTGTTCCTGCAGTCGGACCTGGCGACCTGGATCACGGGGCAGGTCGTCGCGGTCGACGGCGGCGCCAGTGTAAAACCCTCGTACGTCGACGAGACGGGCCTCCCCGTGTTCGTCTCCGACCCCGCCCTGCGCGCGCGCCTGCTCGGTTAGCCCTCTCCGCGCCCAACTCGCCGCCTCGCTGCCTGGGCAACTCGGGGACGTTCCTGCTTCCGTACACCTTCGGGACACTCCTTGCACCGAGCAGGAGTCTCCCCGGTGGGGTCGCTCGTCAGTCGTCGA
>JABSQW010000499.1 GCA_013215605.1 Myxococcales bacterium
AAGAAGGGAACGCGGATCGAGTCGGAAGTCGCGATCCACGTCGTCGGCAGCGACCGCCCCGCGTTGCTCTACAGCAACATCGTGCTGTACCAGGGCTAGCAGGGCGAGGATACGCTCCTCCGGAAGCACGCAGCAGAGACCTGGCGGTTCCTGCCGCGCACACTCCGGCCCGGGGGAGTCCGCCCTCTTGTGATCGCGGCTGAAAACAGTATTTTCAGTTTCGACCATGGAATTTTCGTCCCGCACCATCGACCGCTCCCTCGAGCCCCACCGCGCGCGCTACGAGCGCGAGGTCGAGGCGCTGGTCGGCTCGGCGCTGAAGGTGATGCGTCGCAAGGGGTACGCCGCGGCGACGGTCGCCGATGTCCTCGAAGAGGCCGAGCTCTCGACCCGCGCCTTCTACCGGCACTTCCACTCGAAAGAAGAGCTGTTCCTGGCGGTCTTCGAGCGCGACTCGATGGAGAGCAGCAGGCGGATGCAGAAGCGTCTCGATGCGCTGCCCGACGCCCGGGCCCGGCTGCTGGGCTGGATCGACGAGGTTCTTTCGCTCGGCTACGACCGGGCGCGCGCAAAGCGGACCCGCACCTTCGCCAACGAGGCGTCGAGCCTGCGGAGCGCCTACCCCGCGGAGTTCGTGGGCATCCACCGAGCCGTGTACGAGCCGCTGATTCGCGTTCTCGAGAAGGGGCGCGCGGACGGGAGCATTCCCTCGACGCACCCGGAAGAGGATGCGCGCTCGATCCACGCCGTGAGCTGGACGCTCATCGAGGCGCACCTCGGTGGCGGCGGGCTGCCGGATCTCGCGACCGCCCGCGCCCATGTTCTGCGTTTCTGTCTCCCGGCGCTCGGCATCGCCACCAGCCTCGACGAACGCACCCGTTCCGGCGAACCCGCCAACTCGGCGGCGTGACGCCCTTCGATTTGACCCAAGGAGCCTCCGATGAGTGATCCGCTTTCCGACTTCAAATTCATCTCCGCAGATTCCCACGTGAACGAGCCCCCCGAGCTCTTTGCAGAGCGCATGCCCGAGAAGCTGCGCGACCGCGTACCGCATGTCGACGAGGTAGACGGCGTGCCGCACCTGATCGTCGAGGGCATGCGGCCGCGCAAGATGCCGAAGGGCCGCGTGGAGCTCGAGGGCGAGGCCCTCGAGCGCGCTCAGGCCGGTGGCTGGGACCCGAAGCAGCGCATGGCGGACCAGGACAAGGACGGCATCTCGGCCGAGGTCGTGTACCCGACGCTGTCCCTGCAGTCGAGCTTCTCGACACCCGATCCCGAGCTGCAGATGGCGCTCTCGAGCGCCTACAACGACTGGAGCGCCGAGATCTTCTCCGCGCATCCCGATCGCTTCGCCGTGGCCGCCATCGTTCCGATGCTCGACATCCAGGCCGCCTGCGACGAGGCCAAGCGCGTGCACGACATCGGCCATCGCTCGCTCTTCCTGCCCGCCCAGGTTCCGACGCGCCCGTACAACGATCCCGCCTACGATGCGTTCTGGGGACTGGTGCAGGAGCTCGACATTCCGCTCACCTTCCACGCTGGCACCGGGCACGAGCCGCGCGTCGAGCGCGGTCCCGGCGGGGCGGTCATCAACTACCTGCTCGGTGCGCAGCTCGACGGTGCCCACATCCTGCTGTATTTCGCGGCCGGCGGTGTTCTGGATCGCTTTCCCGAGCTCGAGCTGGTGACCGTCGAGACCGGTGGCTCCTGGCTCGCCTGGGTGATGACCCAGATGGATGAAATCTACGAGAAGCACCACATGTGGGCCAAGCCGCTGCTCTCGATGAAGCCCTCGGATTTCGTGCGGCGCCAGTGTCACGTCACCTTCCAGAACGATCCGGTCGCCGTGACGACGCGCGCGTTCACGGGTGTCGAGCCGCTCCTGTGGGGTAGCGACTATCCCCACCCGGAGGGCACGTGGCCGAACTCGCACCCCCTGATGGCCGACATTCTCGACGGCGTACCGGACGACGAGAAGCGTATGATTCTCGGCGGGACCACTGCCCGGATCTTCGGCTTCGAAGCGTAAGAACGGCTGCGGCGCGAGCCTCCACCCAGACGGAGCCCCCCATGAGCATGAAGGACAAGTGCGCCATCGTCGGCGTCGGACTCACCCCGTACGGAAAGCGGGGTGAGTTCTTCGAGATCCCGCAGAGCGACCAGATTCGCGGCGCTCTCAACATCGCGCTGGAGGAATCGGGTCTCGAGCTCCAGGACGTCGACGGTTTTTGCTCGTACTCCGTCGACAGCAACGACCCCGGGATGTTGGCGCCTTCCCTCGGGATCCCCAACGTCAACTTCAGCAACATGGTGTTCGGCGGCGGGGGAGGCGGAACCTGCGGGGCCGTCGCCAACGCGGCAGCGGCCATCCACGCGGGCCTCGCCGAGGTGGTGATGGTCTTCAAGATCATCACGCAGCCCGCACACGCTCGCTTCGGGGCCTCGTACGGTTCGAAGCAGATTGCCGCCAACCCATACAGCGATTTTCATCGCCCGTTCGGGTTGGTCTCGCCGGTGCAGTTCATGGCGATGCTCTTTCAGCGCCACATGCACCGGTTCGGGACGAAGCCCGAGCACCTCGCCGAGGTGGCGGTGGCGACGCGCACCCATGCGAGCCGCAACCCGAAGGCGCTGAAGCGCGAGCGGCTCACCATCGAGGACCACCAGCAGTCGCGCCTGATTGCCGATCCGTTCCGCCTGTTCGACTGCTGTCAGGAGAACGACGGCGGTGGCGTGATCCTGGTGACGTCGGCCGAGCGCGCGCGCGATCTCGAGCAGAAGCCCGTGTACATCATGGCCGGAGCCCAGGGGGGCTCGAGCCAGTGGGGCCACGGCCTCACGATGCAGAACCAGCCAGACGACGTGTACGCGAGCGCGGGGCACAAGCACCTGGCGGAGCGCCTCTACCGTATGGCGGGCGTTGGTCCCGACGACGTCGACGTGGCGCTCTTCTACGACCACTTCAGCGGCCTCGTGATCCTGCAGATCGAGGACTACGGCTTCTGCAAGCAGGGCGAGGGCGGTCCGTTCGTCGAAGACGGGGGCTTGCTGTGGAAGGGCGGTCGCATGCCCGTCAATACTCACGGCGGCAATCTCTCCGAAGTCTATCTGCTCGGACTCACCCACATCGCCGAGGCCGTTCGCCAGCTGCGCGGAGAGTCGAGCAGCCAGGTCGACGGGGCGGAGATCGCGCTCGTCACCGCGGGACCGAGCAACCTGCCCACCAGCTCACTGCTCCTGCGCCGCTAGCGCGAAGGCGAACGAAGTTCGGACAAAGGCGGAGACTCAAGATGGCACTGCTCGAAGGACTCGCATCGATCCATCCCGATATTCATACCCGCGAATACTGGGAGTACTGCGGCAAGAAAGAGCTGCGCTTCCAGAAGTGCGGCGGCTGCGGTGCGTTTCGCTTTCCCCCGCTCACGGGCTGCCGCGAGTGCGGCTCGACCGACGTTTCGTGGGTCGCGGTGGCGGGGCGCGGCCGGGTCTTCAGTTACACGGTCGTCCACCACCCGGCGATTCCCGAAGTGAGGGAGCACGTCCCGTATCCGGTCGTCGTCGTGGAGTTCGACGACGCGCCGGGAGTGCGGCTCATCAGCAACGTACTGGACATCTCGTACGACGAGGTGGAGATCGGCATGGAGCTCGATCTCGTGTGGGACGAGCCCAGCCCGGGTGTCGTGCTGCCGCGATTCAAAAAGGTATAGAGAGAGTCCATGGACACCGCTCGGTAGACCGGCTTAGCCTCGACGTTCCAGGGACGGGACGCAGGAGTATTTCAATGGAAATGAGACTCGACGACAAGGTTGCCATCGTCACCGGCGCCGGGGGCGGGTTCGGCGTTGCCTATTCGAGGGCGCTTGCCGAGTCCGGCGCGCGAGTGGTGCTCGCCGACGTCAACCTCGAAGCCGCCACTTCGGCCGCGAAGGATCTGGAAGGCGAAGGGCATGACTGCATCGCCGTCGGCGCCGACGTGGCCAGCGAAGAGAGCGCGGCGGAGATGGCGGCGGCGGCGATCGATCGCTTCGGCGGCATCGACATCCTCGTCAACAACGCCGGCCTGATGTCGGAGATCCCCTTCGGGCAGCCGCTCAGCGAGCTCTCCATCGACTTCTGGGACAAGGTCATGCGGATCAACTTGACGGGGCCGCTGATCTGCATCCAGGCTGTGCTGCCTTCGATGAAGGAGCGCGGCAGTGGCAAGATCATCAACCAGACGTCGGGCGGCGCCTTCGGTCCCGCGGGTGTCTATGGCGTCAGCAAGCTCGGCCTCGTGAGCCTCACGGTGTCGATGGCCCGCGAACTCGCCCCCTTCAAGATCAACGTGAACGCCATTGCGCCGGGCTTCGTGACCACCGAGGCCGGCCTGCGCTCCACGCCGGACGGCTTCGATCAGGTCGTACAGCAGATGGTGCCGCTGAAGGGCTTCGGCGAGACCGACGACGTGACGGGTGCACTGCTCTACCTGGCTTCGTCCGCCAGCGACTGGGTGACTGGTCAGACGCTGAACGTGGACGGTGGTTGGGTGATGCGAATCTGAGGAGCTCGACATGGATGCGCTCGGCGGACTTCGTGTACTCGATCTGAGCCGCGGCTTCAGTGGGGCGCTGGTATCGCAGTTCCTCGCCGACTACGGGGCCGAGGTGATTCACATCGAGTCACCCGAGGGCGACGGTCTGCGGGAACAGCCCGCGTACTATTTCTGGCAACGCGGCAAGAAGAGCGTTTCTCTGGATCTCTCGAGTGAGGCCGGGCGCACGAGCGCGCGAAGGCTCGCTGAAAGCACCGACATCCTGATCGAAACGTATCGGCCCGGCGTCGCCGAGCGGATGGGCCTCGGCTACGACGACCTGTGCGAAGCGAATCCGAGCCTCTTGTACGCCTCCATCACGGGCTTCGGACGCAAGGGGCCCTACGCGAACCTCAAGGGCTACGAAGGCCTCGTCATGGCCAAGATGGGGGGCATGGGCCACTCGGGCAACATGGCCGGTCGCCCCGGTCCCGCGTTTCCCACCGCGCCCTTCAACTCGTTCAGCGGCGCGCAGACGTTGCTGCAGGGCATCTTCGCGGCGCTCTTCGTGCGCGAGCGAACCGGCCGCGGTCAGCGAATCGACACCTCGATGGTTCAGGGGATGGCGGCCCACGATCCGTGGGACTGGTTCCTGCGCCTGGTTGCCGAGCGCTATCCCGAGGCGTTCAAGACCACACCGCCGTTTTCTGACACCGGCATACCGATGCAGAGCTTTGCGTTTCGCCTCCTGGTCTGTCTTACCCGCGACGGACACTGGCTGCAGTTTTCGCAGACTTCACCTCACCTGTTCAAGGATTTCATGACGACGCTCGGTCTCGACTGGATGTGGGACGACCCCGAGTGGAGCAGCGCGCCGGAATTCGAAACCGAAGAGAAGCGCGAGCGATTCTGGGAGTACATGCTCGAGGCGGCACGCAGCAAGACGCTCGAAGAGTGGCAGCAGTTGTTCGAGGAGTATCCGAACGTCTGGGCCGAGGTCTACCGATCGACACGCGAGCTTCTCGACCACCCGCAGATGCGCCACAACGGGCACGTCATCGAGGTGGACGATCCGAGGGTCGGGTCGACGACTCAGCTCGCACCGATGGTTCGCTTGTCGAAGACGCCGGGACGCGTGCAGTCGCCGGCACCGGAGCCCGGCGAGCACACCGACGAAGTCCTGAGCTCCCTGGGTGCGGCCGCCCGCCGCCCGACCGCAGAGCGCAGCGAACCGCTTCCGCAGCGCCCGCTCGAAGGCGTCACCGTGCTGGAGTTCGGCTTGTACTATGCGGCGCCCTTCGGACCCGCGATTCTCGCAGACCTCGGAGCGCGCGTGATCAAGATCGAGCCGAAGACCGGCGAGCCCATGCGTCACATCATGCCCTTCCCGGACGCCGGCGCCGTCAAGTCGCTCCAGGGCAAGGAGAGCGTCGTGGTCGACGTCGCTACGCCCGAGGGCCGCAAGGTGATCCACGAGCTCATCGGCGCCGTCGACATCGTGATGATGAGCTACCGCGCGGGCGTCTCGAAGAAGCACGGTATCGACTACGCGACGCTCTCGGCCATCAATCCCGATCTCATCTACCTGAACGCCCCGGGCTACGGAACCGACGGTCCGTGCGGGCGCAAGCCGGCCTTTGCGCCCACGATCGGCGCCGGGAGCGGGATGGGCCAGCTGCAGGCGGGTCCTTCGATTCCCTATCGGGCGGATCTTTCTCTCGCCGAAATCAAACCCATGTCACTGCGACTCGGAACGGCCGCCCAGGCCCCCGGAAACGCCGACGGCTTCTCGGCTCTCGGCGTCGGGACCGCCCTGTTGCTCGGTCTCGTCGCCCGCGAGCGCACCGGCGTCGCGCAGGAGATGTTGACGTCGATGCTGTGCACCACGGCATTCGCGTTGTCGGAGGACTGCATCGAGTACGAGGGAAGGGCGGCGAGGCCGCTGCCCGACGCGGAACTCTACGGCCTGTCCGCGCTCTACCGACTCTACGAGGCGGAAGACGGCTGGGTCTTCCTGGCGACGCCGCAGGAAGCGGAGTGGAAGGCACTGTGCGCCGCGCTCGCGCCCCACGTCGACCTCGCGTCGGATGCGCGATTCGAAGACTCGAAGCGGCGAGCCGAAAACGATGCGGCGCTGATTGCGTGCCTCATCGAGGTGTTCCGCAAGCGCCCCGCTGCGGATTGGGAGCGCGACCTCGTGGCGCTCGACATCGGCTGCGTCGAAGTCGCGAACGGACCGATCTCGCGGGCCACGATGGACGACCCCATCACGCGCGACGCGGGTTTTCTCACCGAGGTGGTGCATCCGAGCTTTGGGCGACACCGAAGGCTGGCGCCGCTGGCGACGCTCTCGCTCACGCCGGGAAAGGCGAGGCCGGCGTGCCTGTTTGGACAACACACAGAGTCCCTGTTGCGCGAGCTCGGCTACGAGGACGAGGCCATCGAGAAGCTCGAAGCCGATGGCGTGATCATCTGCTTCCGAGACTGAGCGCCTCACGCAGGGCGCCGAACGAAGGGCAACTCCTCTGCGGAGGTTGCGGTGCAGCGCCGTTTCGAGATGTACAGGATACGCGCCGACGTACCACGCACGGTCGTCGACGAGTTCACCGAGATCTTGCGCCACTGTGGCGAGTACATCCCCGAGCTGTTGGATTCCGCCGCCGCCGAGATTCCAGCCGCGCGCGGCGTGAACTTCGTCTGGGAGCACGCCTATCCCAGCGCCGAAGCATACGAGGCGTACATGTGCCACCCGTACCACATCTGCGTGTTGGACCGGTATCTGCTCCCGGACGCGCCGGGGCTGATCACC
>JABSQW010000500.1 GCA_013215605.1 Myxococcales bacterium
AAGTCCTGGACGTCCCAGTGGCCGATGTCGCTGGCGAAGATCGCCTGCAGCTCGGCGCCGCGCGGATTGATCTTCTTCGTGAAGGCGAGTGCATTCATCGGGTCGTCCGCTTCGCAGCCGAAATAGAAGCGACGCGTGAAGATCTCTTCGATCTCTTCGGGTCCGCTGACGCCACTCTCGGAGAACTCGTCGCGACTGCCCCCCGGATCGCTCGGATCGTTCAGGAACAGCCACCCCTGGTCGATTCGATCGAGGCGCTCACTGATCGCCTTCGTTCCGTATTCCCCGAGCAGCTCGAGGAGCAGCGGGCGGTCGAGGTTGGCCGGGTTCAGGTGCTCGATCGCTTTGCCGTTTCGCTTCTCGAAGACCCCCAGAATTCCCGCGTAGAGGCTCAAGCCCCAGGCGACGCCTCCTTCGAGGAAGGCAAAGCGCAGCTTGGGAAACCTCTTCGGTACGCCTCCGAGAAAGAGGGATCGGCAGGTCGCCTCGCCGGCGGCGGCGAAGTGGCCGAGCTGGTTGTACGTGTAGCTCGTGCGCGACACGCGCGAGCCCCAGCCCAGACCGGCGTGGTGGAAGGTTGGCGACACGCCCAGCTCCTCACAGCGCGCCCAGACGGGGTCGTAGTCGTAGTCGGAATCGTGACCGAGCGTGTCGATCCACCTGGCTCCGCGTAGCGTTTCCGCCCCCGGCAGGGGGCGGAACGCGATCCCGTTCATCACGATCGCCTTGAGCCCGAGCTCGACGATTGCGTGGTCGAGCTCGGCGAGGGCCTCCTCGGGTGTGGTCATCGGGATCAACGCGACCGGCTCCATACGATCCCGGTGGGATCCCAAGACCTCGGCGTAGTAGCGGTTGTAGGCGCGAGCGCTGGCCCGACGCAGCTCCTCGTCGTCGGAGCTCAGCAGCCCGAGCGAGCTCGTCCCGTAGAGGATCGCGAAGTCCACACCGAGCTCGTCGAGCCGGCTGTACATGAGATCCGGCGCAATGGCAGTGGCGCGGTCGAGGGTGTTGCGCGAAGGGAGCCCCCACCAGGTGTAGCGGTAGGCGCCAAACTGGTGCTTCTGGTCGTGCGGCAGATCGCGGAGCATCCCCGAGCCGCCCATCATCAGGTCGAGGCGTTCGGCAACGCTCTCCCCCGCCTCCTCGACCAGGAAGTCGCGGACGACCGGGTAGTACTCGATCACGTGACCGTCGCCGTCGATCACCGGGTGATCGATGCGCTGCCGGATCTTCTCGACGGCGTCGCTCCGAACGAAATTCATGTTGGACCTCCTCCAGCCGCAATCAACCGTCGGGGAACTCGACGTCCAGTGTGACCGCTTCCCACTCGGCGATCGACTGCTGCAACGAACCGAGCTTCTCACGAAACGCGTCGTAGACGTCGCGTCCGAGCAACAGACGCAGCGGCGGCTTCTCGAGCCGGCTCAACATCACGACCGCGTCGCCCACGCGCCGCGGGTCTCCGCTCTGCTCACCGTGCGCGTCCCGGATCATCCTGCGCCGCACCCCCACCGTGTCCGCGTAGGCATCGATCGACTGTCCGGTCTCCTTCATCGAACGCCCCGACCAATCCGTGCGAAAGAAGCCCGGCTCGATGACGCTGACGCGGATGCCGAAGGGGGCGACCTCCTTCGCGAGCCCCTCGGACAGGGACTCGAGCGCGAATTTCGACGCGCTGTAGTAGACGGCGCCGGGGTTGGAAATGAGGCCCGTCATCGACGACACGTTCACGATATAGCCCGAGCGCCGGCCGCGCATTCCCGGCAGCGCGGCCTTGATCATCGCGACGGCGCCGAAGAAGTTGGTGTCGAACATGGTACGCACTTCCGCGTCTTCGCCCTCTTCCACCGCGGCGACGTACCCATAGCCTGCATTGTTCACGAGTACGTCGATCCGCCCGAAGCTGGACTCCGTCTCTGCGATCGCTGCGTCGATCTGTGCCTGGC
>JABSQW010000501.1 GCA_013215605.1 Myxococcales bacterium
CGGAGAGCACCGTCGCGTAGCTCGACGGTCGTGTGTACAGGCGAAAGCGAGGCTGCGGGCCGGGCATCCGGTTCTTCGGGTGGTCCGCGTTGCGTTGGACCGCTGTGGAGCCTACCACCCGGCAAGACGGGCGGCTATTCGAGGTATCCGATGCTCCTCAGCCACTCCTCCTCCTCGGGATCGAGTACGGCGGCCCCGGCAGACTCCGCACCGAGAGTGTCCGAGAGGATCGCGTCCTCCCCCAGCACACGCGTGAGGTGCGCCGCCAGAGCGCGAACCCGCGCCGGCCGTTCTGCGCTCACGTCCACTTGTGCGGCCGGGTCCCGTTCGAGATCGAAGAGCTGCGCGCGCTCTTCGGCGCTCTCGACGTAGAGACGGAAGCGGTCGTCGCGCACCGAATAGATCCGACGAGCGGGGTCTCGACTCACGATCACGCGGGGAGCCCCATCGCCGCCTCGCGCGAGCGGCAGCAGGCTCCTGCCCTGCACGGCGTCGACCCGTGGCAGCTCGAGGAGATCGACGATGGTTGGCAGAAGATCCGCGGTCGACACGAGCTCGGAGACCACTCGGGGATCGATGCTGCCGTCCGGAAACTTCACGAGCAATGGCACCGCGAGCGTCTCCTCGTGGGGTTGGTCGTGGAGAAACCGACCGTGTTCCTGGAACTCCTCGCCGTGGTCCGAGGTCACGATCACGAGCGTCGGCCCGAGCATTCCGCGCTCGTCGAGGGCGTCGAAGAGCGCGCCGAGCTCGTGGTCGAGATAGCTGACACCGGCGTGGTAGAGATCTGCGACCAGCTCTGCAAAGACCTCGGGAATCTCCTGGTCCGACTTGTCGGCTGCGATCAGAAAGCGCGTCGCGCACGTCGCGCCGTTGCAGAAGTGGGCGTTCTCGGCTGGGATGTGGCGGCGGTACGCGGGCGGGGAATCGTACGGGAGCTCCTCCCAGTCCGAGTGGGCATCGAGTAGATGAATGAAGAGGAAGAGCGGACGGTCGTCGTCGCCTCGCTCGTCGATCCACGCGAGGGCCTGCCCGCGGGCCCGGTCGACGAAGGAGTCGGCCTTCGGCAGCTCCTCGTACACCTCGAAGCCGCGTCCAAATCCGTACTCCGCGTTCATCCAGGCGTTCGTCACGATGCCGCGCGTGGCGTAGCCCGCTCTCTGCAACAAGACCGGGAGCGTCTCGACCTCCTCCCGCAGCCGGTCGGACTTCTTCTCGACCCCGTGCACGTCGGGCCGCAGACCGCTGAAGAGCGTCATGTGTGACGAGAGCGTGAAGGGAACCGGCGCGTAGGCGCGATCGAATCGCACGGCGCGGTCCGCGAATGCGTCGAGTTCCGGCGTCGAGGCAGCTGCGTTGGCGCCGTACGCGCCGATCGCGTCGCGGCGCAACGTGTCGAGTGAAATCAAGACGATGTCCGGCCGGGGCGGCCCGGGGTCGCCGCTGAGCACGGGCCCGACGCCCCGAAGCGCGGCGGCGGAGCGCGGGAGAGGCACCGCGACGAGCCAGACGAGCGTCGCGACCGCCCCGACCCGCTGCCACCCCGCCACGCTGCGGTGCTCGCGGGGGACGAGGAGAGGGCCGATATACAGCGCCACGATCGGCAGGATCGGTACGACGAAGCGAGGCGTCGCGTTGGCGACCACGTGGACGCCGGTCAGATAGAGCACGGCGAGGATGAGCAGCCACTTCAATCGGTCCCCGGGTACGACCCAGAAGGCGAAAGCACCGCCCGCCAGCATCGCGAGAGACCCGATCACATCGGTGACCACGAGCAGCCACGCACCGATGCGACTCGGAACGAGCCAGCCCTCCTCGATGAAGCGCAGCGTCTGGCTGCGCACGTTGTAGAGCCCCGAAGTTCCGCGCACGATCTTCTGCAGGATCCACCACGGCTGGTGCTCCTGGATCATTTCGAGGCTGATCGCGCGCCAGCGTTCGTTCAGCTCGGGGCCGTTCATCGAAGAGAACTCGCTCTTCAGCGCCTCGCGCTCCTCGTGCGTTGCGCTTCCGAGGTACCAGTCGTCGTCTGGGTAGTAGTTGCCCATTGCCACTGGGAACCACTGGTTCATCGAGATCAGCACGACGTTTCCCGATAGTGCGAAGTTGCGCGCCGTCCACGGAAGGACGACGACGATCACGGCGAGGAAGAACGTCGCAATCGCCGCGCCGGCGGGTCGCAAGCCACGCTCCGGCCGAAACAGCAGCCACACGCAGACGATCAAGCCAAAGTAGACCCAGATCTGCTTCGTGAGCGCCATTGCGCCGAGAACCGCCCCGGCGGCGAAGAGATCACGCAGACGACCGCCGCGATCGAAGCGATCGATCCACCAGATGAACCCGGCGCAGAGCGGCGCTGCCAGGGCCTCGGACCACAGGAAGTGCGTGTAATGGACGAGGGTTGGGCAGAGCGCGCAGGCGAGCCCGCTCACGACGGCCGCGCGGGGTCCGTAGCGACGTTGCGCGACGTCATGGATTGCAGCCACGGCGACGAGAGACAGCGCGATCTGCACGCCGCGAACCGCGGTGAGGGTCGGCCAGACCCAGATGACCACTCCCAGGAAGAATGTGTAGAGCGGCGGGCGCCAGGCGCTCGGGTGCCCGTCACCCGACGCCACGGCGTCGGCAAGGGTGACGTAGTAGGTCTCGTCTCCCGCCAGCTTTGCTCCGTCGAACTGCACGGCCGCCAGGACGCGAACGACGAGCGCGGCCCCGAGGACGATGGCGAGGCGCAATCGCGCGCCGGGTTCCGACGTCATGGATCCGCTCAGAGCGCGACGAGGCGCGCGACGAAGTGGAGCGATCGTTCGAAGATCCAGCGCGACCACCAGGGGTAGAGGCGCAGGTCATCGTCCCAGACTTCGACGTCGAGGGAGAGTTCCGCAAACGCCGAGCGCCAGCGAGCGGGCTCCCAGTACGTGCACGGCAGACTGACGCCGTGGCGCAGGTTTGAGGTGCGGTCCATGAACCTGAGAGTCGGCCGCGCCAGGATTCCCTGCAACGTGTGGTCCTTGACCACCACATAGCGCCGCCCGACGCGCGCCGCCTCGGCGAGGAGTCCCTCGGGGTGCTCCGTGTGGTGCAACACGTCGACGAGCATCACGGTGTCGAAGCTGTCGCTTCCGTGAGGGAGCGTCTCTCCGTCGAATTCGTCGACGGGAACGTGCGTCTCGCCGCGCACGAGCACGTCGACGCCGGTGACCTTTACGTCGCTGCGCTGATCGGCGATGAAGCGCGTGAGCAGACCGTCGCCGCAGCCGACGTCGAGGACGCTCGCGCCCTCGGGAATGAGTGCCCCCAATCGCTCGCCCAGTACACGCAACCGCCTCCGGTGATGGTGGCGTCCGTGCAGCTTGTCGAGAACGCTCACTTACGCCGCATACCCAGGATGCTGACGTAGAAGCTCCACAGAACCGTCTGAAAGCCCGTCGCGGCCAGCGTTACGCCCGGGATCACCCAACGCATCGTTTTCGCGTAGTCGAGCTCCCCGAACTCCGCGACCCGCCACTGGTCGACGGCACCGATCAGAAGACCGAACCCGAGCAGCAGCGCGCCGAACCCGGCGGCGAGCCCGACCTCGAGCTTCGCGAAGTCGAAGAAGCGGTCGAGTCGCGGATCCTCGGGCATGAGCCCCTCGGTCACGGCGAAGGTCTTCGACACCAGCGCGAACAGCACCGACTGGTAGCCCATCAATACGAACAGGCTGGCAAACAGCAGCGTGTGCGCGTCGAACTGCGCGCCGAAGAGCGTGAGTCCCGGGAGCGCCACCGCGTAGCCGATCGCACCGAGACCGACGAGCAGGAATCCCGGGTAGAGGAACAACCAGCGCGGGCTGTACATCAGAAAGAAACGCACCGTACGCCAGCCGTCGCGGAAGGTGCGCAGGTGCGGGCCGTGCGTGCGTCGCCCGTCCGGGTGGAGGGTGATCGGGACTTCGGCCATGATCGCGCCCTGGAGCGTCGCCTTGATGATCATCTCCGTCGCAAACTCCATCCCGGTGCACCGGAGTGCGAGCCGGTCGTAGAGGTCGCGCGTGAACGCACGCATCCCACAATACGCATCGTGGACCGGCGCGCGGAACATGAACTGCATCATCGTGGTCAGCAGCGGATTGCCGAGCCAGCGGTGCAATATCGGCATCGCTCCCGGCAGGATCGTCCCGCCGCCGGCGGGCAGACGGCACCCCTGAACGAGTTCGTTTCCCTCGCGCAGCTTCTCGACGAACGAGGAAACCTCCAGGAAATCGTAGCTGTCGTCGGCGTCTCCGATCAGGACATACCGGCCGCGCGCCGAATCGATGCCGCCCATCAGCGCGCTCCCGTAGCCGCGGTCGGCGACTTTCACGACCACGGCGCCGCAGCGCTCAGCGATCTTCACCGAGTCGTCGGTGCTGCCGTTGTCGGCGACCACCACCTCACCGGGGACGCCTGCCGCACGCATGGCCTCTTGCGCCTTGGTGATGCACGTCTCGAGGGTGTCCGCCTCGTTGAGGCAGGGCATCACCACGGAGAGCTCGAGCTCGTCTGCGTCTCGGGTCTGCATTCGATTCGATGAGCCGCGGCGTGCGGGGCTTCGTGGGCAATTCCCGTCGACCCGCTCGTCAGAAACTCGTCGGAACTCGTCGGAAGACGGGTCGTTCGACTTCCAAAACGACCACTCGTACCCTATCACACGTCCAATGCCGCCCGAGCGCCCTCGATGACGCGCATTCCCGACCCGCTTCCGCCGCCGGGCGAGGGATTCACGAGCGCCTCCGCGGTTCAGTGGCTGGCGTGTGCGTTGCTGTGCATCGGCGTGGGCGCGGCCACCGCAGCGTTCGTGCGCTCTACCGTGAGGAGCGCACGGCCGCCTCCCGCGATCGCTCAGTTCACCGACAAGCTCGCGTTCTGGCGCGCTCACGAGGCCGAGTTCGACGTGCTGATCTTCGGGACGAGTTCGGTGTACCGCGGCATCGATCCGCTCGTGTTCGACGCCGAGACGGCGCGCCGCGGATACGCAACGCGCACGTTCAACGCTTCGCTTCCGGGCCTGAAGTTCGCGGATGAAGCCGCCTTCCTGCGCGAGTACGTCGACGCTGCCGGCGCGTCGCTTCGCTGGGTGCTCGTCGAGCCCAACATCCGGGTGTTTCTCAAGTTCGAAAACGTGGACCGCGAGCGCGTAACGCGCGTTCACGACCTCCCGAACACGTTGGACCTGCTGCGCCTCGTCGCCGCCTCGCCTTTCGATTTCGGCGACAAGCTCGGATTCGCGGCGAACCACGTGCTCGCCGCGACCTACCGGGCAGCGGGAGCCGGGGAGATCGCTCGCCTGATCCGACCCGCGATGCCGCCCCGCGCGGATCCCGATCTCGCGCGCCACCACGGTTTCGTGTCAATCGAGGCGACCTATCCGGACGAGATGCGGATCCGCGACTTGGCGTTCTCGAAGCTGCTGGCGGGCCTCCGCGACGGGACGATCCCCGCCGACTTCGTGAACGACGACTCGAGCCTGCTGCCGGCAGTGGCTACCGAGCGCTTTCTGGAGATCGCCGACGGCGTGTCGCGCCGGGCGCGAATCGCCTGGCTCGTGATGCCCTACTTCGGGCGATCCATCGCACAGCGCTTCCGCAACTCCTACGCGGCCGGTGACATTCCCGGGGTTCTGCTCGATCTCGAGGATCCCGTCGGCAGTCCGCGTGCGCGCAACCCCCGGTTCTTCTCGGACCGCACGCATCTGAACTCGCTCGGCGCGCGCCGTACCTCCAAGCACCTCGCCAAGCGGTTCGTTTCGAACGCGTTGGAGGCACCGTAGTTTGCTCTTCGTCGAGCTGCGGTTCTTCTACTTCCTCGTCGCCGTCCTCGCGATCCACTGGGCCCTTCGCAACGACCGCGCGCGCAAGGTCTTCCTTCTCGCCGCGAGCTACGCGTTCTACGCCGCGTGGGACTATCGCTTCCTCTCACTGATCCTGATCTCGACCCTCGTCGACTACGCGGCCGGAATCGGAATGGCGCGCGCTGGCCCCCGTCGGCGGCTCTGGCTGCTCGTGAGTCTGATCGTCAACCTCGGCCTGCTCGGGGTCTTCAAGTACTACGACTTCTTCGGCGAGTCGGCCGTCGCTCTCGGCACCTGGCTCGGGGTTCCCCTGAGCTACACCGCCTTGAACCTCGTGCTGCCGGTGGGTATCAGCTTCTACACGTTCCAGACGCTGAGCTACTCGATCGACGTGTACCGCGGTCGCCTGGCGCCGACGCGCGATCTCTTCGACCTGGCTCTGTTCGTCGCGTTCTTTCCGCAGCTCGTCGCCGGACCGATCGTGCGCGCCACTGAGTTCCTTCCGCAGCTCCGCACAGCGCGCCGGCGGGAAGACGTCCCGCTCCGCGCCTGCCTCGGGCTGTTCCTCGTGGGTTTCGTCAAGAAGGCGTGCGTATCGGACAACCTCTCGCCGTTCGTCGACGCCTATTTCGCGAATCCAGCAGCGTATGACGTCTTCGCCTCGTGGATCGCGACGCTTTTCTACAGCATCCAGATCTACTGCGACTTTTCCGGGTACTCGGACATGGCCATCGCATCAGCCGGACTGCTCGGTTATCGCCTCTGCCCGAACTTCCACGCCCCCTATCTGTCGCCAAACATCACGGAGTTCTGGCGCCGCTGGCACATCAGTCTCTCGAGCTGGCTGCGCGACTACCTCTACATCCCCCTCGGCGGGAACCGCGGCAGCCGGGCGTTCACCCACCGCAATCTGATGATCACGATGCTGCTCGGCGGCCTGTGGCACGGCGCGGCGGCGAATTTCGTCATCTGGGGGGCGCTGCATGGCTTGGCGCTCGTCGTGCACCGCGAGTGGCGGCGCCTCGCCAGTCCGGGGGTCCTCCCGCGACCTGTCGCGACGGTCTTCACATTCTTGTGGGTCTGCGTCGCGTGGATATTCTTTCGCGCACCGACGTTCGACGTCGCGATGCAGATCTGCCGAAGCTTCCTGCTCTTCGACGCTTCTGGGAGCGTGAGCATCGCGACGTCGAGCTTGCTGGTCATCGCCGGTCTCGCCGCGGCCCACCTCGCAGCGCGAACCCCCGCAGCAGCGTCGTTTGCCCGCGGCCTGCCGACGCCGGTCTTTGCCGCCGGCTACGCCGTGCTCTTCGCGCTCGCGCTAGCCTTCGCGCCGGTCGACGCGAAGCCCTTCATCTACTTCCAGTTCTGATCCCGAAGCTTGGCGGGAAAAGTGGCCGGCGGCGGCGTTGCCCGTGAAGTCGCGGGATATACTCCCGTCCACCCGAGATCTGAATTGAGTGAAGCGCCCACCACATCTCCGCCGTCCTCCCGGACCGCCGTGAAGTTGGGAATGGCCGCCTCCGCGGCGGTCGCGCTGGCGTTCTGCGCGTGGCTCGCGAGCTGGTACGTCGCGATACCCATCGAGGTCGAGGAGTGGAGCGCCCTGCTGGGCGCCGATACCTTCGCGCATGGGAAGCTCGCGAATGGCGCGCACCCGTTGTCGAAACACTTCGAGCGCAGCCACATCCTCCTCGAGCCCACCTACGTGTCGGAGCTGCCTCCACTGCCCGGGATGGCTCTCGCCGTTGGGCAGTGGCTCGGGGAGCCCCTGATCGGCTCGGCGCTCGTCTTCGCGCTGGCTGCTGCGACGCTCCATTGGATGCTCATTGGCTGGGGGTTCTCGACGTGGTGGGCACTCAGCGGCGCGATCTGCGTAGCCGTGCATCCACAGATCGCCGCCTTCTGGGGCATCGGCTACCTGTCGGGCGGCACCGGATTGCTCGGCGGCGCGCTCGTCTACGGCGCGCTCCCGCGAATGCGCAGCGCGGGGGGCAGCGCGTCGCGCGCGGGCTTCGCACTCGGGATGGGTGCCGTGGTGCTCCTGTTGTCTGGGCCCTATCTCGCACTCGTGGCCTGCCTGCCCGTCTGCTTCGTCCTCGCCCGCGATCTCGTGCGATCGGGCTCGCAGCCGGCGGCCGGGCACCTCCGTGCACAGCTGCGCTCCGCCGGTGTCATCACGGCCGTCGGTCTCGCGTTCCTCGCCTACTACAACTACCGCACCACCGGCGACCCCTTGAAGACTCCACACCAGGCCTACGTCGAGCGCTATGCGACGGCGCCGGACTTTCTCCTGCAGGCCCCGCTCGCCCGACCGGTCTACACGAACCCGTCGATGCCCATGCTCTACCGGGAGAACGGTCGGATGAACGCTCCGTACTACGACCGTCAACACCTCACCGGATTCGTTGCAGGGATTGGCAAGAAGATCGCCGTGTACGGCGGCTTCCTCTTTCCATTGCCGCTCCTGCTCCTCCTCGCTCCGCTTCCCTTTCTGCGGCGAGATCCCAAGGTGCGCTTCGCAGTCGCAGCGTTCGTCTTCTTCGGTGCGGCCCTGAGCGTCCAGACGTTCGAGGTCGCTCGATTCGTCGCGCCGTTCGTCGCGCTCGGTTCGATCCCTCTCCTCATGGGGCTGCGCGAGATCACCCGGCTTTCGGTGCGCGGAATCCAGTTCGGAGCCGCGCTCCCGCCGTTGATCCTGATTCCCGCCTGGGGGATACAGTACGCGCAGGTGACCGACCTCTCGATAGTGCGCTCGGTAGAGCCCCTGGTCGGCCACGAGATGATGTTGAATTCCGTCGCGCGATTCCAAAGACAGGACCATCTCGTGCTCGTTCGATACGGAAACGGTCACGCGGCGCGCTGGGAGTGGCTCATCAACGAGGCCGATATCGACGGTGCCCACGTGGTCTTTGCGCTCGAGCTCGACGAGGAGAGCAACCGCAAGCTCCTCGACTACTTTCCCGATCGAGAGCCATGGCGGCTCCGGAGCACGAACGGTGAGATCTCGATCGTTCCGTTCGGGAAGGCAAAGGAGTGGAGGACGGCCGCAACGTCGACCGACGACTCCTGAGGACGTTCATGGAGACGCGACCGCGGCCGGGGTGGACAACGCGCGCGCACGTAAGGGGTGGGATTCGGGCTCTTCACGTCGTGGTCCTGTTCGACTTTGCCATCGCGCAGCCGCTGTTCGACATGATCGATCGGAGCCCCGAGTTTCTCGTGGCTCATCGGCTGGGTCCGTTCGAGACGATCGGCTTTGCCTTCGCTCTCGCGTTTGGGTTCCCCGCGCTGCTCGCGCTCGCAAAGTGGGGGATCGAGGCGCTCGTGCCACCGCTGGCCGCTGGGCTGCACGGGGTCAGCGTGGCGGTGCTCTGCGCCTGGATCGCTCTGCCGATCGCGGGCCAAGCGCTTCCGGTGGGAAGCACCGCGGTGGCTCTCGCACTGGCCATCGGCGTCGGAGCGGCCATCGCCTACGCGGTGTTCCGTCCCCTGCGATCCGCCGTGACGGTGGCGTCGCCGGTGATCGCTGCGTTCCCACTGCTCTTTCTGCTCACGTCGCAGCCCCTGCGAATGGTGGGCGGATCGGAGTCGGCCACGGATGGCCCGCCGGTTTCCGGCATCGACGGGTCCGTGCCCGTCGTGATGGTGATCTTCGACGCGCTGCCCCTGAGCTCTCTCCTCGATCGCGACGATCACATCGATCCCCGTCGGTATCCAAACTTCGCGGCACTCGCGGATCGCTCGCATTGGTTCCGCAATGCAACGACGGTGGCGACCGTCACCAACTACGCGGTACCGGCGCTGCTCACCGGTCGCTATCCCCAACCCGGTGCAGCGCCGAACCGCCGCGATCACCCGGTAAACCTCTTCACCGCCCTCGCGGGCAGCCACTCGCTCAACGTCGTGGAGCCCGTCACCCACCTCTGCCCCGAGGAGTCGTGCGCGAGCGACCCGACGCTCGGCGTCGCTGCTCGCGCCCGGTCGCTCGCACAGGATCTCCGCATCCTGACCCTTCACGCTGCGCTCCCGCGCGACTGGGCGCGCGAGCTACCCGATGTCACCGAGACGTGGGCGCACTTCGGCAATCCCGGCGATGGACGCGACGAGGTCGTCGCGCGGCGCAACGATGCGCGCTGGGTCTTCTCGCGCTTCCTCGAAGGAATCGTCGACGGGTCGCCGGCCGGGCTCCATTTCGTCCACCTGAACGTGCCCCACACGCCGTACCTCTACCTGCCCTCGGGCCGGACCTATCGGCCCACCAAGAGCCACCCCAATCAGAGACTCGAGCCCGGACGCGTCGTCGATGCGAACTGGGCGGAGACCCAGGCGCTGCAGCGCCACCTCTTGCAGGTTGGATACTGCGACACGCTGCTCGGCGAGCTGACCGCGCACCTCGAAGCGCTCGATCTGTTCGACCGCGCGCTGGTCGTCGTAACGTCGGATCACGGCGTGAGCATCCGGCCCGGAGTCGAGAGCCGTCGGCTCACAGGCGATCCCGCGTCCGAGAACCCCGGAGACCTCCTGCCGATCCCGCTGCTCGTGAAGCTGCCTGGACAGCAGACCGCCACCGTCGACGACCGCAACGTCGAGATCATCGATGTGTTCCCGACCCTCGTCGACGCGCTCGGAGGCCAGATCGCAACCCCCATCGATGGCCAGTCGCTGCTGCGCACGGACGGACCCGAGCGCGCACGCAAGCGAGTGATTCACGCACAGGCGTTCCGCACCTTTCCGCGCGCGATCCCGGGGCTCCGTGCGACC
Source organism: Myxococcales bacterium (assembly GCA_013215605.1). GTDB lineage: Bacteria > Myxococcota_A > UBA9160 > UBA9160 > SMWR01 > JABSQW01. The sequence continues at coordinate 10,573 of JABSQW010000501.1, forward strand.
GCCGATCGGATCGAAGCGCTGTTCGACTTCGAGGGCCGCGGTCTCGATGCCGTCTACGACGTGGGCCCCCACCGCGAGCTCCTCGGTCGCCGCGTGGCCGAGCTCCCGGAGGCGCCGCCGGGCGCCGATGGAGACTGGCGCGTGCGCCTCGAAGCGCCGGAGGCGTTCGAACGGGTCGACATCGCATCGGGATTCGTACCCGCCCAGGTCGTGGGCGAAATCGAGGGGCCCGGCCTGCCCGGCGGAGCCGCGGACATCGCCGTCTCGGTCGACGGCGTGATTCGCGCGGTGACGCGGTCGTACCAGGGATGGGAGCGGAGTCGCTTCTCCGCGATGCTCCCCGAGACCGCCTTCCGCGACGGAAACCACCGCATCGAAATCTTCGTAGTGGCCGACGGCGAGCCCCCGGCGCTGGTCGGCACGCGCGGTGACGCGCGCGTCCACTACACGCCGGTTCGCGCGGCAGATGGAAGGCTCGCGATGCTGATCTCATCGGACGACGAGGTGCTGCCCGTCGTCCCATCGGCGGTGGCGGGCGCGGTGACCGCCTCGCGTGGCGACTTCGTCGGACGCGCCGTGCACCGGCGCACCCGTCGCATCGGCGATCGGGTCCTGTTGTTCTCCGGCGGTCGCTTTGCGCAGGTGCACTCGCTCGGTTCCGACTCCGGCGGGCCCCCGGGCACGAACGGCCGCGAGGACTTTCGCTTCGCCGACCCCGGGCTCAGCGACGACTCGACGAAGCGTGGAGCGCTGCGGTTCGTGGGGATCGCCCGGGGAGTGGCTTCCGTACTCCCGTACGAGGGCGACGACTTCGCGGAGAAACCCTGGGCGGGAAGGGCGGCCGACCTGCGCATCGAGAGCTGGGGGGGCCGCGAGGGCCTCGACGTTTCGTCTGGCCACTGGATACCCGTCGTCGGCGGGGAGCCGCTCGGCGAGGTTCGGATCGCCGAACGGCTCGACGATCGAGTCGTGTTCGCGGGACGAGTGACGGGTTCCGCGGGCCCGCCGGATGGCCTCTTCCTATTCGCCAATCGGAAGCTGATCGGCGTGGTTCCGGTATCGGTGCGGAACTCGGACGCGACCGTCGGTCGCTTCCGCATCGGCCTGCCCAACACGGTGTTCGGCGGCGGGGGTCGCCGCGCGCGATTCTTCGCCATCGTCGAAAGTCCCGGCGGTTCCGTCGCGAGAGAGGTCCGGGCGGCGCAAGAATGAGACGCTTCGCCGGGGCCTCGGCCGATCCCGCCCGCTGGTCACCCCTGCAGCGCGGTCCTACACTCGTCGGGTGGATTCGCCCGAAGGTACCGAAGCTCCGGCTCCGGAAGCTCCCGTACCCAACACGCCCCGAACCGGTTTGGACCCGTGGGTCCGTTTCACCGGCCTCTTCGCGATCCTGGCCATTGCCACCGAGATCCTGTACTACGCGTGGATCCTCGGCAGCCCGGCGCTCGACATCTACCTGAGCCTCCTCGCGAGCGTGAGCGGCCTCATCCTGAACGTGGTCGGTCAGGACGTCGAAGTGGTCGGCACGTCGATCTGGAACGGCGCGTTCATGGTGGACATCGCGCCCGAATGCGACGCGATACAACTCTGTACGCTCCTCATGTCCGCGATCATTGCGTTCCCCGCGCAGCTCGGAAAGAAGCTGATCGGACTCCTGATCGGGCTCAGCTGGCTGCAGATCGTGAACTTCACCCGGATCGCGAGTCTCTACTTCGTTGGCGCGCACTTCGCCGAGAGTACATTTCGGAACGCCCACGAGGTGGTCTGGCCGGTCGTGCTCATCATCGTCACGATGCTGACGTGGATCGCGTGGGCCAGGCGGCTGGGTGACCCGCTCGACGTCGGCAGACCGGCCAACTCTCCCTCAGGCAACGCGCGCAGCGAGTGATTCGGGCGTGCGCGCCGGGTCCTTGTACAACGCGATCTGGCACGGCCCTGTACCGCGGCCCATCGGACAGCTGACGACGGGCCACGGCACGCCACTCTTCTCGATGGGCATCAGATAGTGCATCACGGCGACGTGGGTGCGGTATACCGGCATGTCGCCCTCGCCGTACGTAATGCGGTGCCGCTCGGCGACCACCGCGAGATCGAGGGGAGGTCCACAGGCGCCCGCCTCGATCTGCCGCGTGCAGGTTCCGCACGGGTCCTGAATGATCGTGAACTTCTCGTCGTCCTCCTCGATCCGAATGCGCGCGAAGTTCCCGTGCAGCATCCCGACCCAGGTTCGTAGTCGGACCTCGGGCGGGCGGGAGAGATCTTCGGGCATCCAGCGAAGCAGCGTGCGCTCACCGCTGTAGCGCAGACACGCTTCGAGTTCGTCGACCCCGTGGCTTCGATACACGTGCGATAGATATGCGGAGACCCGATCGCGGTGGTGATCGTGAACGGTGCGGAGATGGCTCTCCACGGCATCCCAGCGGGCGAGCACCGCACCCGTGCGAGTCGGCTCTCCGAGCACCTCGCGAACCGCCTCACAGAGGGCCTCGAGGTCGCCATCGCGGGCAGACGACCCCGGCGAGGCGTGCGCGAGCCGTGAATCGAGATCGGCCGTCGTCGCGAGGCCCTCGGGACCGTACCGTTCGTAGAGCCAGCCCTGGATCGTCGCGACCCACCTGTAGAAACCCTCGGTGAACGCCGTGTGGCGGCGCACCCAGCGCTCGAAGGTCTCGAGCGCTTCGCCGGGGGATCGCGCGACGGCGTCCTCGATCTGGTCGCGAGGTCTTCGGGCCAGCAGATCGAGTTCCTCGTCGGAGAATATTCGCGTCACCACTTCTTCCCGGCGGAAGCATGAAGGTTTCTACCGCGCACTCCTAGAACGACAGTCCCGAACCGAACGTGAACTGGAATCCGTCCCTCGAGAACGCGAGATTCACGCGGAAGGGCCACGTGCGCTCGATGCTGAATACCAGACTCGCGCCGTAGCTGTGCTGCACGCTGGCGCTGAAGAGATTCGGCCAGGTGTCCGCGACCGAGCCCGCCTCGTAGAATACCCCGAGTCCGATGCGTTCGATGCGATACGGCTGTTCGAAGCCGAACCCGCGGGGCAGCACCCAGAAGCGGTACTCGGCCGTGCCGTACCAGCTCGCGCGGTCGCGAAAGCGCCCAGCGATGAAGCCGTGCATGCCCGCTCTACTGCCTCCCAGGGTTGGAAGCGAATAGAAGGGCAGATCCCCGGCGGTGAACTGGGTGCGCAGACCGACCAGCAGCGTGTCGGTGGGCGGATTCTCCTCGCCGCGGAAGTCGATCGCACGGTGGAGAAGGCCGGGAACCGGGAACACGCGACTGCCGTCGACGGTGATGACCGCCCCGACGTCGCCCCCGGTCTGTGCGAGTGCGGCGTCGACGAGAGCGCCGACGAACCACCCGCGGTACGGATTCGATTGGCTGTCGCGCGTATCGAAACGGAGACCTGCGCCGAGCCAGCCCATGTTGCGCTTCTCGTCGCGCGAAAACGTCGTGCTGAACGCATCGCCGGTGTTGGGAACACCGCCGACGATGCCACTGGACAGCCGATGCAGCTCGGCGCGCGTGCCGAGGATGCCGATCAGATCCGAACCGGGCTCGAACAGCGTGTGGCTCAGACCGAGGTCGATCAGCACGAAGTCGTCGGTGTAGCTGCTCTCGGCCTCCTCCCGGGCGTCGGCCCCGAAGCCAAAGAAGCGGCGCGTGCGGGTCTTCGAGTAGCTGGCCCGCGCGCGCATGACGCTGCGCTCTTCCTGAAGGACGCCTCCGTCGGGCAGGTCGATGTGGTGGATCCATCGCCGCCAGGCGAACCCGTAGTTCTGCTGTCGATTCTCGCTGAAGGAGCCGAAGATTGCCGCGGTCTCGCGCCGATTCTGGCTGCGAAAGTCGATGTCGCCGACGCCGATACCGCCGCCCCAACCCGCATCGCTCGATTTGAAGACGAACGGCGCGATGAAGCTCGTGATGAAGAGTCGATCGAAGACGGTGCCGCGCTTGATCCGGCCTTCCGGGATATAGCGCCAGCGCGAGGGGTTCGGGAGATCGGCGGGGCGCTCGACGTAGGGGATGCGGCCGTCCTCTTCGATGCCTTCGAGCGGGTCGTACGCTTCCGTCCCCCCGGGATCTGAGGCAGCAGCGAAGAGCAGGAACGCGGCCGTGAATCGCGGCCGGCGCCCTCCGAAACCCATGCCCTGCATCCTCCGCGTCTCCGCACCTGTCGTGGCGGCTTCCAGAAAGGGTATCGCGGTCGGGCGATGCGGGGGAACTCAGCGGAAGACGTCGACCGTGCAGCTGCGTTCGCCGCATTCGCCGCGCGCGCTGCGGCGGAATCGCTCGAGGAACGCGAGAGTGAGCCACGGTTCCGTCTCGAGGACCATCGCGTCGTCGCCCAGATTCCGAAGCTCGCGAAGAGTCAGCGGGTGGAGTTCGATCTCCTCGCGGGTGGGTCGCCTACCAGACTCAGCGCGACTCCTCGCGACCTTTTCGATCGCGGCCAGTGCGAGACGCGGTGGGTGCTCGAGTCTGTCGCGGCGCCTCCAGACACAGCCTTCGAAGCAGGCCGCGACGGCCTCGGCCGCCAGCGCTGCCAGCTGCAATTGGAGGGCTTGCGGTTCGGCCAGAAGGGCTTGCTCGGCGGGTGTTGCCTCCAGGATCCTCTTCTCGAGTTCCTCACGCTCCCCGGACGAGATCGGATCGCCGAGCAGCTGCTCCCAGACGCGATCCAGCACGCTGCGCAGGGCGACCACCCCAGCCTCGAAGCCAGTCTCCGAAAACGCCTCGGTACACGGAAACAGACGCTCGGTGCAGGAGGCTGAGAGGGCGGTCAGCTGGAAGTGTGGCAGCCTCTTCAGGAGCATTTGGACCGACGGGAAATTCAGTATCTCGTCCACGTTCACCCTCTCGACCTCGGATCGAAGGGTATGAAGGTGTGGGCGAAGAATCCTCAGGGAAAGATCAGCGATTCCTAATTACGGGCGGCGACACGGAGGCCGCTTCCCTCGGGTCGGGCGATCCCACCGGACGGGGTGCTCGCGCGGGATCGGAAGCCGCCTCGCGAAGACCGTACTCGCGAATCTTGCGCTGGAGCATCTGACGACTGATGCCGAGCTCTCTCGCCGCGCGGGTCGCATTCCCGCCGTGGCGCGCGAGCACCTCGGCGACGAAATCGCGTTCGAACGCGCGGCGAGCCGTACGCAGCGTCCCTTCGTAGCGAACGCTGCCGCCCGACGCGTGCTCGCCAGGAGCGACGGCTTCGGCGATGCGTTCCGAAAGACAGTCGAGGCCAATTCGGCCCTCCCGCGGAGCAAGGGCGATGGCGCGCTCGAGCTCGTTCTCGAGCTCGCGAACGTTTCCCGGCCAGCCGTACTCGACCAGCCGCTCGAGGGCCGATCCGTCGATCGAGCTGACGGGCTTGCCGAGGCGTACGGCGATCCGCTCGAGGAAGAACGACGCCAGCAGCGGCACGTCTTCGCGGCGCTCGCGCAGCGGCGGCACGAGAATGGGGAACACGCGAATGCGGTAGTAGAGGTCCTCCCGAAAGCGGCGTTCGCGGACCTCTGTGGCGAGGTCGCGGTTCGTCGCGGAGATCACACGCACGTCGACCTGGCGGGGACGCGTTTCGCCGATGCGCCGGATCTCCCCCTCCTGCAGGGCGCGAAGCAGCTTCACCTGGAGATCGGGCGGCGTCTCCCCGATCTCGTCGAGGAACAGCGTGCCACCATCGGCTGCTTCGAACAGACCCTGCTTGTCGCTCGTGGCCCCGGTGAAAGCACCGCGGCTGAAACCGAAGAGCTCGCTCTCCAGGAGGTTTGCGGGAAGCGCGCCGCAGTTGATCGTGATGAAGGGCGCCGCGGAACGCGGTCCGTTGGAGTGGATGGCGCTGGCGATCACCTCCTTGCCGACTCCCGTCTCGCCTTCGAGGAGAACCGTAATCGCGGAGTCTCCGGCGCTCTCCATCAGCGAAAAGACGGCCTGCATCGCGGAACTGCCACCGATCACCTCGGAGAAGCGCCCCCGGTGGACGATCTCGCGCCTCAGCCCCGTCACCTCCTGCTGAAGTTGGATTTCGCTCTGCCGAATGTGATCGACGAGCCGGGCGTTCTCGATGGCCACCGCCACGGAGCCCGCCAGCGCGTCGATGAAAGCGAGGTCTTCGTCGTCGAAGGAGCCCTCGAGACAGTTCAACACCTCGATCACGCCGGTGACGCCCTCGTGGGTACGCAGCGGCGCGCACAGCATCTCGGTCGTGCGGGTTCCGGTGAGCTCGTCGACCTCGGAGTAGAAGTGCGCGTCGCGCCCGACGTCGGAGACGCGTATGGCGTTTCCCGATCGCAGGACCTCACCCGCGACGCCGTGGCTGGCAGGGAAGCTGAGCCCCCGAAGTCGCTCGTCGACGCCGGGCGTGACGCTGCTCGTGGCGGGAAAGGTGAGCTGCGTTCGGCTCGCATCGAGCAGCAGGATCGAGCAGCCCTCTGCGCCGAGCACCTCCTTGCAGCGCTGCAACACGAGAGGAAGCAGCTCGTCGAGGTCGAGGCGGGCGCTGAACGCTCGACTCAGCTCGAGCAGGAGCTCGAATCGCTCCTGCGCGCGATCGGGCCGCCAGGAGGCACCGAGACCTTGGCGGGCAACGCGCGATCGGTTCCTCTCGTCAGCCATGGACCGATCATATGTCGCATAAATATTACAGACAATAAATATTTACAGAATTTTATTTCCCTAGATTTTTCAAATGTTTGGACTGTCTTTTTTCAGTCAACTCAGAAGAACTGGAAATAAAATTTTACATCTCACAGCCTCCCCATTTTCTCAGAATGTAAAAACATGATGGATTCCAGGTACTTAAAAGGATGGCACGGCGGTTGCTTTAGAAGAAGCTATGAAACGCACCACGACCGCCATCCAGCAAAGCTCCTCTGAAGCACTCTTCGCCGGCTCCGCCCCGGTCCTGCCGCTCGGCGGACCTCCCAGCGACGAATTCGTACGCGTGCAGGTCTACCGGTTCGGCGAATTCGAGCTCGACGAGCGGTGCCTCGAGCTGCGCGATCCCGACCACTGCGTCTCGGTGCAGCCGCGCGTCATGGAGCTGCTCGTCTACCTGATCCGCAACCGCGAGCGGCTGGTGACGCGCCAGGAGCTCCTCGATCGCCTCTGGGGCGTGGTCGCCGTCGTGGACAACGCACTCACCACGGCGATCTGCGAGGCCCGCAAGGCGGTCGGGGACAACCACACGCTCCAATGGGCGATCAAGACGATTCCGCGGCGCGGGTACCGCTTCGTTGCGCTGGTCGACGCCGTCTCGGTGTCGGCGTGCCGCAGCGAATACGCCGTCGCCCACGCTACGAAACCGCGCACGTCCGGTCGCCCGTCGCCGCCCTGGTCGGGACCGTGGCGATGAACGAGGTGCAAAGCGCCAGGCCCATAGAGCGCGAAGGCAGCCCTTCGCGAGAGATCTGAGCGAAGCCAGGAGGAGGAACGAGATCGCCGTCTAATCGCTTGCGCGGTAGAACCGCGCCTACTGCCAGGGATCGACGCGGGAACGAAGGCCTCGTCGGACGAATCGGAGGCCTCGGCCCTCTGGCAACACGAGCAGACCACCTTCGCTTTCAATCAGGGGGCGGCGGGTTGACCGGTCCTCGGAGAGAAGAGGGCCAACCCCCTTTCCTCGAAGCGGCCGGTGGAAGCCCGCTACAGGGAGTCGCGTCGGTCGCGGTTGCAACCGGGTCCCGTCAGAGGTGGAGAATTCACTCTCTCCGCGTCAACGGCGGGATCGGGGGGGCGTCCCCGGAAGCTCGACCGGGAACGACGACCGCGGCCGACGCGTCAGCCGGCCTGCCCGATTTCCGTCTGCCCCGCGCGGCTCTCCTCGACGCGCGGGGCGGAAGGGCGCCGGCGCCGCACTGCCGCCTTTCTTCGGCCCGCCGGATAGAATGACGTTCCGCCGGGGCGAGCGCCTCGTTCCGGCACGCTGGAGGCCGCCGTTGAGCACTCGTGCCCCCGGGTGGACTGCGGCTGCCCGCAAGATCCCCAGCGCCGGAGCGCTTGCGGCGCTCTTCGCGTGCATTGCGGGTCTGCCCGCGTTCGGGTGGCTGGGCGGCACCGATCGGGCGGGCGGCGAGAGCGATCCCGCCAACGCTCACCGACCGCTTCCCGTCCACGACGGCGGCTA
>JABSQW010000502.1 GCA_013215605.1 Myxococcales bacterium
CGGCGAGGCGCCCGCGCGCAACGTGCTGCTGATCGTCTCCGACACGCTGCGCGCCGACGCTCTCGACTGCTATGGCGGTCCCGCGCGGACACCCCACATCTGCGACCTCGCCGAGCGCGGCGTGCGGTTCGAGCGCGCCCGCAGCAACGGTCCGTGGACGCTCCCCTCCAGCGTGTCGCTCTTCACGGGCCAATACGCGAGCGAGCACGGTCACGAGGCCCGCGGCGACGCGGCGACCGCCTTCTACTACGTGGCCGAAGAAGAGGAGCTCCTCGCGGAGCAGCTGAAGGCGCGCGGCTACACGACCCGCGCGTACATCGAAAATCAGCTGGCGCGAAGCACCAACGCGTTACAGGGCTTCGACGTGGTCGAGCTCCACGAGCTCGCCCTACACGACCCCCTCGGCATCGGCGCGCGCTTCGACCTCGATGTCTCGGTTCGGCGCGAGCTCCGCATGCTGCCCGTGATCGTGTCCCTGATGCAGGACCCACCGGTCCCCTTCTTCACGGTCCAGTGGATCATGGACCCCCACGCGATCTACTCGCCTCCGCAGCGCTTCTTCAGTCGCATCCGCGTGGATCGCTCGCGCCTGCCGAGAAAGCTCTCGTGGTACTCGCGCCTCGAAGCATCTGGGGATTCCGCCCGCGACACGCGCGACCTGAGTGCCGCCGTCGAATCTTTCTCCGCGTACGAGCACGAGATGCTGCGCGCGCTCTACCACCGCGAGGTCGAATCGGTCGACCATCGCGTGGGGGCGCTGCTGGCTGCCCTCGAGGCGGGCGGCGCGGCCGACGACACGCTCGTGATCTTCACCGCTGATCACGGCGAAGGCTTCGGCGAGCACGGGAGGTTCCTGCATGCGGGCAAGTGGCTGTACGACGAGTTCCTCCGCATTCCGCTGATCGTCGCGGGGCCCGGCGTGCCGGGCGGGCGCGTGAGCTCTCTGCCCGTGTCGCTGGTCGACCTCGTGCCGACGTTACGCGAGTGGCTGGGCCTGCCCGCGAGCGCACGCGAGCGCGGCCGATCGCTGGCCGGCCTGCTGCGCGGCGACGCGGCTCCCGACGACGGCACCCATCGCGCGCCCTACGCAGTCGATCGCTCCGTCGACGGCGTCTACGACGCCCTGATCGTCGGCCGCTACAAGGCCATCGGCCGCGGCGACCGCACGGAGATCTACGATCTGGAAGCGGATCCCGGCGAGCGTCACGACCTGGCGTCCGAGCGGCCCGAGCTGGCAACGCGCCTGCGCGCCCGGATCGACGACCGCCGCGCCGACGACGACGAGCGCCGGCGCGACAACGTGCGGCTCGCGCCGTCGGACGTGCTCGACGAAGCCTCGCGCGCCACCCTCGAGCAGCTCCGCGCGCTCGGCTACGTGGACGCGGAGGCCCGGACAGAGCGCTGAACGCTTCGTCCGCTGCGCGGCGGATCACAGCCGCGAGATTCAGGGCCGCAGCGAATAGGTGGGCGCGCCCTTGCCCTCGTTCGCTCGCAGCGCGGGCTCGACGCTGTCGAGCCAGTCACAGAGCGCCGGTCGTGTGGTCCGCGGATCGATGAGCTCGTGGACGCCGAACTCCTCCGCGCGTGGGAAGACCGACTGCGCCATCGCGAGCTCGTCCTCGATCTCGCGACGACGCGCCTCGGGATCCTCGGCCTCTGCGAGCTCGCGGCGGTAGGCGAGCGCCACCCCGCCCTCAATGGGCATCGCGCCGAACTCCGCCGACGGCCAGGCGAACGTCATGCCGCCGGGCCCGAGGTGGATCCCCGCCGCGACGCCGAACGATTTGCGCACGATGACCGAGGCCCAGGGAACGCGCGACTGCATGGCGGAGAGCAACGTCTCGACGCCGAAGCGGATCGTCGCGGTCTGCTCGCCCTCGGAGCCGATGAGAAACCCGGGCTGATCGACGAACGTGACGATTGGGAGGTTGAACAGGTCGCACATCTCGATGAAACGCCGCAGCTTGCGCGCCGAGCTGGCCGACATCGACCCGCCGAGA
>JABSQW010000503.1 GCA_013215605.1 Myxococcales bacterium
GAAGCGCGGGCAACCCTCGTCGGCCAGCGCCTTCGCGACGGCGGTCGCGCCGTGCCCGTAGGCGTCGGCCTTGACCACCGCGATGGGCTCGCGCGCACCGGCGAGCCTCCGCACCTCCGCGTAGTTCGCGCGGACGGCGGCCAGCGAGATCGTGGCCACCGTCGGGCGTTGGCCCTTCACGCCTCCCCCTCCTGTGCCTCCGGTTGGACGTCGATCTACTGGAGGCCTCGGCTCGAGCCTTCAGCGACATAAGTTATCGAAGAACCGGCGATTCCCCGCCTTCGCGGTTTGACACCCCGGCGCCGCCTCCGGTAGCTTTCGGCGCGTTCACCGCCAGTCCTGAGCACACCGTGTCCCACACCCCTTACGCGCCGCCCATGGCGTCCCTCCACCTGCAGGTGAACGGAGAGGCCTTCGAGGTCCCCTCCGGCTCGACGGTGGAGAGCCTCCTCGGGCGCTTGGGGATGCGGGAACGGCGGCTGGCCGTGGCCATCAACCGAGACGTGGTGCCCCGGTCGGGCTACTCCGTGCACGAGTTGCACGCCGGTGACCGCGTCGAGATCCTCGAGGCCGTAGGGGGAGGCTGATTCATGACCGCGTACACGCTGGGATCCCACGAGTTCACGTCGCGTCTGATCATCGGCAGCGGCAAGTACGAGAGCTTCGAGCAGAATCTCGCCTGCGCCGAGGCGAGTGGCGCCGAGATGGTCACCGTGGCGCTCCGCCGCACGAAATTCGACGCGCCGAAGGGCCAGGGCCTCCTCGATTTCATCTCACCTGACCGATTCAAGATTCTGCCCAACACGGCGGGCTGCTACACGGCCGAGGACGCCATCGCCACGGCAAAGCTCGGACGAGAGCTCCTCGACACCGACCTCGTGAAGCTCGAGGTGATCGGCGACGAGCGCACCCTCTTCCCCGACGTCCCCGCCACCCTCGAAGCCGCAGAGGTCCTCGTGGGCGACGGCTTCACCGTGCTTCCCTACATCACCGACGATCCGGTGGCGTGTCAGCGTCTCGCCGCCATCGGCTGCGCGGCCGTCATGCCCCTCGCCGCGCCCATCGGCTCGGGCCTCGGTATCCGCAATCCCGCCAATCTGCGCATCATCCTCGAGACCGTCGAGCTTCCGGTGATCGTCGACGCCGGCGTCGGCACGGCGAGCGACGCCGCCGTGGCCATGGAGCTCGGCGCAACGGCCGTCCTCATGAATACCGGCATCGCCGGCGCCAAGGACCCGCTGAAGATGGCGCGCGCCATGCGCCTCGGTATCGAGGCCGGTCACCTCGCCTACGAGTCGGGCCGCATGCCGCGCCGCCTCTACGCGGCCGCGTCGAGCCCCCTCGACGGAATCGCCTCGTTCTGAGCTCTGCACAGCGTCCGGTGCTGTGTCTGGTCCTCGACCGCGCGACCGCGCGCGGGGACCTCTGCGCGATCGTGGCCGCGGCGGTGCGCGGCGGCGTCGACTGGGTCCAGATCCGCGACCGCGAGCTGCCGGGGTCGCCGCTGCTCGATCACGCCGATGCCGTGATCCGCAGCGCCCGCACAGCTGCAGCGGATTGCGGTCGCGACGTGCGCGCACTGGTGAACCGCCGGGTCGACGTGGCGCTCGCCGCGGGCGCAGACGGTGTCCACCTGGGCTTCGACGGCATGCCGCCGGAGACCGCGCGCTCGCTGCTCGGCGCGGACGCGTGGATCGGCGCGTCCACCCACGCGGCGGCCGAGATCCCGCGGCTCGCGGGGCGCGTCCACTACGTGCACCTCGCTCCCGTGTTCGCCCCGCTCTCGAAGGCGTCGACGCGGCCGGCGCTCGGCACGCCGGCCCTCGGCGAGGCCGCGGCCCACGCGGTCCCGGTCATCGCCCAGGGGGGTATCGACGCCACCACCGCTCGCGCGGCCCGCGCTGCGGGCGCCGCGGGCGTGGCGGTGACGGGTGCCATCCTCCACGCCGACGATCCGGAGCGCGCGGCAGCCGCTCTGCGCGAGGCCCTCGATGCGTAGACGAGCCGTGGCCCTGCTCACTCTGGTCGGTGTCGTCTTCGCGTGCAGCGGTGGCGGCCCGCTGAACGCATTCGCTGCGGCGAAGCCCCACGAAACCCTCGAGGCGCGCATCGTCGAGGTTGCCGAGCGGGTGAAGCCCTCGGTCGTGCACATCGAGGCCATCGCGAAGTTCAACGACCGGCGCAAGCAGGTGTCCGGCTCGGGCTTCATCGCCAGCAGCGAAGGTCACGTCCTCACCAACCACCACGTGATCGACAACGCGGAGAAGGTCGAGGTCAGTGTCCCGGGACGCAAGAAGAAGTACCGCGCGCGAATCATCGGGAGCGATCTGCAGACCGACGTCGCGCTGCTCCGGATCGACACCGACGACGCGCTTCCCGCCGCCGAACTCGGCTCGAGCGTCGACGTGCGCGTAGGCCAGTGGGTGCTCGCCATCGGCAATCCCTACGGGCTCGACGGCACCGTATCCCTCGGCATCGTGTCGGCCAAGGGGCGCAACCTCGAGATCCCCGAGCTGATCAACGACTTCATCCAGACGGACGCCATGATCGACCGCGGCTCGTCGGGGGGACCCCTCGTCGACCTCGACGGACGCGTGGTGGGGATCAACTCGCGCGGCCAGGGGCGCGGAATCGGCTTCACGATTCCGATCGAAACCGCACTCGAAGTCATGCAGCAGCTCGAGGGCGGCGGTATCGAGCGCGGCTTCCTGGGCATCAGCGTGCAGCCCCTCGATCGCGACCTCGCGGAGTACTTCGGGATCCCCGACGTCACGGGTGTGGTCGTCAACAGCGTGACCGAGGCCTCGCCCGCGGAGCGCGCGGGACTCCGCACCGGGGACATCCTCCACCGCTTCGACAGCGTGGCCATCGAAGCCGAGCAGGACGAGGACCTCGGCAACTTCCAGCGCCGCGTCGCGAGTGTGGCGCCGGGGAAGCCCGTCGAAGTCGAGATCTTTCGCGCCGGCGAGCGAAAGAGCTTCGAGGTCGTGGTCGGCGCCCAGCCGAATGTGGATGCGGCGGAGGTCGAGAGCGACCTCGGCTTCCACGTGCAGGAGATCACCGCGAACCTCGTACGCGGCCACCGGCTCGTCACCGACCGGGGCGCCTTCGTCTTCTTCGTGGCGAGCGGTTCGCTGGGCCGGGGGGCTGGCCTGCGGGTGGGCGATGTGATCGAACGCATCGACGACCAGCCCATCGCCGACCTCGAAGACTTCCGGGCCGCGATGGAGAGCATGGCCTCGAAAGAGCGCTTCCTCCTCACCGCTCGGCGGGCCGAAGACACCGTGTTCCTGCTCATCAAGCGCGACGCGCCGACCGCCGACGTCGAGAACGGCAGCGCCGCGGCGCCCTGAAGCGCGCCACGGGGGCCCGCCGCCGGCTGCAGGCCAGATGCGACACCCCGTTACAGTTTTTTTACTTGCGCCGGCCCCATGTGGTCGAAGATTACTGGTGGGGGACCGTCGAACCGAGCATGACGAATCCGAGGGCAAAGCGGCGATCGTTCGACCACACGGCGGTACGCCTGGCGGTCGTTGCGGCGCTCTTCGTCGCTCTTTCGCCCGTCGCGAGCTCCGCGCGCGACCCGTTCCTGCGCCGCACCGCCGCGGTAAGAGCGGTGCAGAAGTCGGGACCGGCCGTGGTGAACATCACCACCGAGCAGCTCGTGAGCACCCGCAGCCCGTTTCGGCGCTTCGGAGGGGATCCCTTCTTCGACAGCTTCTTCCGCGACTTCTACGAGCCCCTTCGCTCGCAGACGGTGCAGAACCTCGGCTCGGGCGTCGTGATCGACAAGGAGGGGCACATCCTCACCAACGAGCACGTCGTCGCACGCGCCAATCGCATCCGCGTCACGATGGCGGACGGGCGCGAGTTCGACGCGAACGTGCTCGGCGCAGATCCCAACAACGACATCGCGGTGCTCAAGGTCGACACCGACGAGAGTCTGCCGTGGATCCCACCGCACCGGTCGGAAGACCTGATGGTAGGCGAACCGGTGATCGCGATCGGCAACCCCTTCGGACTCTCGAACAGCGTCACCACCGGCGTGATCTCCGCGATCAACCGGTCGATTCGCAGCGAGAACCACACGTTTCACGGCTTCCTGCAGACCGACGCGTCCATCAACCCGGGCAACTCGGGGGGCCCTTTGCTGAACGCGAACGGCCAGCTGATTGGCATCAACACGGCGGTGCACAACGGCGGCCAGGGGATCGGCTTCGCGATTCCCATCGACGTCGCCACGCGGGTGGTGAACGAGCTCATCGCCCACGGAGAGGTGTCGCCCGTCTGGATCGGGCTCGAGTTCCAGGACGTCGGCGCGAGGATGCACGAGGCGCTCGGGCTTCCCGAGGGAACGTCGGGTGCGCTGGTGAATCGCGTGCGATCCGACAGCCCAGCCGAAGCGGCGGGCATTCGGCGCGGCGACGTCGTGACCCACGTCGAAAACCGGCCTGTGCTCGGCGCTCGGCCCTTCTTCGAGATGCTCGAGAGCGTGACCGTGGGGCAGAAGCTCCGCACCGACCTCTGGCGCGACGGCGGAACCAGGCGCGTGACGCTGCACGCCGAGAAGATTCCCGACGACCTGGTCGATCGGTTCACCCAGGAGATGCTGGGCCTCGAGATCGAGCCGCGCCACGGCTCCTTCGTCATCGCTGGCTTGCGACCGGGGAGCAGCGCGGCGAACATCGGAATGCGCCCCGGCGACTACGTCCTCGCGATCAACGGCCGCGCGCTCGAAGACGAAGACGCGCTGCGCCGCTCGATTCTCGGATTGCGAGGCCGTGACCGCGCCCTGCTCGTCGTGCAGCGCGGAAACGGCCGGTACCATGTAACGCTTCCCGTCCTGTGAAACCGAAAGCGGAGAACTCCATGAAGGCTCGTCGCCTCCTATCGACCCTGATTTCCATGACGGCCGTTGTCGTCGCGCTCGCCGTCCTCGCCGTCCCCGGCCAGTGGCCCGGTATCGCCCAAGCGATCGACCTCTGGGGCAGCGGCGATGACGAGCAGAAGGACTCCTCGCGAGACGCGTTCTGGACCGAGAACGGCGCCAACGAGCCGATCGCGCTCAAGGGCATGCCCTCGGGCTTCGCCGATCTCGCCGAGCAGGTTTCCCCGGGCGTCGTGAACATCCAGACGTCGAAGACCGTGAGCCAGCAGCCCCTCCCGCGCGTCTTCGAGGACTTCCTGTTCCGCAACCCGGGCTCCCGCGGCGGCGGCAAGCGCAAGGTGCCGAGCGCGGGGAGCGGCTTCGTGATCTCGACCGACGGCTACATCGTCACGAACAACCACGTGATCGAAGAGGTCGACAGCATCATCGTGCTCCTCGAGAGCGGCGAGGAATTCGACGCCCGGGTGGTGGGTCGCGATCCCAAGACCGACATTGCGCTCATCAAGATCGACGCCGACAAGGAGTTCTTCGCCCTGCCCCTCGGCAACTCCGAGATCGTGCGACCCGGCGAATGGGTGGTGGCCATCGGCAACCCCTTCGGCCTCCAGCACACCGTCACCGCCGGCATCGTGAGCGCGAAGCACCGCTTCATCGGCCAGGGGAGCTACGACGACTACATCCAGACCGACGCCGCGATCAATCCCGGCAACTCCGGCGGCCCGCTCCTCAACCTCTCGGGCGAGGTCATCGGCATCAACACGCTCATCAACCCCCAGGCGAACACGATCGGCTTCGCGGTGCCGATCAACATGGCGAAGGACATCCTCCCGCAGCTGCGCGAGGACGGCCGCGTCACGCGCGGATGGCTGGGCGTGATGATCAATCCGGTGCGCCCCGAGTTCCAGGAGCACCTCAACGTCGAAGACGGCGTGGGCGCGCTCGTGTCGCAGGTGCTGCCCGATGGACCGGCCGCGCGCGCCGGCATCAAGGAATACGACGTCATCATCGAGTTCGATGGCGAGGTGGTCGGCGATATGAACGACCTCCCGCGACTCGTGGCGCGCACGCGCGTCGACAAGAAGGTGAAGGTCCTGGTGCTGCGCGACGGCAAGCGGAAAACCCTCACGGCGAAGATCGCCGCGATGGAGGACGACGAGGTGATCGAAGTGGCCACGCGCGACAGCGGCGCTTCGGCGTTCGGCGTTCGCGTGCAGGAGGTGACGCCGGAGATCGCCCAGCAGCTCGGCGTCGACGGCTCGGACGGTGTGGTCGTCACCGCGGTCGAGCCCGGCGGCGCGGCCGGCGAGGCGGGCCTGCGCCGCGGCGACGTCATCCTCGAGGTGAACCGCGCGCCGGTCAACAACCTCGACGACTTCGCGCGCAACCTCGACGACGTCGCCTCGAGCGCCCTCCTGCTCATCCGCCGCGGCGACGCCACCCTCTTCATCGCCCTGAAACGCAGCTGACCCCCCCACCCGCAGCTTGCCCGCAACCTGGGGACGTTCCTCCTTCCCGGGAACTCGGGGACACTCGTACCTCCGCCCCGAAGAGCGGGGGAAGGACTCCTCGGGCGATCCCGTGGGGGCCGGCAAAAAAATCCCTTGTCGCCCGGGGGAGCGTGCGTAGCTTGAGGCGCATGCGATTCGACAAATTCACGATCAAGAGCCAGGAAGCGCTGTCGGAAGCGAACTCCCTCGCGTCTTCCCGGGGACACAGCGAGCTGTCACCCGCGCACCTCCTGGTTGCACTGCTCGCGCAGACCGACGGCAGCAGCCTCCCCGTGCTGCAGAAGCTCGGGGTGCCCGTCGACCTCCTGAAGGGCGAGCTCGAGAAGGTCCTCGAGCAGACGCCGACGGTCACCGGCGGCTCGCAGCCACAGCTCTCGCGAGCCACCTCGGGCATTCTCGAGGCCGCGTTCCAAGAAGCGAGTACGCTCAAGGACGAATACGTCTCCACCGAACACCTGCTGCTCGCCATCGCGAAGGAAGAAGCCGACAGCGCCGGCCGCATGCTGCGCGAAGTGGGCGCGGACGGTGAGAGTCTGCTGAAGGCCCTCGCCAGCGTGCGCGGCGGTGCGCGCGTCACGGATCAGGACCCCGAGTCGAAGTACCAGGCGCTCGAGAAGTTCGGCATCGATCTCACCGACGCCGCGCGCCAGGGCAAAGTCGACCCCGTGGTCGGGCGCGACGAGGAGATTCGTCGCGTCGTGCAGGTGCTCTCGAGGCGCACCAAGAACAACCCGGTGCTCATCGGCGAGCCCGGCGTCGGCAAGACCGCCATCGCCGAGGGCCTGGCCCAGCGCATCGTAGCCGGCGACGTCCCCGAGTCGCTGAAGGATCGCCGCCTGATCTCCCTCGACATCGGCTCGATGATCGCGGGCAGCAAGTACCGCGGCGAGTTCGAAGACCGCCTGAAGGCCGTGCTGCGCGAGGTCCAGGAGGCCGCGGGCGGCGTCATCGTCTTCATCGACGAGCTGCACAGCATCGTGGGCGCGGGTGCGGCGGAAGGCGCCGCCGACGCCGCCAACATGCTCAAGCCCGCCCTCGCGCGGGGCGAGCTGCGCTGCATCGGCGCCACCACGCTCGACGAGTACCGCAAGCACGTGGAGAAGGACGCCGCCCTCGAGCGCCGCTTCCAGCCCGTGAAGGTGGGCGAGCCCACGGTGGAGGACACCATCTCCATCCTGCGGGGCCTCAAGGAGCGCTACGAGGTCCACCACGGCGTGCGCATCCAGGACAGCGCCATCGTCGCCGCCGCCACGCTGAGCAACCGCTACATCACCGACCGCTTCCTCCCCGACAAGGCCATCGACCTCGTCGACGAGGCGGCGAGCCGCGTGCGGGTGCAGATCGACTCGATGCCCGAGGAGCTCGACCAGCTGGAGCGCAAGCGCATGCAGCTCGAGATCGAACGCGAGGCCCTCAAGAAAGAGAGCGACGACGCGAGTCGCGAACGGCTCGAGAGTGTCGAGAGCGAGATCGCCGAGCTGGGCAGCTCGTGTGCGGGCCTGGTCGCGCGCTGGGAGAACGAGAAGGCCGCCATCTCGCGCGTGCAGGAGCTGAAGGAGCACCGCGAGGAGCTCCACGTCGAGTTCGAGCGCGCGCAGCGCAGCGCCGACCTCGAGCGCGCCGCGGAGATCCGCTACGGGGAGCTCGTCGAGATCGAAAAGCAGCTCACCGCCGAACAGGACAAGCTCTCCGGGTTCCAGCAGGAGGGCTCGCTGCTCTCCGAGGAAGTCACCTCCGTGGAGATCGCGGAGATCGTCTCGAAGTGGACGGGCATCCCGGTGAGCAAGATGCTCGAGGGCGAGCAGGAGAAGCTGCTCTCCATGGAAGACCAGCTGCGTCGCCGCGTCGTCGGCCAGGACGACGCCCTCGCCGCAGTGTCCGCGGCCGTGCGCCGAGCCCGCGCCGGCCTCCAGGACCCGAATCGCCCCATCGGCTCGTTCATCTTCCTCGGACCCACGGGTGTGGGCAAGACCGAGACCGCCCGCGCCGTGGCCGAGTTTCTGTTCGACGACGAGCACGCCATGCTGCGCGTCGACATGAGCGAGTTCGGCGAGAAGCACTCGGTGGCGCGGCTCATCGGCGCGCCTCCGGGCTACGTGGGCTACGACGAGGGGGGAACCCTCACCGAGGCCGTGCGGCGGCGCCCGTATAGCGTGGTGCTCTTCGACGAGATCGAGAAGGCCCACCCCGACGTCTTCAACGTGTTCCTGCAGATCCTCGACGACGGCCGGCTCACCGACGGCCAGGGTCGCACGGTCGACTTTCGCAACACCGTGCTGATCATGACGTCGAACATCGGCAGCCAGCACATCATCGACCTGTCCGAGAACGAGTACGACGAGATCGAGCGCCGGGTGGACGCCGCGCTGCGCGCACACTTCAAACCCGAGTTCCTGAACCGCGTGGACGAGACCATCGTCTTCCACCAGCTCGGTCGCGAGCAGATCGACCGCATCGTCGAGATCCAGCTCGCCGCGGTGGCGAAGCTGCTCGTCGACCGCCGTCTCGACCTCGAGGTCACCGACGCCGCGCGAGCGCTCGTCGCGGAGCGCGGCTACGACCCCCACTACGGCGCGCGACCGCTCAAGCGGGTGATCCGGCGCATGCTCCAGGACCCGCTCGCGCTGCACATCCTCGAGGGCCAGTTCCCGGAAGGCGCGAAGATCACTGCCGACGTGAGCACGGCGGGAGACGCGCTCGACTTCAGGAGTTGACGCGCGGCGGGCGACCGCAGCGTCGCCCAGGGGACGAAATGCCGGGGCGCGATCCGGACGGCTCCCACGCGCTCCGGCTGCTCCGTACGGCGCTCGTGACCCAGGGGCTCTACGCCTCGGTGCGCAACCCGATCTTCAGCTTCATCGCGGTGTCGATCGTGGGCTTCGTGCCTCGGCTCGGGCGACTCGCGGGCGGCTGATCAACTCGCGCTGGCAGATGCGGTAGAGCGCGCTCGAGGCGATGGGATCCGGCGTCCGTGGAAAACGTTGCCCGCCGGGTCCCGTATCGGGGTTCCTCGGTCCGCGGCTGCCAGCGCGCATGGGCTCACCCTGCGATCAGCGAATCCCCTTGATGAAACTGGGGCGGGGCCGGTCGCGGGGTCAAGTGACCCGGTGCTGGTACAGGGCGCCATCCTCGAAGCCGAGGCCGCGGTAGTAGCCGCGCGTCCCCACCGCGGAGATGACGGCGAGGTCGTGGTATCGCGCCGCAGCCGCGATCTCGGCCGCGCGTTCGATCAGTCGACGGCCAAGGCCGAGGTGCTGCGCCGCAGCCCCGTCGCGGCGGCCGAGCTCGAGCGACGCGCCGTACACGTGCACCTCCCGCAGGATCGCGCTGCCGTCGAGCTCTGCGATGGGCGCGCTGGCGTTCGCCGCGTCGGGTAGGGACAAGCGCAGGAACGCGACCAGTCGATCTCCCTC
>JABSQW010000504.1 GCA_013215605.1 Myxococcales bacterium
CTACCTGGTCGAGCGCGTCGTTCACTGCATCGAGGCCGAAGAGGGTCGTTTCGCAGTGAATCTGGCCCTGCCGCGCCAGGGACAGGACCTCCTCGAGTTCGGAGAACGAGCCCCACAGGCTCGTCGTCACCACCGCTTCCGGAGCCAGCGCAAAAGGCGAAAGCGCCAGCGTGCCGCCACCCATGCCGACGATCACTGCGATCCCCGCCTTGCCCACACAGCCAGCAGCGGCTGTCAGGGAGGCGTCGGTGCCAACGAAGTCGAGCACGGCGACCGCTCCCGCAGCACCGGTGATCTCGAGGATGCGACCCTGCGGATCCTCGCGGCCATCGACGACGTGCTGGGCGCCCAGCTTCCGCGCCAACTCGAGCTTCGACGGCTCGACATCTACCGCGATCAACTCAGCAGCCGGACACAGCGCCCGCAGGATCTGGACCGCCATGTGACCCAGGCCACCAACGCCTAACAACACCACGGGATCTCCGGCGCGCAAGCGGGGCAGAACCTTGCGAATGGCGTGGAGGGGCGTGAGCCCGGCATCGGCGAGAGGGCCCGCCTGAACGGGATCGACGCCATCGAGCAGCGCTACGTAGCGCTCGGACGGAACCAGGAAGTAGTCGGCGTAGCCGCCGCTCAGCCAGGTGCTCTGATCGCAGAGATACTCGGAGCCCGACTGGCAGAGTCGACAGCGCCCACACCCCCGGGCCCCCCAGACCACCACCGCGTCGCCTTCGCGAACACCGCTCGCGTCGGGGCCCACGGCGGCCACTTCGCCCGCGGTCTCGTGGCCCAATGTGAGCGGCAGCGCAATGCCGGGCACCAGGGGAATGCCCCCGCTGCGAATGTGGACATCGGTATGGCAGACACCGGCCGCGCTGATGCGCACCAGCACCTCGTCGCCACGCGGCTCCGGGATCGGAACGTCGTCGAGCTGCAGGCCCTCTCCCGCCCGGTAGAAACGCGCGGCTCGCATCGTCCGGGCGCTCATGGCGCGACCCCGAAACGCACGGGGAGCGAGCGCGGACCGCGCAGCACACCACCCACGATCTCGACGGCATCCGGCGCTTCGAGCCGGATGTCCGGCAGCCTCTCGAGCAGGGTGCGCAACGCCACTTGCATCGCGTTGCGCGCGAGGTGAGACCCGATACACAAATGCAGCCCCTGGCCGAAATTGAGAAGCGTCTTCTTCATCTTGCGATCCGGGTCGAACCGCTCGGGATCGGGGAAGGCTTCCGGGTCCCGGTTTGCCGCGGCGATCCCGAAGATCACCGGTGAATCCTCGGGAAAGTCCACTCCGCGCCAGTGGACCGCGCGCGGGCACTTTCGGGGCATGACCGCGGGCGAGGGTTCGATGCGCAAGACCTCCTCGGTCATGCCGGGCAATAGATCGGGTTCCCCGCGCACCCGCGCCTCCAGTTCCGGTCGGCTCAACACGGCGTGGATGAGACTACCCACGGCGTTGCTGGGGCTGTCGATGCCTGCGGCGAAAAGAGCGAGGATGGCCGCGAAGATCTCCGAGTCGGTGAGCCGGCGACTCTCGTAACGTGCCTGGGTCAGCGCAGAGATGAGGTCGTCGCCCGGATCGCTGCGGCGGGACGTCACGACCCCGGCGAGATAGGCCCGCATCCGATCGGCAGATTCGAGAGCCGGCTCGGGGTCCCAGACGAAACGCAACAGCGTGCGTCCCCAGGCTTGTACCTGCGGCTCGTCCTCGATGGGAATCCCCATGAAACGCGTGATGACGCGAAAGGCCAGCGGACGAGCAAAATCTTCCATCAGCTCCGCGCGGCCCAGCGCGACGAACCGATCGACGAGCTCGTTCGCGAGGGGCTCGAGCAGCGGCTCCACCGCCTTGCGGATCACGGCGGGGCGGAACGCGTGGGAGACGAGGGCGCGGTTGGCCTTGTGCTCGTCTCCCATCATCGTGCTCATGGTGCGGCCCAGCACCGGCTCGGTGTGCTCACGGTGGGCGGCCGCAGCTGGAAAGGTGGTCTCGTCGAGGAACGCGGCGAAGACGTCGTCGTATCGCGTGATCAGGCATGCCACGCGATCGTGGAAGAGGACGGGAACGAAGCGCCCCATGTCGCGGAGCTGGGTGAGCCGCACGTGGAGATCCGGAACCTCATCGCGTGCGAAGTCGATTTCGGGAAACACGGGGTTGGACCAGTCCATGCGCATCGTGCTTGATGGGTCCCGGCTCAGCCACTGCCGCGGAGCTGTTGGAAGAGCGGGACCAGGTTCGGGCCGTGGCCGATGGTGGTGCCACCGTCGACCCCAATGAGCTGGCCGGTCATCCAGGAGGCCTCGTCGGAGAGCAGGAAGACGATGAGCGATGCGACGTCTTCGGGCTCACCAACCCGCGGCAGAGCCATCAGGTCGAGGAACGCCTGGCGCGACGACTCGTTGCTCCACAGCAGAGTGGCCATCTCCGTACGCACGACACTCGGGATGACGGCATTGACGCGAATGCCCAACTCGCCGAACTCGTCGGCCGCGCAGCGGGTCAGCATGTTGAGCGCGGCCTTGGAGGCACAGTAACCACTCGATCCGGGATGCGTGAGCGTGCCCGCCACCGAACTCACGTTGACGATGCTGCCACCGCCGCACGCGGCCATGGCCTTGGCCTCCTCGCGCAGACAGTGAAAACTCCCCAGGAGGTTGACGTCGAGGTTCTCGCGGAAGACCCGGGTGGGCGTGTCGCGGATGACGCCGAAGTTCCCCATGCCCGCCGCATTCACCGCGAGGTCAAGTCCACCGAACTCTTCCACGGCACTGTGCACTGCGCGCGTTACGTCTTCCAGGCGCGAGACGTCGCACACCGCATAGCGCGCGCCATCGCCCAACTCATCACACGCCGTCACCAGCGTTTCTTCGCGACGGGCGCACAACATGACGCGGCCGCCGCCCTCGACGATCCGCTTTGCCGTTGCGAACCCGATGCCCGTCGCACCGGCCGTGACGAAGGCCACGCGCCCGGCGAAGTCCGGCATGAAGCAAACCCTCCTCGCACCACTGATTCACGCGCGGACGTTCGCTGCGAGCCCGGCTGGCAGCGAAACCCGAAATACGGTACTCACCGTACCTGAAATGATCGAGCGCGACAACGAAAGTGCCAACGGAGAGCAGATAGCCCCATAAGAGGCTGATAATGCAAGATATTTCTGATAACACCCTGATCGAGGGAGCTCGCGCGCTGGTGCCGAACCTGCGCGAGCGCGCGACCGCGTGCGAGGCGCTTCGACGCCTGCCGGAAGAGACCATGGCGGAGCTTCGAGACGCCCATCTGTTCCGCACCCTGCAGCCGCGCGCCTTCGGTGGACTCGAGAAGAACTTCGGCACGATGGTCGATATCGCGTTCGAGCTCGGAAGAGGCTGCGCCTCGACGGCCTGGGTCTACCAGAACCTCGCAATGCACCAGTTGCTGCTCGGCTTCTTTCCGCGCGAAGCACAGGAGGAGTTCTGGGGGCCGGACCCCGCGCGCCTGCTCTCCACGGCGTGGGCGTCCCGCTATTCGTCCGCGCGTCCGGTCGAAGGGGGCTACCGCGTCTCGGGCCATTGGCATTTCGCCAGTGGCATCCTCAACAATCAAGGCGTCGCAGTGATGGCGCCCGTCGACGGGCGCGAAATGGCGCCGGGGATCGCAGAGCGTCGCTTCTTCCTCCTGCAGCAACACACCGACGACTACCGGACCGTGGACGTCTGGGACGTGGTTGGCTTGTGCGGTACGGGGAGCAACGACGTCGTCGCCGACGATGTCTTCATCCCCGAGCACCGCAGCCTCTCGGCCGCGAAGGCGAGCTTCCACGGGGAGAAGGTCGCGGTTCAGGGCGAAGGCGTCCACGACTCGACCTTCTACCGGGTGCCGCTCTGGACCTGGTTTCCCATGACCATTCCGCCTGCCGTGGTCGGAGCCGCACAGGGTGGCCTCGAGCACATGATCGAACGCCTCGAGACACGCGCCGACCTGTTCGGCAATCGCCTGGCGGAGCGCGAGGGCGTGAAGAAGCGCCTGGCGGAAGCCTCCGCGAAGATCGATGCGGCGAGGCTCCTGCTGCGCCGCGACCTGGCCGAGATGGCCGACCTCGCCGAACGCTGGCAGGTCCCCACCATCGATAGGCGCGGCGTCTGGCGACGCGACGCCGCCTACGCTGCCGTCCTCGCCTTCGAGGCCGTTGGCCAGTTGTTCTACCGGGGCGGCGCGCACGGAATCTTCAATGACGATCTGCTGGCCCGCGCCTACCGGGACGTCGGCGCAGGCTCCTGCCACGTCGCCACCGACTTCGATACGGCGGCGGAAATCTACGGCGAGGCAGTGCAGGGTCTGCCCGTCCAGAACCCGAACTTCTAACGGGATCCATGGCAGCAACGAACGCCCCGACCGTCGAGAACACCACGCCCCGGCGTGGACGAGGGCGGCCTCGGAATAGTGAGTCCTACCGCGCGATCCTCGAGGCCGCCGCGGAGCTTCTCGCCACCGGTGGCTTCGAAACCCTGACGATCGACGCCGTCGCGGCGAAGGTCCGTTGCAGCAAGGCCACCATCTACCGCCGCTGGACCTCGAAGCTGCGGCTGGCGATCGACGCGCTGGCCGAGCTGCCCGACCCACCCCTACCTGACCGAGGAAGCGTTCGTGCCGATCTTCGCGAGCTGCTGGGCGGGATGATCGAGATATTCAACGACACGCCCGCCGTCGCGGTGATGCAGAGCCTGATCGGCGAGCGCGCTCGCAATCCGGAGCTCGCGAGCCTGCTCGACGAGGCATTTCAAAAGCGGCGCGACGGGCTGTGCGAGGTCCTGCAGCGGGCCATCGGGCGGGGTGAGCTTCCAGCACACACGGATGTCGAGCTCACCATGGACCTCCTCGTGGGGCCGCTCCTCACGCGACTCTTCTGCACCGGAGCGCCCATCACCGCGGATCTGATCGACGCGCTCGTCGAGAGCGCGCTCGTCGGGTGCGGTGCGGCTTCGTCCTGATCACAGTCGCAGCGTCGCGGCGCCCAAGCGATCAGCGAAGGCGCACCATGACCCGCTCGAATCCCCGGAAGCCGGGAACGCCCCGCCGCATCGCGACAGCGTCATCGTCCCCCTCGGCCAGCCGGATCTCCGGATAGCGTTCGAGGAGCTGGCGCAACGCGATCCGGGCTTCGGAACGGCCGAGATGTGCGCCCAGGCAGTGGTGGGATCCGCCGCCGAAGGCGAGGTGTTCGCGGTGCTCGCGGTCGATCGCGAAGCGATCCGGCTCCGTGTGCAGGGCTGGATCGCGACCGACCGCAGCGGTCATCACCCGGACCCAGGTTCCCGCTGCGATGGTCTGGCCACAGAGCTCGACGGGCTCCGTCGCGATCCGTCCGACCGACAGCGCCGGCGTGTCGAACCGCAGCGTCTCCTCCACGGCATCGGAAACCAGCGACGGGTCGGCAAGCAGCGCATCGAGTTGATCGCGGTGGGTCAGGAGGGCGTGGATCGCGTTGCCGATCAAATCGGCGGTGGTGATGATCCCGGCCCCGACCAGCAGGATGAGGAGATCGATGATCTCGGCGTCGAGCAGGTTGCTCCCCTGCTCGTCCGTCATCTGCACGAGCCGACCCACCAGACTTCCCGAAGGCTCCGCGCGATGCTTCTCGACGGTGCGCGTGAAGTAGTCGCGCAATGCAGTGGATGCCTCGGCGAACTCCGGCGACCGATTCTTCACCGGATCGAAGAGGTTCTTGACCCGGGTCAAAGCCCAGTTGCGAAACTGCTCGCGGATCTCGTGCTCGACCCCCAGGAAGTCGGACATCACCATCATCGGAATGACGTCGGCAAAGAGTGCGGAGATGTCGACCACCCCGCGGTCCGGAAGCTGATCGAGGGCCGCGCGGGCCGTCTTCTCGAGACCCGGCTCCATGTCCCGGACGCGGTTCCCACTGAACTCCTTGGAGACGAGCCCGCGAATGCGCGTGTGATCCGGCCGATCCATGTAGAAGATCGAGAGGCGAGCGGCCTTTAGGATCCCGGTGATCGGAGCGTCCGGGTCAGCCTTCTCGGGGTCGCTCGCGAACGAGGGATTCCGGATTACGTTCTGGATTGCGTCCGAGTCGAGCAGCCACACGCCGCCGTGGTCGACGTTCGGGACGACACCCGCGGCTCGGTGTTCGTGGATGGCCGGGTACGGGTCCAGCAAGAACGCGGGATCGCTAATCGACAGGACGGCCATGCGTTTCACTCCTGGCTAGCGGCAAGGGGCGCCAAAGCCCTCCGCCGTATCGCTCACACGATGTCGCAGCTCCGCAGTCGCGGAATCACGGATTCCCCCATGAGCCCAATCGAGCGCATCAGATCCGTTTGATCCAGCTGACCGAAGTTCATCTCGCAGAACAGAGTGTTGAAGACGCCCTCCTGGGAGGCTTTCTCGATCTTGGCCGCCACCGTGTCGGGCGATCCGATGAAGATGAGGTCGTTGTCGAGGACGTAATCAGGATCGGTCAGGTTTCGACACAGCTCGGCCGCTCCGCTCTCGCCGCGTCCCTCGAACATCTTGACCGTGCCCTCCTGGCTGGCTCCCTTGCCCACGCTGAAGAAGAGCGAGAGGGCTTCCATGGCGTGGGGCAGTGCGGTTGCGAGGGCCGCCTCGTCGCTCTCGCCCACGTAGACCAGAGACCAGTATCCGAGCCGCGGCCGGTGCGCGTGCCCCGCCTTCTGCCACAGACGCAGGAACTCGCGATAGCGCGGAGCCACCTCCTGGCGCGGCATCAACACGAAGTAACCCACGCTGAAGCCTTCCGCGGCCACGTATTCGAGTGTGTCCGGGTCGCGAGTCTCCCACCAGATGGGTGGGTGGGGTCGCTGCACCGGGAGAACGCTGAGCTCGACATCCTGGATCTGGATGTGTTCGCTCTGAAAGCTGAATTCGCCTTCCGCCCCGTAGGCCGCCTTGGCGAGCTCGATGAGGTCACGCGTCAGCTCGCGACGGTTCGGGAAGTCCGCCTCGAAGGGGCCGAAGAAGTGGGGCGTGATGCCCGGGACCAGGCCGAGCTCGAAGCGCCCGTTACACAACTGGTCGAGCAGCGCCGCCTCCTCGAGCAGGCGCAGCGGCTGGTAGAGGGGCACCACATACCCCATGGGGCCCAGGCGAATCCGGCTGGTTCTCTGGGCGGCGGCGGCGACGAAGATCGAAGGCGACGACATCCAGCTCTCGTTGCGGGTGAAGTGATGCTCCACCGAGAACGCATAGTCGAAGCCCACCTGGTCACAGAGCTCGACCTCCTGCAGGAGCTGCTCGAAGCGCTGCGCGGGAGACATCCCGCGCTTCGACCA
>JABSQW010000505.1 GCA_013215605.1 Myxococcales bacterium
ACCACGACGCGACACTGGAGCGCGCCGGCGTTGGCAGCGGTGATCTGATTCTGGATGGCGGCCGGCACGAGGACGTCGCACGGGAGCTCGAGGAGCTCGGCGTTCGAGATGGCCGAGGCATCCGGGTAGCCCTCGAGGAACCCGCGCTCCGCGAGCCACGCGTCGACCGCGGGGAGGTCGAGGCCAACCTCGGCGTAGATCCCCCCCTTGACGTCGGACACGGCAACCACGCGCGCGCCCAGTTCAGCCACGAGTTCCGCCGCGTGGCTCCCGACGTTGCCGTAGCCCTGGATCACGACCCGCACCCCCTCGAGGGGCATCTCGAGGTGACGGCACGCCTGCACGACGCACACCACCACGCCGCGTCCGGTCGCTTCGCGACGCCCGAATGATCCGCCGATCTCGAGCGGCTTGCCCGTCACCACGCCAGGAACGGTGTGGCCCGCCTGCTGGGAGTACGTGTCCATGATCCACGCCATCACCTGCTCGTCGGTGCCCAGGTCCGGCGCCGGGATGTCGCGATCGGGACCGATGACATCGAAGATCTCGGACGTGAAGCGGCGCGTGATGCGCTGCAGCTCGGCGGGAGACAGCACGCTCGGATCGATGCGCAGGCCGCCCTTTGCGCCGCCGAAAGGCAGGCCCATGATCGCGCACTTCCACGACATCCACATCGCGAGCGCGGTGACCTCGCCGAGGTTCACGTCTTCGTCGTAACGGATGCCCCCCTTGGTGGGTCCCATGGTGAGAAGGTGCTGAACGCGATAGCCGAAGACGGTTTCAACGGTGGAGTAGTCGTCGCGGCGAAACGGGAAGGACACCACGTGGGCGCGCTGCGGCGTGCGCAGGCGCTCCCAGACGTTCGAGTCGAGCCCCATCTTCTCCGCCGTCTGATCGAGCTGCCCCACGGCGAGGCGGTACATCGGCGTATCCCATTCCAGCCTCGCCCGGCGACCGTCCGGTTCACCCGAGCGCCGGCGATTCTCCCCCTCCCCCATCCTGTTCCTCCCGATGAGAATGCGCTGCCGGATTCTGCGGTTTCTCGGAGCGATGTGAGCACCCCGATGGGCGACCTGCGCTCAGAAAAAAGCCTCGGCCAACAGGTACACCAGCGCGCCGGCGTTGCCGAACTCCGATTCCGCCCCGCCGGCGAACAGCTGGGCCCCGGCGCGCACCTCGAGCCAATCCAGGGGCGAGTAGCTGAGGCTCGGCACGAACGACGCACTCACTCCCGACCAATCGTAGAGGGTGAGGAAGTCGCCACGCAGCTCGGGGGTGATGTCGTAGCCGAGCTGCATGCCGGTGATCTGGGCGGAGCGCGTGACCACCCGACTGCCGCCGGAGATCGCGTTCGACGCCGGCGTCACGCAGGGGGTGGGGAGTGGCGCCGCACACTGCGTCGACTGCTCGAAGAAGGGCAGCAGGCCGCCCGCGCGCCCGGCTCCGAAACCGAGCGCGTTGCCGTTGTAGAGGTGTTCGAGCAGGACGTACAGCCCGCTGCCGAGATCGAACAGGTAGTCGACGGAGCCGACGACCTGCCAGAAGTCGCCCAGGCGCGAGGGCGCGGCGGCATCGACCGGCCACACGTCCCGGGTCGGGTGCGCGTAGACGACTTCGAGACGGGCGGCCGCATCTCCGACGTTTCCTGCGAGATCGATCCCCACCGTCACTGCCCTTTCGAAGTACCCGACGATCGCCGAGGTATCGACGTTCGAGATCACGCCGTGGGCGCGCAGCGCGTAGGACCCGTCTTCCAGCTCGCGAAGCGGCGCTGCGACCAGTTCGACGAAGCTGAAGCCGCTGAACAGCCAGCGCCCGAGCAGCGCGTCGACCCCGGGCGACTGATCGGCTTCCACCGCCAGGGGGCCGATTGCGTTGAAGCGGTCGATGGGATTCCACAGGCGTCCCACCCCCCACGGCACGCGCTGGCGTCCGAGCACGAGTTCGATCTTCTCCGATTCGAACATCAGGTAGCCGCGATAGAGCTCCTCGCGGACCGCG
>JABSQW010000506.1 GCA_013215605.1 Myxococcales bacterium
CAGCGAGTACGTGCGACGTCAGGTGTACGCGACGTTCCAGGACGATCACACCGGACCCGCCGCCCATGAGATCTTCGGCGCCGACAACTTCATGTGGGCCTCGGACTTCCCGCACTCGGACTCGACGTTCCCCGAGTCGCGCGCCTGGATCGAGAAGAACTTCGCTGGCGTACCCGATTCGGTCCGGCAGAAGATCGTCCACGACAACGCAGTGGCCCTCTACGGCATGGACGTCGACTGACTCGAGACACGACGGGGAGCTCCGACTCCCGGACGAAGGAGCAGAACGACGTGGGAGTGCTCGACGGCGCCACCGCCATCGTCACAGGCGCCACGCGCGGTGTGGGGCGAGGCTGTGCGCTCGAACTCGTCGCGGCGGGCGCCACCGTCTACGTCACCGGCCGAACCGTCCACGAGGGCGACAGCCCGTATCCGGGCAGTCTCGATTCGCTCGCGGAGGAAGCAGCGCCCCTCGCCGGAACCGCAGTGCCCGTCGTGTGCGACCACCGCTCGCACGACGAAGTGGAGGCGATCTTCGAACGCGTACAGGGGGAGCGCGGACGGCTCGACCTCCTGGTCAACAACGCCTTTCTCATTCCCGACGACCTCGATCCCAACGCACCGTTCTGGGAGACGCCCCTCGCCGCCTGGGACGACATGCACGAGGTGGGCGCGCGTTCGGCCTACGTAGCAACGAGGCTGGCCGCGGCCCGGATGGCCTCTCAGCGCCGGGGCCTCATCGTGAACATCAGCTCCTCGGGCGCCCGTTACTACTACGTCCACCCCGCCTACGGTGCGGCGAAGGCCGCCCTCGACCGGCTGGCCCGCGACGCCGCCCACCACCTCGAGCCCTTCGACGTCACCGTGGTCGCGCTGTGGCCCTACTTCGTGGTCACCGAGCGTCTGCAGATGCTCGACGCCGAGGAGTGGGATCTCGACCTCGAGGGCGCCGAGAGCCTGCGCTTCACCGGGCGCGCCGTCGTTGCCCTCGCATCCGACGAGAAGGTGATCCGTCGCACCGGCCGCAGCTTCACGACGCGCCAACTGGCCCTCGACTACGGGTTTCGCGACACAGACGGATCCCTGCCTCTGGGAGCCCCCGAGCCCGAGGACCACTGGGAGACCCGCCTCCCGCCCCCGCCCGTCGGCTCCGAGCCCGGCGACTGAACGAGGAACACAGCCATGGCCCGCGCCCTCTCCGACCCCAACGCGAGAATGCTCAATCACGCCGAGTTCGTGTACGCACCTGGCGAGCGCGACCTCACGGCACGCTTCTTTCGCGCACTGGGCTGCCGGGTGCTCGATCCGCAGAAGGATCCGCTGCCCGCGAACCTCGGTCCGGCGGCCGGCCCCTACCTCATCGTCTATCTCGACGCCGGCGACGACGACGTCATCGACAATGTCTTCTACGCCTCGGAGGTGACGCCCCCGCAGTGGAAGTTCGAGGAGTGTCTGCGCGCACAGCTCACATCCGACGCAGCGCTCGCAGAGTCGGCGCGCGCCATGCGCGAGAACTTTGCGCGCCTCCCGCAGGCGACGACCCATCTGGGACTCGCGTTTCCCTCCGTCGAAGAGCTGGAAGCGACCGTCGAGCGCATCTCGACCGATCCCGAGCTCGCCGACCGCGTGCAGCTTTCGAAGATCTACCGACCCGGTGAGCCCGGCTCCGCCGACGTGCGCATCGTTCAGACCTTCGTCCACACCGACGTGTGCTCGAACGGCGTGCTCGCCATCGGCCAGCAGTTCGAGCTGCAGGTCCGAGTCGATCGCTGACCCAGGAGGCTCGTTCGCGATGGCAAGCAGCAGCAATCGGGTCTGCGCACTCTTCGGCATCCGCACTCCGTTGCTGATGGGCGCCATCACGCCGAAGCCCGAGCTCGGTGTGGTCGTGTCGAACGCCGGCGGGCTCGGGTGCATCGAGGGCATCTCGTCTCCAGAGAAGCTGCGCGGGCAGATCCGCGCCTTTCGAGAACTGTCGGACGCACCCTTCTCGGTGAATTTCCCCCTCGCCTTCGGGAACCGCGACCTGGTGATGGAACGCGCGCGCGTCGCGGTGGAGGAGCGGGTGCCCGTCGTCATCACCTCGGCGGGCAGTCCGAAGCTCCTGACCGGCATGCTCCAGGAGCACGGGATCACCGTCGCCCACGTGGTCGCGGGGGTCGCCCACGCGCGCAAGGCGGCGGAGGCCGGCGTCGACGCGCTGATCGCCGAGCCGACAGAGTCCGGCGGCTACCGCGGCGCGAACGAGATCAGCATGATGGTGCTGATCCCCGCCGTCGCACGCGCCGTCCCCGACGTGCCGTTGGTCGCCGCCGGCAGCGTGGCGGATCGCGCGGGCCTGGTCGCCGTCACGGCGCTCGGCGCGGAGGGCGTGCAGCTCGGAACCCGTCTCGTCGCCACCGTCGAGGGGCGCGACGCCTTTCCCAAGCACGCCTTCGAGCTCATCCTGGCCGCCGACGACACGTCCACCATGTCCGCCGACGGACCGACGCGCCCGCGCGTCAGCAAGCCCGAGTTCGCCGAGGCGGTGCTGGGCACGAGCCGCAAACGCATGCAGATGGGTCAGGTCGCGGCGCTCATCGACAGCATCCCCAGCGTGCAGCAGGTGTTCGATGAGCTCTTCGGCGCCGGCCCCGAGTACGCGCAGTCCGTCGCGGACGGTCTCTCGAAGCTCGCCGAAGCACCGGCTGGCGAGTAGTCGATCGCGTTTGCCCCTAGGGCGAGCGGCTGACCTGGTCGGCGCCCCCGAGTCGCGTCCAGAAGGATGCCCAGGCCTCGAGCTCTGCCGGCAGCCGCGGCGGCGCAGAGCCCTCGGGCCAGCCGTGGAAGCCCACGTCCTGCGGGCGCTCGTTGACGTCTGCCGAGTACCAGTGTCGCTCCTTGCGGCGCACGAACAGCCACTCGCCTTCGACGCGCCGGTAGCTGTCGAAGTAGCAGACCGCCAGTACGATCCAACGGTCGCGGACCTCGTGCTCGGCGCGGCAGTAGACGGCGCCGCGCGCGTTGTCCCTGTCGACGAGCTCGATGTGGTGGCCGCAGATCTGGTGCATCGAGCGGTAGAAGCCCTGCAACGCCGGCTCGATGTAAGCGCGCAACGCCTCGCGACCGAAGTGGTCGCGACCCACCTGGACGTCGGGGACGAACAGGTCGAGCCACGCATCGACGTCGCGCGCGTCGACCGCGAGCGCGTAGCGGATGGGGAGCTGTCCGATCGCGAGCTGGGATTCCACGCGATCGAGGCGTTCGAGACCCGGGTCGTCGGAAGTCGTCATGGTGCAGCGTCTCCCTGCGCGGGGTCGAAGCGAAGTTTGGGCAGCAAAACCATCGAGCTATCGAGCGCGCGGATCGTTGGGCACGTCCTCGCCGCTGAAGCCGAACACGGCTCCCAGCGCCTGCGAGGGGTCGAGCACCGCCGAACCGTCGCGCCGGAGCGACGGCGTG
The DNA here is from genome assembly GCA_013215605.1 of Myxococcales bacterium. GTDB lineage: Bacteria > Myxococcota_A > UBA9160 > UBA9160 > SMWR01 > JABSQW01. Next base: position 3,442 of record JABSQW010000506.1, read on the forward strand.
AGTCCGCACTCGCGCAGGTGGCCGATCCCTGCATCGAGGTCCTCGAGGCGAAACGTCACCGAGTAGATCATCTCGCCGTTCTTTTCGAGCTCGAGCGCCTCGGGGGACTCGGCCTCGAGCGGGCTCGCCAGCTCGACGACGACCGGATCCACGCCGATTGCGACGAAGAGGCTGTGGGTGCCGCGAGCGGTGTGCTTGTCCTCGAACAGCGGCCGACCCTCGAGCACGTCGACGAACAGCGCGCGCGCGGCGGCCAGGTCGCGCACCAGTACGGTCAGGTGAGAGCGTTGGATGCGAAGCGGGTGCTCGTCGCGCCAGAAGTCGGGCGAGTACGTACCGCGCAGCCTCGGGTCGTAGCACTCGCCCAGCGCGTCCGCCGTCGCCACGCCTCCCGCTCCCGCCGTGCGGGGCTCCATGAACTCGAGAATTCCGAACGTGTCGCGCGGGTGGGTGTAGATGGCGATCCGCTCCGGGGGCTGTTCGATCGGACCCTTGCCATCGGTGATGCGAACCCCGTGCGCGCGCAGGCGCTCCCAGATCGCGACGACGTCGTTCGAGTACAGCGCGATCGAGTGCAGGCGTTGGCCGAAGCGCGCGTGGAAGCGACCGACGTTTCCGTCCGCGCCGATGGGGGACATGGGCTCGGTGACGAAGTCCGCGAAGATCAGGATCGAGGCGTCGCGTCCTTCGATCGTGGAGTGGTTGCCGCGGAACATGGTCTCCGGTGCGAAGACGCGGTCGTACCAGCGCTCGGCAGCGCCGAGGTCGTCGATGACGTGGACGATGTGGAACAGCGAACCGATGTGCAGCACGGAATCCCTCCAGTCTTGCGCTAGCGCCCCTTCCAGACGGGCGGGCGCTTCTCAGCGAAGGCGCGCGGCCCCTCGCGCGCGTCCTCGGTGGCCATGATGGTCGTGCGGGCCTCGTCGGAGAGCGCCCAGGTCTCCTCCTCGGAGGCACCGATCACTTCGCGCGCGAGCTGCTTGCCTCGCTGCACCGCGAGCGGTGCGTTCTCGGCGATGCGTTCGGCGAGTTCGACGGCGGTGTCGAGCAGTGCCTCGCGCTCCACCACGCGATTGATCAGTCCCAGCTCGTAGGCGCGGCGCGCGTCGATGGGATCGCCCGTCATCACGATCTCGAGCGCGGGAGCCAGCCCGATCCGCTGGCACACGCGCGCCACACCGCCCGCGCCCGCGAGCATGCCGCGCTTGGCTTCGGGGAGGCCGAAGGTCGCTGCCTCGTCCGCAACGATCAGGTCGCACGCGAGCGCGAGCTCCAGGCCGCCGGCCAGACACGTACCGCCGACGGCCGCGATCAGCGGCTTGGCGAGGCCTCGGCGGCACACGTGGACGAGAGTGATCCCGCGACCGGTGTCGGTCGGATCTCCCTGCGACAGCGCTTTCAGGTCGGCCCCGGTGCTGAACGACTTGTCGCCCGCGCCGGTCAACACCACCGCGCGCACGTCATCGTCGCGATCGATCTCCTCGAAGCAGTCGTACAGGGCCACGGCGAGCGCTGCGTTGAAGGCGTTGCGCACCTCGGGTCGGTCCAGCGTCACGATCTCGATGCGGGCGCGCCGCTCGCGCTTCAGGGTCATGGCGTCCCTCCTCCTGGCCCGGGCGTTCGATCAACTTCCTCGAATCCGCGATGCGGGTCAAGTGGAGCGCGACCCCCGCTGCAGCGAACGCGTCGTGTATTCTGGCTGGGTTCGCGAAGCTGTCCCCCCATCGAAGGAGAGATCCCGTGACCGTGAAGCTCCTCACGCACCTGGGCATCTGCGTCTCGGACCTCGAGCGTTCCGTCGCGTTCTACCGAGACGTATTCGACTTCGAAGAAGTGGGCCGGCTCGAGCCCGAAGTCGAGGGGACGAGCCGCATCCTGGAGATTTCCGACGCCAAGCTGCAGGCCGTCTATCTCGAGCGAGACGGCTGGCGCATCGAGCTGCTCTACTTCGCATCGCCGGGACACACGGGAACCGGTGCGCCCCGGGCCGTCAACGAGCTGGGACTCACTCATCTGTCATTCCGCGTCTCCGACATGGACGCGCTGCTGGAACGCGTCGAAGCCGCCGGCGGCAGCCTCCGCGAGGACAGCCGCATCGGCATCGGCGACGGCGGCTCGAGCGCCCTGTTCGTCGTCGATCCCGACGGCACCCGCATCGAACTCATCGATGCCCCCGGCGATCCGGGCGCCATCCCCGGATCGGGATAGATCCGTCCACCCCGGCGCTTCACGGACCGGCTCTCGGATCGGATTCGCGCGATTCACGCTCCGCCGTTTCTCCGAGCGCGTTCGCTCAGAAGCGCGGTGACCAGCTCGCGGTGCGGAGCAAGCAGCTCTGCCACTGATCGCGCAGCGACAGGGCATCGAGCATCCAGCGCCCCGGCTTCTTGAAGCTCCTGGGCATCTCTTGCGTGATGAGATTCAGCAGTCCCTCGGGGCGGAGCACCTTTTGCCACAACACGATCTCCGCGCGCCGGTGGCTCCCGTAGGCGGTGCGATACGAGGCTTCGATCTCGAGCAACTTCGGCGTGTCGGGAAAGCTCTTGTCGTATTCCGTGGAGTACTGCTCTCCGGAACGCCGGATGTATTCCTCGAGCTTGCCCTGGAAGGGCCAGACGGTGTCTTCCATGAACACCGAGAGCTCGTGTTCGCCGGGCTCGATCGGCACCTCTTCGATCTCGATCTGCTGAACCTTCGACCACGGCAGCGGCAGGAGCTGCTTCGATTCGACGCCGTAGCGCAGATCGTCGAGCTTCACGGCCAGGCTCTGGAGATCGCCGTTGTGGACGCGGTCGACCAGGCGACCCCAGGCGGCGGCGTCGCGCAGGAGGGTGTACGTCACGACCCGGTAGGCGAGCCCCGAGCCGTGTGCGAGGTGCGCGTAGTAGAGCAGGCGCGCGTCTTCGCTCTTCGCGAGAGCCGGCATCCACTCGTCGCGAACCGCGTCTTCGAAGTCGTCTTCTTTGAGCCCAATCACGCTGTGCTCTTCGCGTAGTAGCAACATTGCGATCTCCTCCTCGGGCGCGGGTGGAGCCGGGCTGGGCTCTCCTCCACGCCGACCCACCATCCTAACCACACCGGAGCGCGGAGAGCGGCGAAATCGACCGCCGAAGCCCGCAGCTCGATCGAACGAGCGAGTCCCCCGATCCCGATCGGTGGAACTCCGAGCGCTCCGTTCGATCGTGTCGCTTCCTTCGTTCCTTCGTCCGCCCGCTCCTGTATCGTGGCGCAATGAGCGAGCCCGCGCGCGACGAACTCTCCCCGGTCGGCGGTTTGCGCGATGGCACGCCTCCGCAGGGGGCACCCGTACCGGCGCCGTTCTCCGGCTGGCGCATCGTCGTGCTCGGGATGATCGCCAACGCGTTCGGCGCCGGACTCCTCGGCGCCTACGGGTTCATGGTCTCGCCGCTGATCGAGGAGTTCGGTGCGACGCCGGGTCAGCTCGGTCTCGGGATGTCGATCATGATCTTCTCGATGGCGGCGTTCGGACCGGTGTTGGGCCCGCTGTTCGACCGCGGTCCGCTGCGGGCCGTGATGCTTGCGGGCGTTGCGCTCATGTTTTCCGGCATGCTGTTGCTCTCCCGCGGTACGGCGTTGTGGCAGCTCGCGCTGTGCCTGGGGGTCGTGTCCGTCGGCATCGCGATGTACGGCTTCCTGCCCGTGCAGGTGATGGTGGTGAACTGGTTCATCCGCAAACGCGGGACCGCGCTCGCGCTCGCGGCTGCGGGAATGAGTCTGGCCGGCTTCGCAATACCTCCCCTGACGGCATGGTTGATCGAGCTGGCCAGCTGGCGCGGCGCGCTGGTGTGGCTGGGCGTCGGGGCCGCCGCCGTTGCCGCACCGGCCATTGCGCTGCTGGCGGTTCGCCGCCCCGAGGACGTCGGGCAGCATCCCGATGGCGACCCCAGCGTCGCGACTCCAACCGAGCACGAGGCGACCGCGGTTCCCTTTCGCTCCTTCGCGGGCGACGCCAATTTCTGGTTGATCGGAATCGGCATCGGCCTGGCACTCTGCGTTCCGACGGCGAGCGGTGTCTTCTTCGTGCGCCACCTCGAGCAGCTGGGCATTCCGCGCACCGACGTCGCGCTCGTCATCTCGGTGATGGCGGGCTGCAGCCTGGCGGGCAAGCTCAGCGTCGGCTTTCTCGCCGACCGCCTCGATCGCCGGCTGCTCGCCATCGCGACGATCCTCTCCCACGTGGTGGGCCTTTGCATCGTCGCCACCGGCTCTACGCTGGTCACCATGTTCGCGGCGGCGATTCCCTTGGGCCTGGGCGGCGGCGGCTTCATTCCGCTCCCCGGAATCTTGCAGGGTGCCTGCTTCGGCCGGCTGGTGATTGGTCGGGTCGGCGGGATGCACGCCTTCATGGGACTGCCGGTTCTGCTGGCCGCTGCACCGCTGGTCGGAATGGCTGCCTCCTATTCTGGGAGCTTCGTGCTCCCCTTCCTGGCGCTCGGCGGAGTGCAGCTGCTGGCGGCTCTCGTGTTGGCGTGCGTACGCATCCCACGTGTCGAGCCGGGTGTCTGAAGTGACGGATCACCACGGCGGCGCGGACGGGGATCGCGGATCGGGTGCCCGGCAGGTCGGCCGAACGCCCGACGCCGGGTGGGGGACCCTCGTCCTCTACAGCGTGCCCCTCACGGGCTGCATGTTCCTCGCCTTCCTGCTCAGCACCTACTGGTTCAAGTACGCGACCGAGGTGCTCCTCATCTCCCCGGCGATTCTCAGCGCGATCTTCATGGTGGGTCGGATCTGGGACGCGATCTCCGATCCGCTGACCGGCTATCTCTCCGACCGGACGCGCACGCGCATGGGGCGCCGGCGCCCCTGGCTCATGGCCGCCGTGCTGCCGATCGCGGTCGTTCCCGCGCTGATCTGGGTGCCGCCGGTCTCGCTTACGGGCTGGGCCCTCGTAGCCTGGCTCACGATGGGCCTGCTCGTCTTCGAAACCGTGCTCACGGTGTTCCTGGTGCCCCACGGCGCTCTCGGGACCGAACTCGTCCTCGACCATCACGCGCGCACCCGGGTGTTCACGGTGCGGGTGCTGCTCTCTCAGCTGGGTGTGTTCATGGCGATCGTCGCGATGGGTCTGATCATCGAAGCCGACGACCAGCGCGACATGGCGTTCCGGGTGGTGGCGACCGGCAGCGCGGTGAGTGCGCTGCTGATCTTCGTCTCCGCCCTGCGCCTGCGCGAGCGCCCGGAATTTCAGGACCGGGGGGCCAACCATCCGCTGCCCGCTCTGACCGACGTCTGGAGGAACGCCCACGCGCGTCTGCTGCTGATCGTCTTCCTGATCGAGAGCATGGGCACGGCCACCCTGGGCGTGCTCGGGCCCTTCGTGACCAAGTACATCGTCGGCGATGAGTCGATCTTTCCCTACCAGGTCACCG
>JABSQW010000507.1 GCA_013215605.1 Myxococcales bacterium
CCACCACGATGTCCGAGATCACCCAGCCGGTGCGGCCGAGACGCCGGTAGCCCTGCACGCGAGCTCCCTTCCACGCCTCCGGGTACTCGGGGTGGGTTTTCTGGGCGTCGACGCCGATACCCCTCCCGGAGCCGTTCCAGCCGTTGTGATCCGCGCCGAAGCCATACAGACCTCGCAGGGCACCCGCCCCTCCGGCCAGCACGGTCGCGCCGACGGCCGACAGCGCCGCCACGACGCGGCGCCGCCCGACGCTCACGCCGTGGGCCTTCTGCGCGCGATTCGCGCTGCGGGCTGCGAAAACCATCACGGCCACCAAAATGACGAGCAGCCATAGGCCGCCCATGACCGCGCCGTGGATCTGGATGCCGACGGCGCCGAACACCTCACGCCCGATCTCTCCGAGCGGCCACGCCGACCAGTCGAAACCCACCGGAAGGGTGGCGAAAAAGTGTCCGACGACGAAGTACCCGAGGACGGCGAGACCGACGAGCCAGGCGACGAAACGGGCGCTTCGATTCATGTGATCCTCTTCAGGGTGCCGATGTTTGCATCGCCTGCTCGGCGCGCGCGCGCAGGAAGGTGATGCACGTCGAGTCCGCGGGAATTTCCTCGAGCGGCTGGCGGACGAGCTCCGGCGTGATGCCGAGGCGCTGCGCAGTGGGGCGCAGGGCCTCGAGGTCGAAGCCGTAGAGCGCGGCGGCGTTCTCGCCGAGCATCTTGCGCACCTCGGTCTCGGCGACCTCCGAAAACGCGAAGCGCATGTTCTCGCGCGAATGCGGGTAGCAGCCCTCGTAGTGGGGGTAGTCGTTGCCCCAGAGGATCTTGTCGACGCCCACGATCTCGCGTCCGGCGATGTCCTGCAGCGACGGGAAGCTCGCGCCGTACCAGCAGTTGCGCTTGGCATAGAAGCTCGGAAGCTCCACGAGCGGAGGGTCCTTCGACGCGTCGATCTCGCCGATGGCGCCGGCCTTCCACGCCATGTACATGCCGTCCATCTGGCGCATCAGATTCGGCGCCCACGCGCAGCCCGACTCCGTGAGGATGTAGCGGAGCTTCGGGAAGCGCTCGAACACGCCGCCCATGATGAGATGCGTGAAGCCGCGCTGGACGAAGAACGTCATCTCCATGGCCCACAACGGCGTCGATCCCTGGCCGTCGCCGTAGGTGGGTGAGCCCTGACCCGAGTGCTGGTTGATGACGAGATCGTGATCCTGGATGGCGGCCCACAGGCGGTCGTAGCCGGGATCGTTCAGCGCCTTCAGGTGGCTGTCGGAGGGTGACGGCAACGGCAGCAACACGCCGCCGCGCAACCCGTTCTTCGCGATCCACCCGATGTCTTCGATGGCATCGTCGATGTCGTTGACGTGGATGAGGCCGATACCGGCGCGACGCCCGGGCTCCTCGGCGCAGAATTCCGCAAGCCAACGGTTGTGGGCGCGCGTGCCCGCGCGGGCGCGCGCGTACTCCTCGGGCGACGGCGGCCCGGAGATGTGGAACGCCTTGGCGTAGAAGGGAGGCACGGTGTTGGGGAAGATCACCTCGCCCGCGACACCGTCGCCCTCGAGGTCGGAGCGACGCTCCGCGGAATCCCAATTCTTGGTCTTTTTGCTGCCGACGTGCTTGCGTGCGGGGTTCTTGTAGCCGCCGCGCCACTCGTCGAACGCCGGGCGCTCCCCCGGGTCGAGGTACTCGCGATAGGCGTCGATGGCGGCGCCCGCGTGGGTATCGGCCGTGATCGCGATGTAGACGTCGTCGGAGGGGGAGCTCGACGGCCCGTTCTCAGTCACTTTCTCGCCCACGGCGACCTCCTCCGGCCCCAAGCGTGCTCGGGGCCCTCCCCAATCTAACCGCGGGCGAGGAGGGTCCGCAATCCAGCCCTCATTCCGGGACCAGGAGTTCCGCGTTCCCCACGAGAAAACGCTCGAGCACTGCCTCACCGTGGGGCGCCACGCTCGCCGTCATCCGCTGTAGCGGGTCCCTGCCCCCCTCGGGATGCGGAAAGTCGGTGGAGAAGCAGTAGATCTCATCGAGACCGAACCGTTCGATCATCGCACCGATGTCCTCGGTGACGAACGGCGTGGCCCGAAAGTTCCGCTGGAGATACTCGGACGGCATGAGCGAGCACGCTTCGCGGGCCTTCTTCGCGAGACCCATTTCGAAGGTCGTGTCCATCCGGACGGCCATGGGTCCCACCCACGACGCCCCCTGCTCGATGCACCCGAAGCGCAGCGTCTCGTGTCGCTCGAAGACGCCGCCCATCACCATCGCCGCCAGATAATTCTCCGGAGCCTGGTGGAGGGTCACGAGCATGTGGGGCGTCACGCTCTCCCCGGCCCCGGCCCCGCCGCTCGACAGGAGCTCGGTCTGTCCCCAGGTGTGGTGCCGCGTGTAGCCGACGTGTCCGCCCACGTGCAGCAGGCCGCAGGCGTTCGACTCCGCGAGAAGCGCCCAGAGGCGATCGAGTGCCGGGTCGGCGGGCGACAGGCCGCCGGGTGGCGAGCCGTCGGGAAACAAGAAGGCCCGCACCCCGTTCGCAATGGATCGCTCCGCCTCCGCACAGGCCACGTCGAGGTCGCGCATGTTGAGCAGGCCGACGGGGCGAAGCCGGCCGCGCGCTTCGCGTACCCACTGCGCACAGAAGTCGTTGTAGTCGCGCATGGTGGCGAGCGCGTCGTCGCCCTGGCCCCACGCGGGCCAGCACACCATCACCTGGGGGAAGACCAGCTGGCGGTCGATGCCCATCATGTCGAGCACGGCGAGGCGTCCGTCGACGCTGCCCGCGCCGGGCGCGAGGGGGCCCTTCGTCTTCCAGATGCTCTCCGGCGTCGCGACCACCTCGTCACCGTCGGGATCGAGGATGGCCTCGATCTCGGTCCCCGCAGAGCGCGCCTTGAACTGGTCGTAGATCCGCTGGCCGCTTCGCCCCAGGATCTCGGGATAGCGGCGCATCGGGATCTGGAGGTGCGAGTCGAGATCGTGGATGCGGCCCAACCAGCGGCCGAGGTCGAGGGCAGCGTTCTTGGCAGCGGGGCTCATGGGGGATCCTCCGGTGGTGTCGAATGATCCAACACGCCGGTTGCATGTGCCACGCTACCGTCTGCTTCCGCAACCCGCTCTCGGGAGAATCGAATGCACAGCGGACTCCGGCCGATCCTGATCGTGTGGACGCTCTTGACGAGCACGCTGGCCTTCGCCGAACCCGCGAATGACGCCGCTGTCACCGGTTGGATCGACGGTCATCTCTCCGAGATCGTCGCCCTCTACGAACACCTTCACGCACACCCGGAGCTCTCCCTCGAGGAGCACGAGACCGCGGCGCGCGTCGCGCAGGAGTTTCGCGACGCCGGTCTCGCCGTCACCACGAGCTTCGGCGCCACCGGCGTGGTGGGCGTGCTCCGCAACGGCTCCGGACCCGTCGTGCTGCTGCGCGGAGACATGGACGGCCTGCCCCTGACCGAGGAGACGGGCGCTCCCTATGCGAGCCAGGTCGTGGTGGAGCGTCCCGACGGAACGCGCACCGGAGTCATGCACGCGTGCGGCCACGACGTCCACACCGCCAATCTCGTGGGTACGGTGCGGATGCTCGCCGCGCTGAAGGACCGCTGGCGCGGTACGCTGCTCGCCATCGCGCAGCCCGCCGAGGAGATCGGCCAGGGCGCGCGGCGCATGCTCGCGGCTGGGCTCTTCGAGAAGTTCCCGAAGCCCGACGTCGCCCTCGCGCTCCACGTCTGGAGCGACATGGAGGCTGGGCACGTCGGCACCACGCCCGGCTTCTGGGCGGCCAACGTCGACTCGGTGGACATCACCGTGTACGGCCGCGGCGGCCACGGCGCGCGCCCACACGCGGCCGTCGCCCCGGTGGTGACCGCGGCCCACCTCGTGGTGGCGCTGCAGACCCTCGTGAGCCGTCGCGTCGATCCCCTCGAGCCGGCCGTGGTCACCGTGGGCTCGATTCACGCCGGGACGAAGCACAACCTGATCCCCAACACCGCGCACCTGCAGCTCACTGTGCGCTCCTTCAGCAAGCCGGTGCGCGAGCAGCTGCTCTCGGGCATCCGCCAGATCGCCGTGGACACGTGCCGGACATTCCAGTGCCCGCAGCCGCCCGACGTCGAGTTGAAGGACGAGTACACGCCCGCCGCCTACAACGACCCCGCGCTCACCCGCAGCGCCGGCGAACTCTTCCGGACGCTGTTCGGCGAGGACCACGTCATCGACTCCCCGCCCGGCATGGGGGGCGAAGACTTTGGGATGTACGCCCCCGCCCTCGGCATCCCCGGCCTGCTGTTCCGCCTCGGCACGATCGACCCGAACACCGTGAACCAGCCCGTGCCGTCGCTGCACTCGAGCCGCTTCCTCCCGCTGGCCGAGAAGACCCTGCGCACGGGACTGCGCGCCATGGGAAACCTCGTGCTCTCGCAGCTCGACGCGGCGTCCGACTGACCGGGCCCCCGGACCCGCCAGAGAATCGGCTTCAGAACCTGAACGTCCACTTCACCTTGACGATGGGCTCGGTGAGCCCGCGCTTCACCTCTCCGTTCAGGTCTTCGATCCCCTGGTTGAAGACCACGAACACCTCGCGACCGTCCTGGATGATCCAACGCAGCCGGCTGTTGATGCCGAGCGAGTTCGTGACGTTGTCGTATTGGACGAGGTTGCTCCAGGACACCTCCGGGGTAAAGAAGACGTTGGCCCGCAAAGCCGCCAGGTGGGTGAGCGTGTCGCCCGTGGGCAGTCGAACGTCGGTCATCACGTACTGCACGCCGAACAGCCAGTGGCTCGACGGCCGCCACTCCAGGTCGGAAATCACCAAGAGTCTGGTCCCGTTGAAGTACTGGCCGCCAGCGATGGTGAGGTCGCCCGAAAACTGCCAGTTGCGCGTGCTCCGGAGCTTGAGCGCGACCTCTTCGTAGTGGTAGGGGCCGGCCGTCACGAGCACACCGCCGGGGAGTTCGAAGTCCGCCAGCGGGCGCTCGAAGCTGTGCTGAAAGGCGATTTCTACGGTCCCTCCGAGGTTGTCCTCGAGCCTCAAGGGTGCGACCTGCAGCGTGCCGGATTCGACGAGGTTCGAGCGGTTGGTGACGAGCCGCGCCTCGGTCCGGAGGTCGATCGTCCGGATCGCGCCATAGCGGCGAAATCGGTAGCGGTACTCCGCGTCGTACTGGCGGATTCCCGGACGGTTCACGAAGCCAAGGGCCGGATTGAAGTTCTCGCCCAGCTCCTTGAAGGCCAGACTCCAGTTCACGGTGTCGTTCGGATACCGGAGCTTGGCCCCGTAGGCGAACTGGTCGGCGTTCTCGCCCGACGTGAAGCTGTGCTGCACCCACGCGGTGCCGAGAAGCGCGTCGTCGCCGCTGAAGTTCGTGTTGCGGTACTGGAAGTCGACGCCCACGACGGTATTGTCGACCAGACCCTCCGGGTCGCCGTGCGTGAAGATCGCGCCCACCGTCGACTCCTCGAGGATGTTCGCAGCCGCGCGTCCCACGACGAGATTCTGCCGGCTCGTGGTCTCGAACTCGTCGACCCACGTGTTGATCAGTCCGAGCTTGAAACGATCGACGCGCCCGGTGACCTTGCCGCCCGCGAGAATGTTGACGGGGGCGAAGAGCTCCAGCTTCGGATCGGGCTTAACGATGCCGATCCGGCGAGAGAAGAAGGGATTGCCGTTCTCCGGGATGCCCCTGAAGTTGTCCGACAGCTCGGCGAACTCGAAGATCAATGCATCCTGGAGGAAGAAGTCGCGCTTCTCCGGGAACGACGTTGCAAACCGCGAAAAGTTCACCTGCCGCTTGTCTACCTCGGTCTCCCCGAAGTTCGTGTTCCCGGTCGCCACGGCCGTGAGCGAAGGCGTCAGCTTGAGGAAGACGTCACCGCTCGGGTCGGCCTTGAACTTCGACGTGTCGGTCGTTGGATCATCGACGTAGCGCATGGACAGAGAAGGGACGACCTGGAGTCCGACCCCCTTTCCGACGCCGAGCATGCCCTCCAGCACGCCGGCGTTCCCGAGGTCCGCCGAGAAGCGCTGGGGGTGGGGATCCGCCCAACGCGCCTCTTCGTTGTTGCGCCGGATGCCGCGGGAGATGTTGAGCCCCCAGGTGTCGCCGTCGGGGTCGTAGTTGATCGACTGGTAGGGGATCTTCATTTCGGCCGACCAGCCGGCCTCGTCGGTGGTGACCTTCGCGAACCAGATGCCGTCCCAGCTGATGGTGAACGCCTTGCCCTCGAGGAGTACGTCGCGCCGGGCGCCCAGGGGATTGACCTCGAACGAGTAGCCATTCTGGCGGTCGTGGAAGGGGTCGAGGGTCACCTGTACGCGATCGTCGAAGAACAGGAAGCCGTCGCGCAGCATCCGCTTCGCAATGATCCGCTCGGGCTCGGTGTCGTGCGCGCGAATACCGAAGTACAGCGCCTCCTTCGTGGTGAGGATGCGGATCTCGGTGTGCTGGGAGGGCTCGGCGCCCTCGACCGGGACCACCTGGGTGAGCCGGTCGACGAGCGCCGCCGTCTTCCAGACCTCGTCGTCGAGATGCCCGTCGATCTCGGGCGGCGTGTCGGTCCACACCACGCGCACGCGCGGCCGCTCCTCTGCGGCCAACGCTGTCGCTGGCGCCGTGACCGTGAGGCCGACCGCGAGACACAGCAGCCGGACGAGCGTGGTGCGGTTCACGTGCATCCTGTGCCACGGCGGCGAGGCCGCTGTCCAGTCTCCAACGAGCATCCGCGCGCTCGGTTCAGGCGGTCTTCAGCTTGTAGCGAATGGGCAGCCGCTTGATCCCGGCCACGAGATTCGACTGCAGGCGGTCGACCGGCCCTGCGAGCTCGATCTCGGCGATGCGCGGCAGCAGGTGGCGGTACGCCACCTCCATCTCGAGGCGCGCCAGGTGGGCGCCCGCACAGTAGTGCTCACCCACGCCGAAGGCGATGTGGCGGTTGGGCTTGCGGTCGACGCGGAACACGAAGGGATCGTCGAAGATGTCCTCGTCGCGGTTCGCCGACCCGTAGAAGAGAGCCGTGAGGTCGCCCTTCTTGAACGCGTGGCCGTGGAAGTCGACGTCCTCGGCGACCGTGCGCGCGAAGTGGATGATCGGCGTCGACCAGCGCAGGATCTCCTCGATGCCACTCTTGAGCAGCGACGGATCCTGCTGGATCCGGCGCAGCTGATCGGGATGTTCGGCGAGGGCGAGCATTCCGCCCGTCGTGCCGTTGCGCGTGGTCTCGTTGCCCGCCACCACGATGATCTGACACCAGGCGAGAACGTCGATCGGATCGATGGGCTTGCCGTCGACCTCCGCGTGCGCGAAAAGACTGATGAGATCGTCCGCGGGGTTCTTCTTCTTCTCCTCGACGAGCTTCGAGAAGTAGGTGAAGAGCTCGACCATGGCATGGCTCGATTCGCCTTCCGGGGCCGCGTACTCGGGGTCTTCCGCACCGATCTGGCGATTCGTCCAGTCGTAGAGGAGCTCCCAATCGGATTCGGGAACGCCGAGCAGCCAGGCGATCACCGCGATGGGGAGCGGTGCGGCCACCTTCTCGACGAAATCCACCTCGCCCTCCTCGCCCTCGGCGAGCAGCTCATCGACGATCTTCTTGGCGATGCGCTCGACGTCGGCATGGATCTTCTTGAGCGCCCTCGGTGTGAAGCGGCGGCTGATGAGCTTGCGGCTCTGTCGGTGCCGGGGATTGTCCTGCTCGATGAGCGTCGCGGGGGCCTCGAAGCCGCTGGCGTTGCGATCGCGGTAGCGGCTGGTCACGACGAGCTGCGGATTGCTGAGGAAGAGATCTGGGTTGCGACCGATCTCCGTGATGTGCGCGTGCTTGGTGATGGCCCAGAAGGGCATCTTCCCGCCGAAGCCGTTGGCAAAGTAGTGAACGGGAGACTCCGCGCGGAGCTGCGTGTACGCGTCGTGGGGATGACCGCGGCGGGCGTAGGACTCGGGCGTGATGATATCGAGATCGTCGAGGTCGAGGTTCGGCGCGGTGCTCATGGGGCTCTCCTGTTTCCTTCGCCCCGCATCCTATTCCATCCGTCGAGCTGGGGGAAAGACCCTCGACGACAGATTCGGTCCAACGAGTGCATAATCGAATCAGCAATCCCCATCGACGAAGCCAAGCCCCGGAGGGTCGAAATCTCGTGGCACGCGAACGCATTCTCTCCGCAGATTCCCACGTGGCCATTCGCGAGGAAGCCGTGCTCGCACACCTCGCTTCGAAGTATCACGACGCCTACCGCGAGGCCCGTGCCGAAGCCGGCGCGCGCATGGCGAAGAAGGCAAAGCCGAGACCCGGCGCCGACGGAAAGCCCAGGGAGGGCTCCGGACTGCCCGTCCAGGGAGCCGATCGCCCCTGGGAAGCCGCCGGGCGGGCCGGAGAGTACGACCCCCACGAGCGCCTCAAGGACATGGACCTCGACGGTGTGGAGGCCGAGGTCCTCTACTCGGACGTCGAGGCTGGCATGTCCTTCGCGAGCCTGCAGGACGGCGGGCGCCTCGCGGCCTTCCAGGCCTTCAACGATGCGGCCCTCGACTTCGCATCGGTCGACAGCAAGCGACTGCTCGTCGTCTACCTGGTTCCCATCATCGATATCGACGAGGCCGTGGCCGAGGTGGGACGGCTCGCCGCCAACGGCGCGCGCGCCTTCATGCTCCCTCTGTACCCCACCGACCACGGTCTCCCGCCCTACTTCGACCCCCACTACGATCCGCTGTGGGGCGCGATTCAGGAGACGGGGATCCCGATCAGCCAGCACGTGGGCGCCAACGACGCCTTGTGGCAGATCCTGCGGTACGACACGACGCCCGCGAAGGGCATCTTCCAGTCGCTCCCGCCGATGTTCATGTCGGAGGTGCTCGCGAACTGGATCGTGGGCGGCGTGTTCCAGCGCTTCCCCGGCCTGCGCGTGGTGATGGTGGAGTCGGGCCTCGGCTGGATTCCGTTCTTCCTCGGGCGCCTCGACACCATGAAGCATCGCCACGGCTGGGACCACTACGGCATGCTCGAGGAGCTCCCGAGCTTCTACTGGCACCGCAACATGGCGGCGACGTTCGAGGAGGACACCTTCGGCGTGAGCCAGCGCCACCACCTCGGTGTCGACAACCTGCTTTGGGCAACCGACTACCCGCACCCAGACTCGACGTGGCCCGAGTCGCAGCGCGTGCTCGAGACGCACTTTCACGACGTCCCGCAGGACGAGGCGCGGCGGATCATCGGCGGCAACGCCGCGCGGATCTACCGCCTCTAGGGTCTAGGGTCTCTGGAAATCGTCGGACGAGCTGGCGCGACGGTCGAGCTCCGCGCGAACGCGCGCGTGCTCCTGCTCCGTCAGCCCGAAGCGCCAGAAGATCAGCACGCCGATCAAGTACCCGCTGGCCGGAAGCAGGCCGAAGAGCAAGACGATGGCCCGGCGCGTCGCCTCCGACTGCTCGGCGTTCGGCTCGAAGCCCACCCACTGCAGGACCAGGCCCGTGACGCCGCCCATGATCCCGCCGGCGCACTTTCGCGAGAAGTTCCACACCGCGTAGTAGAGACCTTCCTTCCGCTCTCCGGTCAGAAGTTCGTCGACGTCGACGACGTCGGCCTTCACCGAAGGTCCGATCATCGAGCCGATGGCCATCCCGATGCCGGCGCCCGGACCTGCCACGAATGTGATCCAGAGGGTGTCGGGACCCACGAAGACCAGAAGGCCGAACGACGCTCCCGACAGCGCCATCCCAGCGAGCCAGGTCCGCTTCTTGCCGAGTCGCCGTGAAATCGGCAGCGCGAACGGGATGAAGAGCAGCGTCGGTACGAAGAAACACATGAGGAGTACGGGAAAGAGCGACTCGTCGCCGACCACGTACTCCATCACGAACGGCCCGAGCAGCCCGAGCGACGCCGCGCCCATGCTCTCGATGGTCAGGACGACGAGGAGCAGCCGCGAGTGGTGATTCCTCCAGACGTCCAGAACGGCACCGACGGGGCGCTTGGCACCGCGCCCTGCGTGTTCCGGCCGCTCGCGAACCCGCGCCACGGATACGACGATCAGCAGCGCCGTCACGCCGCCGCCCCAGAGCATGATGATCTGCGCCATGCCGCGCGGGTCGTCGGTGGTGGTCATGAGCTGCATCGCGCCCGCCAGCGCCACGAAGCCTATGCCCACACCGACGTAACGGAACGCGAAGATGCGCGTGCGCTCGTGGTGGTCGAGGGAGAGTTCCGCGGCAAGCGCCGTGTGGGGCACCGTGAACGCCGTCGAAGCCGTCTCGAACAGCAGCAGACCCACGACGAGCCAGGCGATGAGCCAGGCTCCTTCGAGCCCGGCGGGCGGACTCCAGGGCATCAGGGAAAAGGCCGCGATGGGCAGGATCGAGGCCACGAGCCACGGCCGCCGCCGACCGAGCCGCGTCGTGGTGCGATCGGACAGGTAGCCCGCCAGCGGATCCGAGATCGCGTCCCAGATCCGCGCGATCATGAAGATCGTCCCGAGGACGGCGGGCGCCACGAGCAGATCGTCCACGGCGAACTTGAAGTAGTACACCGAGATCATCAGGCCGAGGAACGCGACGCCCGTCGCGGGCAGGCTGTACGCGACGAGCGTGCCGTTCGCGAGGCGGGCTTCCTTCGCCGCGCCGGCCGGTGCGGAGTCCGTATTGAGCTCGTTCACCTGAATCCCGCCCCTAGTGTTGCCGTGTCGCCCCTCAGATCACCACTGGCAGCCGCGCAAAACCGCGGTTCGTGTCGGACTTGAGACGCTCTACACCGTCGGCCACGACGTAGGCGGGGGCGTGACGGAGGAACTCCTCGAGGCCGAGGCGCAGCTCCATCCGGGCGAGGCTGGCTCCGAGGCAGAAGTGCACCCCGAAGCCAAACGACAGGTGGGGGTTGGGCGTTCGCTCGATGTCGAAGCGGTCGGGATCGGCGAAGACGCCGGGATCGCGGTTCGCGGCCGCGAAGAGCAGGTGGACGCGCGCGCCCTTCGGAATCGCGCGCCCGTACAGCTCGACATCGCGGGTAGCCACGCGCGAGAGCCCCTGCACGGGCGCATCGAAGCGCAGAACCTCATCGACCGCGGTCTTCAGCAGGCTCGGATCGTCGATGATGCGCTCGCGCGCGTCGCGGTATCGATCGAGCAACAGCAGCGCGTTGCCGAGGCCGCTCGTCGTGGTCTCGGTACCGGCGACCAGGAGCAAGAAGCACAGACCCAGGAGGTCGTCCTCGCTGAGCGCCGCACCCTCGGGCGACTCCGTGAGCAGCAGACTGATGAGATCTTCCTTCGGCGCGCGGCGGCGCTCTTCGAAGACGACGGCGAGGTAGTCGGTGAGCTCGGTCTGTGCGGACAGCAGCGTCTCGGGATCGGTCTCGGTGGCGTAGACGATCGCGTCTCCGCAGCGCTTGAACATGGAGCGCTGCTCGCGATCGACGCCGAGCAGCTCCGCCATGACGTAGAGCGGCAGCGGATCGGTGAAAGCGTGGAAGGCGTCGGCCGGGCCTTCCTTGGGCATCGCGCGGGTGAGCTCGCGCGCCATCGAGCGGATGCGCGTCGACAGCACCTCGATCCGCCGCGGTGTGAACGCGCGATTCACCGCGTGACGCATCTGCGTGTGGTCCGGCGGATCGATCGTGATCACGGTCGGCTTGTCGGGCTTGAAGCCACTCGGCACCACGCCGCTCGCCGACGACCACGTCTTGGAGTCCTTGATCGCCGCCAGGATGTCCTCGTACCGCGAGAGCACGAAGAGGTCGCGGTCTTCGACGTAGTGGAGGGGGTGGTTCTCGCGCAGCTCGCGGTAGACGTCGAGCGGGTCGTCGGTCCAGACGAGGGGGATCGGATCGAGCGGGTCGTTGGTCTCCACGGGGTTTCCTGTTTCGCTACTCGGTGGGCAACGTGTTCAGCCGGTCGAGGGCGTCCACGTAGTCCTGCACGAGCTCGTAGATGACCTCACGGCTCGACCGGATGTCGTTCATCATCCCGACCGTCTGCCCCACCGGATTGAAGGCCACGGCCTGCGCCTGCGGGCTGTCCGCGTACCGGTGCGTGCGCGTGATGCAGTCCATCGTCACCATGTTCTGCAGCGGCATGCCGAGGGGATCCGGCGTGTCGGGAGCGGCCCAGGCCTCGGTCCACTCGTTCTTCAGCATGCGGCACGGCTTGCCGGTGAACGATCGCGAGCGCACGGTGTCGAGGCTGGTCGCTTTCAGGTAGGAGTCCATCTGTGCGGGCGGGCACTCGGCCTCTTCCACCGTCAACCAGATCGATCCCGTCCAGACGCCCTGCGCACCCATGGCGAGCGCCGCCGCCACCTGGCGCCCGGTCGCGATGCCACCCGCCGCGAGCACCGGCACCGGCGCCACCGCATCGATGATCTGCGGCCACAGCACCATGGCGCCCACCTCACCGGTGTGGCCGCCGCCCTCGGTGCCCTGGGCGATGATGAAGTCGAGACCCGACTCCTTGTGGCGCACGGCCTGGTGGACCTTCCCGCAGAGAGCGCCCACGAGTCGCCCGCTGTCCTGCACTTTTTTCACCACCTCCGGCGGCGGCGTTCCGAGAGCGTTTGCGATGAGCCTCACCTGGTCGTGCTGAAGTGCGACGTCGAGCTGAGGCGTGGCGGTGGCGAGACTCATGCCGAGCAGCTCGTGGTGCTTCTCGTCTTTGGGAATCTCGGGGAGGCCGTGGTCGGCGAGAATCTTGGCGGCAAACTCGCGGTGTTGCAGGGGGATCGCGGCCCGCAGCTGTTCCTCGAGCTTCTCCGGATCGAGTTCTCCCATCCCTTCGTACGTCTGGGGGATCACGAGGTCGACGCCGTACGGCTTGTCGCCCACGTGCTCGTCGATCCACTTGCACTCGATGGCGAGCTGCTCGGGACTGAAGCCCACGGCACCCAGCACCCCGAGGCCGCCCGCGTTGGACACCTCTGCAACGACATCGCGACAGTGCGTAAAGGCAAAGATCGGAAACTCGATCCCGAGGCGTTCACAGATTTCGGTGCGCATGGGAACCTCCTGCCGTCCTGGCTTCGTTCAGCTTATCAGCCTACCCGTGTCCCGCGAAACACCGCGAGCTGCCCCACACCGAGGTGTTCCCGATCGTGGGCGACGTACATCTCGATGCGAGCTCCGGCGAGTCCAGCACTGCGCATGCTCTCGCGCGCGGCGACGCTCTGGAACTCGTCCGCCGCGAGCACCTTCTCCACGTCGGTGCGTGACGTGCACGGGATGCCGACGAGAGGCGGAGGGGACATGGCGGACATGGTGTCACTCGCTGCGACGCAGCATCTCTTCGTGGGCAGCCAGCGCCGCACCGGAAAGGTCGTAGACGATCTCGGCGGTGTTCGGCTTCGGGCCCTCCCACCCCGCCAGCAGAGCGCGCTCGTGGCAGAAGAACTGGGCCTCGACGGTCTGGCCCGTGTACTGCGAGGCCTCCTCTTCGGTAGCGAGCCAGCGCACGACGCTCGCCACCACTTCGGGGGGCTCTCCGCCCGAGAAACCGAATTCCGCCATGTCGGCCGCCATGCGCTCGGTGGCGATGAAGCCCGGCTGCACGTTGAACACCTTCACGCCGTCGCGTTCGTGCTCGGCATTGAGGATGCCCGCGACGCGCTGAAAGGCGCCCTTGGAGAGCCCGTAGCCGAGCCCCCAGCCGCCTTCACCGGCGGGCTTCGCGGGATCCGAGTAGCCAGACGCCGACACGATGTTGACGATCGTCCCCTCACCGCGCTCGATCATGCCGGGCAGGATCAACTTGTTGAGGATGAGGGGCGCGATCACGTTGGCCTGGATCTGCTTCTCGATGAACTCGATGGGCGTGTCGAGCAGCCGATCCATGTGGCCCGGGCCGATGTAGCGCCCGTTGTGGACGACGACGTCGATTCTCCCCCAGGTCGCGAGAATCTTCGCCGCCGCTTCAGCCAGCGAGGCCGGCTCGAGGAGATCGGCCGCGACCACGAGCGCCTTCGCACCCGCCTTCTCGACCAGCGCAGCCGTAGCCGAGAGGCTGCCGGGAAGGGGCTTCGTGTTCGACGCCTTGACGGTCGACGAGTGCTCGCGCTCCTCGCCCTCCTCGACGGTGCGCGCGCTCACGGCGACATCGAACCCCGCCTCGGCCAGGGCGATGGACGTAACCTTTCCAATCCCGCGACTGGCTCCCGTAACGAAAGCGACACGCTGGCTCATTGCTTCTCCTTGGTCCTAACGCGCGGACGGCAGCTTCAGGCCGCGGCGAGCGATGATGCCTCGTTGAATCTCCGAGGTACCGCCGTAGATCGTCCCGACCTGCGAGTGCCGGTGGGCGTGCTCGATATGACCGGACGCGGGCGCTCCTTCGGCGTTGTGATCGAGCACCGCCTCGGGGCCGATCACGTCCATGAGCTCAGAGGCCGTCCGTTGAAAACGCGTGGTATAGAACAAGCGCGACTGCGAGCCCTCGACGCCGGGCAGACCGCCGCTCGCCGCGACCCAGT
Source organism: Myxococcales bacterium (assembly GCA_013215605.1). GTDB lineage: Bacteria > Myxococcota_A > UBA9160 > UBA9160 > SMWR01 > JABSQW01. The sequence goes on from JABSQW010000507.1 coordinate 14,436, forward strand.
TCGCCCGCTGCGCGAGCAGGTACGAAACCTCGTTCCGGATGGCCGTCCGGGCGATGGCCTCGCGAACCGGCGCCTCCTCGAGACGCGGCCGGCCGTCGGCGTCCGTGGCCTCGCGCGCCCATTCGACGAAGCGCTCCAGCAGCCGAACCGTCTCCTTGCCGCCGGTGACGGTGCGCTCGAAGGTCAGCGCCACGCCCATGACGTCCCAGCCGCCGTTCACCTCGCCGACCCGCCAGCGGTCGTGGACGCGCACGCCGGCGTAGAAGGTCGAGTTCGTGCGCTCGCCGCCGAGTGTGTGGATCGGGCGAATCTCGATCCCCGGCAGGTCGAGAGGGACGAGGAACATCGTGAGCCCCGCGTGCTTCGAGACTTCGGGATCGGTGCGCGTCAGAAGGATCACGTACTGACTCTCGTGGGCGAGCGTCGTGAAGACCTTCTCACCGTCGATCACCCACTCGTCGCCGTCGCGCACCGCACGCATTCGCACCGATGCCACGTCCGAGCCCGACCCGGGCTCCGAGTAGCCGAGGGCGACGAGCACCTCGCCTCGAAGAATCGGCGGGATGATCTCGCGCTTCTGCTCGTCGGATCCGACGTGGCGGATCGTGTTGGCGATGATGAGCGTCGTGAGCAGGCCGTCGAACGGTGCCCCGGCGAGAGCCGCCTCCTCGTAGAAGGCCGCCATCTCGCTCGCTTCGCGCTCCTGCCCGCCGTACTCCACTGGCCACGACGCGGCGAGCCAGCCCTTCTCGCCGAGCGCGCGGTGGAGCTTCCAGTCGTGCACGGTTCCGGTCTCGCGAACGCGCTGGCGGACCTCGTCGGTGAGGTGCTCGGCAAAGAACTCCCGCACCTCCCGGCGAAACAGCTCCCCGCGCTCGCCCGTGTTGAAATCCACGGTTCAGCCTCCTCCCACGCCGATGAGGTCGCGACCGGAACCCTGCAGGATCCGCCCGGCGAGGTCGTGGAGCAGCGGGGTCTGCGCATCCAGGGCGAGCGCCACGGTCTTCGCGCGCCGAAAGAACAGCTGAATGTCGTACTCCAGGGTGAACCCGTAGCCGCCGTGGAAGTGAAGGCTCTCCTCGGCCGACTTCTGGGCGGTCTCGCTCGCGAACAGATAGGCGGCGCCCGCCAGCACTCCCATCCGCGGCAGACCCTCGTCGGCCGACCAGGCCGCCTCGCGGTACAGGAGTCGCGCTCCCTCCACCTCCGTACTCACGTCGGCGAGGCGGTGCGACACGGCCTGGAACGACCCGATGGGCACGCCGAACTGCTCGCGCGACGTCGCGTACTCGACGCCGATGGCAAGAGCGCGATCGGCGAGTCCCGACAGCCAACCGGCCGTCAGTACGCGCCAGTCGTCGAGGGCCGCGGTGAAGGCGGTGCGTGCGGCGTCGCCGCTCTCGAGCACCGTGCGCTCGCCGGCGTTGGCGTCACGATCCGAGACGGGAGCCGCGCCGAGATTCGAGGGCACCGAGCCGACCCCGGGTGGCGCAGCGTCGAGCGCGACGAGATCGTCACCGTCGAGTCCCACCACGAGATCCGCCACCGCACCGGCGGGCACCAGGCGAAAGGTCCCGCTGCGCGCGGGGCGCAGCGCGAGGGTCGCAACGCTGGCATCGCTCGCCAGCGTCTCGGCGAACCGATCGGCGAGAGCCGCCCCAGCGTCGACCCGTTCGAGCAGACGCAGCACCGTGGCGGTTTCGACGAACGGCGCGGGCGTCAGATGGGCACCGATCGGCTCGGCGATGAGCGCGAGATCGAGAAGCCCCCCGTCCATACCGCCCCGCGATTCGGCGAGCCCCATCCCCGCCACTCCGAGATCGACGAGCCCGCGCCACACCTCGGCGTCGAAGCCGCCAGGCTCGGCGTCGCGAACGCGCTCGGGGGTCACCTCCTTCTCGAGGAAGCCCCCGACGGCATCGCGAATCGCCTGCTGGTCTTCACCGAGATCCAGATCCACCGACTTCTCCCAAAGCTGCGCGCGGCGCGGCCCATTCTGAACTCCCGGGGCGGCCGAAGCCAGCCGCGCGGCCGGTTGCCCTCAGCGGGGCGTCGGGTCAGTCGCCCTTCCGCGCCTCGAGCTCTTCCCAGCGTTCGAGCAGCTCCGCGGCTCGATCGCGCGCCGCTTCGAGGTCGCGACCGAGGGCGGCGACGTCGACGGACTCGGGTTCGTCGGTCGCCCCCGGGGTCGCTCGGTACGTCGCGGGGTCTGCGAGCCGTGCGGCCAGACGCTCCGCTTCGCCTTCCGCGGCCTCGATGCGTTCGAAGAGTCCCTCGAGCTCGCGCTCCTCGGCCCACGTGAGCTTCTTCGTGGGCTTCGACGTCTTGCGCGCCGGGGCCGCGTCGCTGGCATCCGGTCGTTCCGCGGGAAGTCGGCGCGTGGATGCAACCTCCGCGTCGCGGCGCTCGCGGTAGTCGGAGTACGTGCCGCGGTGGAGCTCGACGCGGCCGTCGCCCTCGAAGGCGAGGATCGACGTGGCGACGCGGTCGAGGAACCAGCGGTCGTGGCTCACGATCAGCGCGCTGCCGCCGAAGTCGTTGAGCATGGACTCGAGGGCACCGAGCGTCGCGACGTCGAGATCGTTCGTCGGCTCGTCGAGGAGCAACAGATTCGTCTTCTCGCACAGGAGCCGCGCGAGGCACACGCGCGCCCGCTCTCCACCCGACAGGACGCCCACCTTCATGCGCTGCGTGGCGTGATCGAACAGGAAGCGCTCGAGATAGCCCCCCACCGCGACCGACTGCCCGCCGACCTCCACCATCGCCTGATCCCCCGCCACCGATTCGCGGATGCTGGCCGCGTCGTCGAGACCGCTGCGCGCCTGATCGAGGTAGCCGGGCTTCGTGTTCTTGCCGAGGCTGAGCGTCCCCGCCTCGGGCGCGAGCTCGCCGAGGAGCGCGAGAAGCAGACTCGTCTTGCCGGTGCCGTTGGCTCCCACGACGCCAATGCGCTCGCCTCGGCGCAGCGCCAGGTCGAGGCCGTCGATGAGTATCCTTCCCTCGCGCGCGAGGCGCAGGCCTCGGAGCTCGAGAATCGTCTTGCCGAGGCGCTCTGCCGTGATGCGCAGGTCCGCGGTCTTTTCGCGGCGCAGACCGGGATCGTCGATCGCACCGTGTGCGCGGCCGAGACGCGCTTTCTGCTTCGTGGTGCGCGCCTTTGGCTGTCGTCGCAGCCACTCGAGCTCGCGCCGGAGAAAATTCTGGCGGTTGCGCTCGCTGCGTTCGGCGTGGGCCTGACGTTCGGCGCGGGCCTCGAGGTACACCGCGTAGCCACCCGCGTAGCTCGTCAACGTTCCGGCGTCGAGCTCGAGGGTGCGCGACGTCACGCGGTCGAGCACGTAGCGGTCGTGGGTGATGAGAAGCAGCGCGCCGCCGAAGCGACTCGAGAAGTACTCCTCGAGCCACTCGATCGTGTCGACGTCGAGGTGGTTGGTGGGCTCGTCGAGGATTGCGAGGTCGGGCTCGCCGACGAGGATCCGTGCGATCGCGACGCGGCGCTGCTCGCCACCCGAAAGCGTGTCGATGAGGCGCGTGGGATCCGCGATGCCGAGGTGACCCACGATCGCCTCGGCTTCGTGCTGGCGTTCCCAGCCCCCGAGGCGCTCGACCTCTTCCCCGGCGGCGGCCTGCTCGGCAACGAGACGCTCGACGTCGGCGGCGGGATCCGCGAGGGCTGCCGTGAGATCGTCGTGTCGCTGCTTCGCGCGCCCCCACGCCTCGAGACTCTCGAGTACGACGTCGCTCACGCGGCGACCCGCCGGCAGCCTCGGCTCCTGGGGGAGGTAGTCGACGCGCGCGCCGCGCCGCTTGGCGACGCTTCCTCCGTCCGCCTCCTCGACGCCGGCGAGAATTCGACCGAGCGTGCTCTTGCCCGAGCCGTTGTTCCCCACCACGCCGACACGCTCGCCGCTGCGAACGGTGAAGCTCACTCCCGAGAAGATCGGGCGGTGCGCGTAGGCTTTCGAGAGCTGCGTGCAATCGATGACGGGCAACGGCGGTGACTACTTGCGCTTCAGGCTGCCTTCGTTCTGCTGGATGAACTCGCGGATCTCGTCGGCCATCCCGAGGATCAAATCCCACTCGTCGGCGTAGTAGGACAAGGGAAAGCGGCGAATCCCGTAGATCGACACGCATCCCTTCTTGCTCACCTGCAGGCGCAGAGCCTTCGGATCGCGGCTCTTGAGCGCCTCGTTCTCGGCGCGCAGCCGCTCGAGCTCCGCGCGCATCTCGGCATCTTCCTCGGCCATGGTTCCTCCTCGCGTTTCCCGATCGATGTCGGATTCGCAGCGCTCCGAACCCGGGCAAGGTATCGCAGGTCCGGTGGACCGGCGGAGAATGGGCTTAACTGGGTACGCCTTGGGAAACGACGCCGCAGCCGCGAGCAATGCCGGGAGCGGGCGCAGCGCGCCGGCCGTGCCCGGTTCGATCGAATCCGCCGCACAGCTGTTCGCGTTGTCCGCCTTCGCCCTGGGGCAGCCGCTGCTCGATCTGCTCGGCCGCTACCCGCCCGTTCTCGTGGCCCACGAGATCGCGCCGGCCGAGCTCGTCGCGCTCACGGTCGCGCTCCTCATCGGGCTGCCCGGGGCCCTGTGGGGCGTCGAAGCCGCGCTCTCGCGGATCCACCGGCGCTCGGTCGCGTGGGTCCACCGCGCTCTGGTCTTCGGCCTCCTCACAGCGACCGTCCTGCCGCTGCTGCGGCCGCTCGGCCACGGCGCGGTGCTCGGTGGAAGCGCCGAGTGGGTCGTGGCCGGCGGCGTCGCACTCGCGGCGACGATCGCACTGGCGCGCAGCGCGCTGCTGCGACGGGTCGTCGCGCTGCTCGGCCTCGCGCCCATCGTCTTCGCGGCCTCGTTCTTCGCGAATTCCGACATCGCGAAGCTCCTGCAGCCGGATGCCGGCGGCATCGAGGCCAGCGCGCCGCCCGAGAATCCGCTGCCCGTCGTGCTCGTGGTGTTCGACGAGCTCCCGCTGGTGTCCCTGCTCGACGAGCGCTCGCAGATCGATGCCGTCCGGTATCCCGCGTTCGCGCGCCTCGCCGCGCAGTCGACGTGGTTCCGCGACGCGACGGCAGTCCACGTCGACACGAACCACGCGCTGCCCGCGATCCTGACGGGCCGCTATCCCGAGCCGGGCCTCCTCGGTACCCGGTCCGACCACCCGCGCAACCTGTTCAGCCTGCTGGAGGATCACTACGAAGTCGTCGCCGACGAGCCCATCACCTCCCTCCACGCAGTGGCGCCGCGCGACGCCGCGAGTCGGGCACAGCGGATCGCGGCGCTCGCCTCGGATCTGCGGATTCTCGCGCTCCACATCCTCCTGCCGGCCGATGCTGCGGACGCGCTGCCCCCCGTCACCGAGCTCTGGCGCGACTTCGCGGCCGAACCTGCAGCCGGCGACGACGCCGAGCTGCACGCGAACCGCCCGGAGCGGTTCCGCGAGTTCGTCGCCTCGATGCAGCCGATGGACGCGGCCAGCGACACAGCGGGCTCGCCGCCTCCCCTCTACTTCCTCCACAGCCTGCTCCCCCACGCGCCGTGGCAGTACCTCCCTTCGGGCCGCGCCTACCACCCGAGCAACGTCGGCATCGACATGTCGAACTGGGGCGCCGAACCGTGGTGGATCACGCAGGGACAGCAACAGCACCTGCTGCAGCTCGGGTTCACCGATGCGCTGCTCGGCGAGTTGGTGTCACGCCTCGAAACGGTCGGGCTGTTCGATCGTTCGCTCTTGATCGTCACGGCCGACCACGGTGCGGGCTTCTGGCCGAACCGATCGCGGCGCGACATCCACGAGCACCCGTCCGACGCCGTCGGTATTCCGCTGTTCGTGAAGCTGCCCGGTCAGAGTGAACGACGCC